>NZ_CP028940.1:1765260-2090447 GCF_013307205.1 Polynucleobacter arcticus | reverse complement strand
TGAATTCAATGTGGGGGGGCTCTGTAAATTACTCATATTTTTGGAGGACCCATTGTAGCGATCCCATAAAGTTATCCACAAGCGAGAAATTCGTGGAAAACCTGTGGATAACTTGTGAATAAACTTAATAAATCCTTTTAAATTAAGGGTTTATTAAATCTACACCCATAAAATAGAGAAAAATACCTATATATTCTTCTCTAGCGGTTGACCTTTTGCTTTGCAACAAGGAAAATACTGGGTTTTGCAGGATGAATCATGAAAAGAACATACCAACCCTCAGTAACACGCCGTAAACGTACACACGGATTTCGTATTCGTATGAAAACTAAGAGTGGGCGCGCAGTATTAAATGCACGTCGCGCTAAAGGCCGTAAACGTCTAGCTGTTTAATTTAGCAGTTGAACAGCGCCAGGATTTCTGACTTACTAAAAACACGCCCCAAGACAAGTTTGTATTGGGGTTTGTATTTGGCATCTCTAAATCAAGGTGCTGCGCCAGATTTAGGAATTGCGGTAGCTAAAAAATTAGCTAAGCGTGCGGTAGATCGCAACCAATTAAAGCGCATGATCCGTGAAACGGTTCGAATTGCTCAAGCTACAAGCCTGAACAGCGATGTGGTGGTAAAGCTAAAAAAACCAATTGGTCGAGAAACCCGAGGCAGGCTCAGAAGAAAAGAAAAAGAAGTTCTACGAAGCCAAATTGCAGGGTTAATTTAACGTGCGCTTATTAAACAAAATTGCGATCAAGGTTGTAAGGTTGTATCAAATTACACTAAGTCCTTTTGTCGGGATGCATTGCAAATTTGCGCCAAGCTGCTCTCAATATGCCTGCGATTGTTTTGCTCATTATGGATTTTTCAAAAGCTTTGGACTGATGATATGGCGCATTCTGCGCTGTAATCCGTGGTCACAGGGCGGTCATGACCCCGCTGTAAAACCAAGATCTCATCATTATTAAGTGAATGCAAATGGACTTTAAAAAAACAATTCTTTGGACGGTCTTCTCCATGTCGGGCCTCTTGTTGTACAACAACTGGCAGGTTCAAGAGGGTAAGCCCTCCATGTTTGGCGGAAACCCTACAAACAACGTCGTTGCAGCCGACAAGCCAGCGGACAAGTTAGATGTTCCAGCCCCCGTACAAAGCCAAGGTGTTTTAGCGCCAAGTCAAGCCTCAACCCCAATTGCAGGGGCAATCGAAACATCAGAAAAGTTTATTTTGCAAAATGATGTTCTGGCCTTAGAAATTAGCGCTAACGGTGGCAATGTTATTAATGCGAAGCTACCAAAACAACTCACCCCAGAAAAAAAACCAGTTGAGCTATTTCAATACACGCCAACCCATAAATACTTTGCCCGCTCAGGTTTAATTGCTTTGGGTAATGCAGATTTACCAAATCACACTAGCAGCTTTAAGATGGTTCAGTCTGGCAAAGATGGTTCCGGAAACCCATTTATTGTTTTGCTTAGTGAGCGTAACGGCGTCAAACTAGAGAAGACTTATATTCTCAGCCCAGGCAGTTATGTTGTGGATGTGGGTCATCGCGTGACACAAAGCAGTGCAAATGCAACGCCACTGGTTTTGTATACGGAGATTGTTCGGGATGGCTCTCAAGAACAAAAAATTGGACCCTTTGATGGTGCGTTCTCTGCGAGTACATTTACTGGGCCAGCAGCTTATACAGAAAAAGAAAAATTCAATAAGCTGGAATTTACGGCGATTGACAAAAATAAAATTACTATTCCAACTCAAGTAGCGGCTGGCGATCCCGCATGGATTGCAATGGTGCAACATTACTTTGCTAGCGCCTGGATTCCTGCCGACAAAGTAGCGCGTGACATTTATGCGGGAAAGATTGATAACAATCTGTATCGCATTGGTATACAAACACCTTTGGGCATCGTTGCTCCTGGCGCGACCGTGGTTGAAAAAGCAAAATTGTTTGTGGGCCCACAAGAAGAAAGTGTTCTTGAAACAATTGCCCCTGGTTTTGCTTTATTGAAAGATTATGGCTATCTCACTATCCTCGCTAAACCCATTTTTTGGTTATTAGAAAATATTCATGCTTATGTGGGCAATTGGGGTTGGTCAATTATTCTTCTGACCATTTTGATTAAATTGGTGTTCTTCCCACTTTCAGCCGCAAGTTATAAATCAATGGCGCGTATGAAAGAAGTCCAGCCACGACTGATGGTAATGAGGGAACAATATAAAGGCGAACCACAAAAATTAAATCAAGCAATGATGGAGATGTATCGTAAGGAGAAAATTAATCCCTTAGGTGGTTGCTTGCCGGTCGTCATTCAGATCCCTGTGTTTATCTCGCTGTACTGGGTATTACTCTCCTCTGTAGAGATGCGCAATGCCCCGTGGATTGGTTGGATCCAAGATTTGTCGGTACCAGATCCGTACTACATTCTGCCGATCATCATGGCCGCCTCTATGTTTGTGCAAACTAAACTCAACCCTACGCCACCTGATCCAGTTCAGGCAAAGATCATGATGTACATGCCACTAGTATTTTCTGTCATGTTCTTCTTTTTCCCCGCAGGCTTAGTTTTGTATTGGGTTGTGAATAACTTGTTATCCATAGCTCAACAATGGCAAATCAATCAAATGTTTGAAAAAAGGCCAGCCAAATAAAACTTTGGCTGCTTAGATAACACAGGGGGCATCCGCGATGCTGACTAGAAAGCTGCCCATCATTGCGGTTGCTACAGCCCCAGGCAAGGCAGGTGTTGGGGTAATTCGCATTAGCGGCCCCAATCTATTGCAGATTACCAGCGCCTTATTTCAAAAAACATTAACTCCACGGCAAGCAAATCTACTCACCTTGCGCGACGGTGATGGCGAAGTAATTGACCAACTCATAGCGATTTATTTTGCTGCCCCCGCCTCTTTTACTGGTGATGATGTGTTGGAGTTGCAATGCCATGGTGGGCCACAGCTCCTCGAGTTGGTTATGCGGAGATGCCTAGAGCTGGGGCAAGACCAAGGCTTGGTTATTGCAGAGCCCGGCGAATTTTCTTTGCGCGCCTATCTCAATAATAAAATTGATCTAGCCCAGGCAGAGGCAATCGCAGACTTAATAGATGCCCAAAGTGAAGCTGCAGTGCGCGGCGCGGCACGATCATTGCAGGGCGCCTTTTCAAATGACATTAATAGCTTAATTGAAGAAATTACCCAACTTCGAATTTTGGTGGAATCTACTTTAGATTTTCCCGAGGAGGAGATTGAATTTCTGGAGAATGCACAGGCCCGCGAACGCCTTAAAACGGTGATGCATCAATTGCATGCTCTAAGAGAGGGGGCTAAACAAGGCAAGATTCTGCGGGATGGTATTCAACTTGTTTTAGCTGGCGCCCCCAATGTTGGAAAAAGCTCTCTCCTGAACTGTTTGGCTGGTGAAGAGGTGGCTATTGTTACGCCGATAGCCGGAACTACCAGAGATCGGGTAAAGGAGAGCATCACTATCGGCGGCGTTCCAATGCACATTATTGATACTGCCGGATTGCGTGATACCAATGATCTAGTTGAGGCAAAGGGCATCGAAAGATCTTGGGAGGCCATTGGGGCCGCTGATCTAGTCATTTTTTTGCAAGATTCAAGCACTATAGACAGCGTAGATGGCCCCGAGCTTGAGCTTAAAGCCCAGATATTGAAGTCGCTTCCATCCAAGTGCCCGGTTTTAGAAGTTCACAACAAATCCGATTTGTTAAGCTCATCTGATCTAAGGAGCACCAAAGGGCGGGCATTATTTATTTCGGCCAAGACTGGCGATGGTATTGAGGCGCTAAAGCAGAAAATATTGGAAACCGTTGGTTGGGGCGGCACTCAAGAGGGCGCTATTGTGGCGCGTCGACGCCATTTGGATTGCCTTGATAGGGCGTCTGTCCACCTAGACAAATCCCAGCAATTCGCGGCAGATGGGAATGTATCGCTGGAGTTATTTGCAGAAGAGCTCCGTTTAGCCCAAGACCAGCTCGGACAAATTACTGGAAAACTGCTCCCAGACGACCTTTTAGGCAAGATATTTAGCCAATTTTGTATTGGTAAATAAGGAATTTGCTCTTGGATGGGCAAGACCAAGAAATGTGTCAGAAATGTTAAAATCGTTGGATTAAAAAATTATTACTTTCCACGGGAATCCCATGACTATCAACAATAACGTACCTGAGTACGTAAAAAACCAAAAACTCATTCAGTGGGTTGCAGATGTAGCCGCCCTCACCAAGCCAGACCAGATTCGTTGGTGCGATGGTTCAGAAGCGGAATACGACGAGTTTTGTGAGTTGCTGGTAAGCGCAGGTGTGTTCAAGCGTCTGAACCCGGCTAAGCGTAAAAACTCTTTCTTAGCGTTGTCCGATCCGGACGATGTTGCTCGTGTCGAAGATCGTACTTTTATATGCTCTGCAAAAAAAGATGATGCTGGCCCAACTAATAATTGGGTAGAGCCAGGCGAAATGCGTGCCACCTTACAGCCATTGTTTGATGGTTGTATGCGCGGCAGAACAATGTATGTTGTTCCCTTCTCTATGGGGCCAATCGGCTCCCCAATCGCTCACATTGGCGTTGAGTTATCGGATAGCCCTTATGTTGCAATCAATATGCGCTTGATGACGCGAATGGGTAAAGCCGTGATTGATCAGCTTGGTGCTGCTGGCGAATTTGTGCCTTGTATTCATACTGTTGGCAAGCCATTGGCTGCTGGCGAAAAGGATGTGGCCTGGCCGAACAATAAAACTAAATACATCGTTCACTATCCAGAAACTCGCGAGATTTGGTCTTTCGGATCGGGTTACGGTGGTAACGCCTTATTGGGTAAAAAATGTTTTGCCCTGCGCATTGCCTCCAATATGGGGCGCGATCAAGGCTGGTTAGCTGAGCACATGTTGATCTTGGGCGTAACTTCACCTGAGGGTAAGAAATACCATATCGCTGCAGCGTTCCCGTCAGCCTGCGGAAAAACAAACTTCTCCATGATGATTCCTCCAAAAGGATTTGAAGGCTGGAAGGTCACCACCGTTGGTGATGACATTGCATGGATTAAGCCACGTAAAGACGCAGTTACTGGCAAAACCCGTTTGTTTGCCATTAACCCCGAGTCTGGTTACTTCGGTGTCGCACCAGGCACAAATCGTCAAACCAATCCGAATTGTCTCGACTCATTAAACCAAGATGCTATTTTTACAAACGTCGGCTTAACCGATGATGGTGATGTTTGGTGGGAGGGTTTGACTGATACGCCTCCAGCACATTTAATTGATTGGCAAGGTAAGGACTGGACGCCCGCTGATGGCGCCGCT
The DNA here is from genome assembly GCF_013307205.1 of Polynucleobacter arcticus. Lineage (NCBI taxonomy): Bacteria > Pseudomonadati > Pseudomonadota > Betaproteobacteria > Burkholderiales > Burkholderiaceae > Polynucleobacter > Polynucleobacter arcticus. The sequence continues at coordinate 2,085,140 of NZ_CP028940.1, read as the reverse complement.
GGCCGTAAAGCTGCACATCCAAATTCACGTTTCACCGTAGCCGCTACAAATAATCCTGCAGTTGATCCTAATTGGGACAATCCAGAGGGCGTGGCGATTGACGCATTCTTATTTGGTGGACGCCGTTCGAACACGGTGCCATTGGTAAGTGAGGCGCGTGATTGGGTTGAGGGTGTTTACATGGCAGCCACAATGGGCTCTGAAACTACTGCTGCAATTACTGGCCAGGTCGGCGTTGTTCGTCGCGATCCATTTGCGATGATTGCGTTTGCGGGTTACAACATGAGCGACTACTTCCAGCATTGGTTGAATATCGGTAGCAAGCTTTCCGCTGAAGGCGCAGTGTTACCAAAAATCTACTGTGTGAACTGGTTCCGTAAAGACGAGAACGGCAAGTTTGTATGGCCTGGTTTTGGTGAAAACATGCGTGTTCTTTCTTGGATCTTGGGTCGCGCTGAAGGCACGGCCAAAGGTACGGAGACCGTATTTGGTATTTGCCCAGAACATACTGATATGAGTTGGGATGGCCTTGATTACTCTGTAGAAAAATTCGAGAAAGCCATCAATGTCGCTGTTGATGATTGGAAGAATGAACTCAAATTACACTCCGAGCTGTTTGAGCATTTGGGTGAACGTGTGCCCAAAGAGCTGCTCGAAGCCCGCAGCACAATTGAGAAGCGCTTAAACGCCTAGGCGTTCCCTAGAAATTTAAGAAGTCTTTCTAAAAACATCTTTATTTAATGACCATACCCCAACACCATGACATCGTGGTGATTGGGGCAGGCATTGCAGGTGCAACTATTGCGCATGAGTTGCTGGAGCGCGGCCAAGCCGTTTGCATTCTTGACTCTGCACCCATCCCCGCCTCCGCTTGTTCTAGTCACGCATATGCAATTGCTCATCCTCATGTTGGCCGCGGCGCCCCACGATTATTGCGTTTAACGCGTATTGCATTCTTGATGGCTGAAGCTCGCTGGGGTAAGTCCTGGAATCAGCATGGCATCTTTCAGCCCAGCAAAAAAGATGCGTCATTTAATCCTAGTGAAGTAGAAAAATATCTGCAGTCGCTCGACCTAGATAAAGATATGGCGCAAGCACTGGATGCTAATGAGGCAATGCAAATTTGCGGCATTCAACAAAGTGGTATTTGGCTCCCGCGTGGCGCATCACTAAACTTATCTGAAGCAACAGTCAGCGCGCTTAAGCCCCATCCAAGATTAACTTGCTACTGGAACACCACAGTAAATCGATTAGAAAAAGTCGGTGCGTGTTGGAAACTATTTAATCATCACAATGAAGTCATCATGACCGCTGACAAGGTCATTATTGCAACAGCACTACAAGCTAAAAGCTTAGCCGCAAGTATGGATGTGCGACTCCCCTTAAGGCCGGTACGTGGACAACTTACTATTTTTTCCATTTCTGAGCACAATGGGTGGGCAAAAAAATTACCGAGGACCGCAATCTCTAAAGATGGCTATTGCTTACCAGCAAGAAAGTTGTCAGATGGAGCCTATGAGTGGATCGTCGGCTCTAGTTTTGATGAGGGCGAATCCGACCTTCAAGATTGGGATGCAAGCGATGACTTTAATCGCGAGCAAGCAAAGGGCTTGTTGAATTATGAAGAGGGTGACCTTAGCCACCTTCAAAAGGCGGGAAGCTTTGTAGGCATACGCTGCGTAGCAGGCGATCGTCTGCCAATTATTGGTGCGCTGACTCAACGCCCAGGAATATTTTTGGCAACGGCCCTAGGCTCGAGGGGCGCTCTTTGGTCGGCTTTAGCGGCCAAGCTGATTAGCGCTCAAGTACTAGAAGACGACTTCGCTTTGCTGGCACGCTTAGGTTTTGCAGCAGACTTAGTTGCCGCGCTTGCCCCAGCACGCTTCTTTGCTGGAGCTTTGGCCGCCGCCCCTTCTTTAGGCGCCTTAGCCTCAAATTCGAAACCAATCTTACCGTCAGCACCTAGGGCTAAGTAAGCCTTAAATCCGCGACCAGTTCGATTGGATTTGAAGTTGGTTAACAAATCCGTTTTACCTTCTCCGAGTAGTTTTTGGACTTGCTCAGTAGAAATTTCCTGCTGCAAAACAACCTTGCCTGTTTTGAAATCACAGGACTTCTCTGGGCCGGTATTTCGCTCACACAAGTAGCGCATGCCATCTTCGTATACAGCGCCCGAGCATTTTGGACAGACCCCCAAAGCTTGGCGGCCAGTAAAGTCGATTGCTTCCGACTCGTCTTCTTGAGAATTACCAAAATCAAACTCGAGCTTAAAGCCTGCGTTTGGATAATCTGCATCATCTTCAGGAATTTCACTTAACTTAATGATCGCAGCAAATGGCCTGCCTATTTTGCTGCGAAATCCCTGCAATGGCCCAATCGTTTTTTCACGCAGTAACTCCTCTACCTCTGGGTATTCAAACGCCCGTCCACCCGGTGTTTTGCTAATCGTGAAGCCGCATTTCTCACAAGCAAAGCGACGGTAGTTTTCTTTAACAGCCCCTTTGCAGTGTGGACAAGGTGTGGACATCGTAGCGTAGTCGCCTGGAATCGTATCGCTGTCATATTCTTTTGCACGCTTGACGATGCGCTGCGTCATCTGTGCAATCTCTTGCATGAAGGTGTCACGATTCATCTCGCCACGCTCAATCAGTGAGAGCTTGTTTTCCCAGCTACCCGTGAGGTCAGGCCTGGTTAATTCCTCAACATCGAGGCCACGCAAAAGCGTCATCAATTGGAATGCTTTAGCCGTTGGAATAAGTTCACGCGCTTCGCGAACCATATACCGCTCTGCTAGTAAACCTTCAATGATGGCTGCCCGAGTCGCTGGCGTACCCAAACCTTTTTCGGCCATGGCTTCACGCATATCATCGTCATCTACCCATTTACCCGCACTCTCCATGGCTGATAGCAAGGTTGCTTCGGTATAGCGAGCCGGTGGTTTTGTTTTTAATGGAACAGCGGCAATAGATTCGTTTTGTACGGTTTCACCTTCTTGTACCGCTACCAACTCATCATCTGCTTGATTGGATCTGCCGTATACCGTTAACCAGCCCGGAGTGACCAATACACGACCCTCGGTTTTAAAGTGATGTCCTGATGCTTCAGTGATGCGGGTGGTAACGCGAAACTCGGCTGCAGGATAAAACACTGCCAAGAATCGACGCACAACTAAATCATAGAGTTTTTGCTCGGGCTCGCTAAGTGTCTTGGGAGACTCTAAGGTAGGAATGATTGCAAAGTGATCCGATATTTTTGAGTTATCAAAAATACGCTTGTTTGGTTTAATCCAGCCGTAACCTGCTTTAGCTTTTGGATCTTTAGGATCGCCTTGCAAAATTTGCTTGGCAAATGACCGATACTCTTGTGAGTTCTCAGCCAGATTTTCCATGGTCTGCTTTACGGTCTCCAAATAATCTTCAGGTAAAGCCTTGGCATCCGTACGTGGATAGGTGAGCACCTTATGGCGCTCGTACAAGGCTTGGGCGAGGCCTAAGGTATTTTTAGCTGAGAAGCCAAAGCGTGCATTTGCTTCCCGTTGCAGACTAGTTAAATCAAATAGCTGAGGCGCTAGTTGGGTAGCCGGCTTTGCCTCTTCTTTCACGCTCGCTTTTTTATCACGACACGCAGTGACGATGCTTTGCGCAGCGGCCTCGCTCCACAGGCGATTCTCCCGAGCGTCTGGTGCGGCAACATCTTTTTTAAACTTAGGATCAAACCAGCGACCTTCATAAACTCCAGCTGCCGCAATAAACTCGGCCTTCACTTCCCAATAATCCTTAGAGATGAATTTGCGAATGAGTTCTTCGCGCTCAACCACGATCGATAGTGTTGGTGTCTGTACTCGACCCACTGTTGTGAGAAAGAACCCGCCACTTTTACTATTAAATGCTGTCATGGCGCGCGTGCCATTGATGCCTACCATCCAATCAGCCTCGGAACGACAACGAGCAGCGTCGGCCAAAGGTTGCATATCGCTATCGCTGCGAAGAGAAGCAAAGCCATCACGAATCGCCGCAGGCGTCATTGATTGCAACCAGAGGCGCTTAATGGCCTGAGGCGCTTTTGCATGTTGCGCAATTAAACGGAAGATCAGCTCGCCTTCTCGGCCCGCGTCACATGCATTAATCAGTTCATGAATATCTTTTCGCTTAATGAGTTTTTGCAACACCTTCAGACGCGATTCAGTTTTCGCGATGGGGCGCAAATCAAAATAAGGCGGAACAACCGGTAGGTTGGCAAAAGACCATTTACCCCGCTTGACATCAAACTCTTCAGGGGCGGCAATTTCTAATAGGTGACCAACTGCAGAGGAGATAACAAAATCATCGCTTTCGAAATAGTCCTCGTATTTAGTAAAGCCACCTAAAGCTTTGGCAATGTCATTGGCAACGGAGGGCTTTTCCGCAATGATCAGCGCCTTGGGGTGATCCCCCGCCGAAGTCTTCGGACTGCTTTTTTTGGTAGATGCTTTAGTTGCCACGTGTTTTGCCTAAATTTGAGCTTGAAATGATGTTTAAACGGGGAAAACAGAGGGCTAATTTAAACCTGATCTCGCCAAAACTCTCCCGATATCCCTTTTTTATTATTAACCGATAAATTGTTAAAAGTCCAAAAACCTAATTTTTTTGGGCTGATTTGAGCTAGATTAAGCCCCTATTTTTATCAAAATAGCCATTTAAATGGCTTTAAATGCGGTTTTTGGCCACTTTGGCAGCTCATCAAGAATATCTTGCGGGGATTGAATGAGTTTAGCCCCTTGCTGAAGTAGCTGATGGCATCCTCTGGATAGGGGGTGATGTATGGACCCAGGAATGGCGAAAATTTCACGTCCGAGCTCACAGCCTAGCCTTGCCGTGATGAGCGAGCCAGATCGCTCTGCGGCCTCAATTACCACAATGCCTAGCGAAAGGGCTGCAATGATGCGGTTTCGGCGTGGGAAATGCCAGGCCTTTGGTCCCAAGCCTGGCGCTAACTCCGAGACCAGGAGCCCATGCCGACCGATAGTCTTAGCTAAGCCAAGGTGCTCTCGTGGATAGACGATATCAAGCCCGGTCCCACATACTGCTAAGGTCGGCTGGTCCTGCATGCGCCCCAGCGCACCCCAATGTGCGGCGCCATCAATACCTCTGGCTAGCCCAGAGACCACTAGGTATCCCGCTTGAGATAGGGCTTGCGCAAAAAGGTAGGCATTTTTGATTCCTTCGGGGCTGGCAGCGCGAGAACCAACAATGGCGATCATGGGCAAGTTAAGCAGCCGAATGTCGCCATATATATAGAGCGAATGGGGCGGGTCGTATAAATCCAGTAGACGGGCGGGGTAGCCAGGATCATTCCGTGTAATTTGGGTGATATTTGTGTCTTTAGAGATGGGCATAGAGCCATTTTCAGCATGGGGCTGAAATGAACTATCGGGACAGCCTGATTACTCTGTTGGATAATTCCTCTATGGCTTTATTAACCGTCCTTTGCTATCCAGATCCACGCCTACACAAGGTTGCTAAACCTGTAGCGCAAGTGGATGCACGTATCAAAAAAATTGTGGCTGACATGGCCGAGACAATGTATGAGGCTCCAGGGGTGGGCTTAGCTGCAACTCAGGTAGATATTCATGAGCGTATTGTGGTGATTGATGTGTCGGACAATCAAAATGAGTTGATGGTATTCATTAATCCAGAGTTGGTTTGGTCAAGCCCAGAAAAAAAATCGTGGCGTGAGGGGTGTCTCTCAGTGCCAGAGTATTACGATGAGGTTGATCGCCCCGCTGTTGTAAGAGTGAAGGCGCTAGATATTAATGGCAAAGCATTTGAAGTAGAAGCTGATGGCCTGCTTGCAGTTTGCTTGCAGCACGAGATGGATCATTTGCAGGGCAAAGTATTTGTGGAGTATCTTTCCATGTTGAAGCGCAATCGCATCTCTCTCAAAATGAAGAAGCGCGCTAAAGAATTAGTAGGCGAGCGCTAAGCGCCCAATGAAAATTGTTTTTGCAGGCACCCCGGAGTTTGCCGCACAAGCCATGCGTGCATTACATCAGGCCGGTCACGAAATCGTTTTAACATTAACGCAACCCGATCGTCGTGCGGGTCGCGGAATGCACCTACAAGCTAGCCCTGTAAAAATGTTTGCACAGGAGAACAATATTCCTGTGTTGCAACCAGAAACTTTGAAGCAAACGCATGCCGATTTAGAAAAAAGATCTGCAGCACAAGCGGCTTATCAATTTTTAGCCAGTATTGATTTTGATGCCATGGTGGTTGTGGCTTACGGATTAATTCTCCCTCAAGATATTTTGGATCTTGCTTCTCGGAATGGCAGACATGGCTGCTTTAATATTCATGCTTCTTTGCTACCAAGGTGGCGTGGCGCCGCGCCAATACAGCGCGCAATTGAAAACGGTGATGCCACTACGGGCGTGAGCATCATGCAAATGGATGCGGGCCTAGATACTGGCGATACCGTTTTAGTGGGCGATCTAAAAATTACACCTCACGAAACCACTGCATCTCTGCATGACCGTTTGGCCGCATTAGGGGCCGAGCTGATGGTAAAGACACTCAGTGACCTGGATCAAGGAGTTGTCCTCGCAAGAACTCCGCAGCCAAGTGACGGCATTACCTATGCGGAAAAAATACTGAAGAATGAAGCGGAGATTGATTGGCAGTTAAGTGCCGATGAAGTCGATCGACGCATTCGTGCACTGAATCCTTTCCCTGGATCCACCAGCAGCCTTGCTGGCGAGCAATTCAAGTTTTGGAACTCTTGCTTGCCCAGCCAGGTACAAACACATGATGATGCTTTCCCAGGTCAAGTTATCGGATTTAGCGCAGATGGCGCTTATGTTCAATGTGGCGATGGCGTAATCGAAATTCTAGAAATGCAAAAACCGGGTGGCAAGAAAACCAGCGCAAGCGCTTGTCTACAGACCCATCGTACGCAAGAAAAAATAATGCAGTTTAAGAAAGATTAATTTGACTGACCAAAAAATACCGCGCAGCCTTCCTTTATCTGAGGCTATGACGATTTCAGCGCAAGCAATTGGTGAGGTGATGGCCGGTAGATCTCTCACAGAGGTGTTGGATCAGTTAGATGCGCATGAGCGCCCCATTGTGCAGAGCTTGACTTTTGATGCCCTGCGAAAGTGGGTCCGATCTCATGAGCTCATTAAGGAATTGATTCCGAAGACACCACCACCAGAAGTGGAGCACTTGTTGAGTGTCGCCATTGCCTTGTTTCTGCACAATGGTGCAGAGGGTAAGGGCTATGCAGTACATACGATTGTTGATCAGGCCGTGAAAGCCTGTAGCGAATATGAGCCAACGATGTATGCCAAAGGCTTGATGAATGCTGTGCTTCGCAAGGTCAGTCTCGCGATTCAGGCCGAAAACGAAAAGCCCTATCCTCCGGACCCTGTTCCCATGTTTTTCCCGCCTTGGTGGCGAGCTAACTTAAAGCGCAATTATTCAAAGGCTTGGCAGGCGATGTTGATTCAGCAGGCCCAACGCGCACCCCTTATTTTGCGAGTGAATGCTCAACAGCACACACGCCAGGAATATCAAGACTTGCTGCAACAGGCAGGAATTACAGCGGAACCGATTCATTCGGTTGCTGGCACTGCACTAGATTCCGCTTTGCTATTACGCGAGCCAGTGCCGGTAGCGGATTTGCCAGGATTTTATAGTGGCGCAGTTTCTGTTCAAGATGCTGGCGCGCAGCTTGCTGCGGTCTTGCTTGATCCCAAGCCAGGTGAGCGCGTATTGGATGCTTGTGCAGCTCCCGGCGGAAAAACAGCCCACGTATTAGAGCTTGCCCAGTGCGACATGATTGCTTTAGAGCTTGATGGCGAACGACTTGGAAAAATTGGCGGCAACTTGGATCGTTTGCGCCTCCAGTCTGATGCTGTTCGGGTAGTGCGCGGGGACGCCTCTAAGGGCGCTTGGTGGGATGGCAAGTTGTTTGACAAAATTTTATTAGATGCGCCTTGCTCAGCTTCCGGAATTGTTTCAAGGCATCCTGATATTCCATTTTTGCGGCGCGAAGCAGATATTCAATCTTTACAGACGAGACAGCGTGCAATTTTGGAGCAGTCTTGGAAGATGCTTAAGTCAGGAGGAACCTTGTTATATGTGACTTGTTCCGTGTTTCCTGAAGAGGGCGAAGATCAGGCGGTTTGGTTTGCTACAAAGCATGCGGATGCGTTACGATTGAGCGCCCCCGGGCAAATTTTGCCTGACGAGCTGAACGATGGTTTTTACTACGCTTTGTTTAAGAAAAATGGGCCATGAGCCAAAGCATTAAACAATTCATGCTCTGTGGTTTGTTGGCGTTGGGCCTAATCTCAATGACAGCAAATGCAGAGGGAATCAAGATTAAAACTGCTGAGTTAGAGCGGGTGGATAACGACTGGCTATTAAATGCTACGTTTGAGATTGCCCTGACCCCGGGCCTTGAGGATGCAGTTCAAAAAGGGGTTGTTTTATATTTTCAGACTGAGTTTGATTTGACTCGCTCGCGATGGTATTGGTTTGATGAAAGGCCTGCTCTTGCCCAAAGACAAACCCGCCTTTCTTATCAACCAATGACTCAGCAATATCGTATCGCCTCAGAAGGTTTCACTTTCTCCGCTAAAACGATGTTTGAGGCTTTGCAGGCAGTTGGCAGTATCGGTGGCTGGAAGGTGATTGATAACAATCAAATTGACCCCAGCAAATCCTACACTGCAGCCTTAAGAATGACTCTGGATTTAAGCAAGCTACCCAAGCCATTTCAAGTAAACGCTTTAAATAATCGTGACTGGAATGTCGCTAGCGATTGGTTGCGGTTTCCCTTTTCACCAAGTGGGACCAACCTGATTAAACGATGAAGATATCTTGGGATTTCATTGGGTCCAATGCGTTTGAAAAAAACATTTGGAAAAGGCGCGCCCTTCCAATAGCAATGGGGATCATTGGTACTTTTGCACTGGTGTTGCTTGTACTGCTCTCCATCGCATCTTCTAATACTGAATTTTTTGACAACTATTTCATTTGGCTCTACGCAGCCAATGTAGTCATTGGAGTTTGTTTAACTTTAGTCATTTTGACCTTGGTGATCGTGATTGCAATTCGTTGGCATAAGGGCCGTTTTGGTACGCGCTTGATTGCAAAGCTGGCAATGATCTTTGCTTTAGTCGGCGTTGTACCAGGATTGATTCTGTATGGCGTCTCCTTGCAGTTCGTCTCTCGAAGTATTGAAACCTGGTTCGATGTCAAAGTAGAGTCGGCGTTAGAGTCTGGTCTCGAGTTGGGTCGCGTTACCTTGCGTGTGGCCCAAGAAGAAATTCTGGCTGAGGGAAACTATATTGCTGAGCAGATTGTGCAGGTTCCGCCAGGTACCAGCTCAGATCAGGTTGGCGTAATGGCCATGAAAATCCGCAGTCAATTTGGCATTCAAGAGCTCAGCTTGTTTAATATGCAGCGCAATATGATCTTTACTAGCGAGCCAAGAGCTAAAAAATACCTGCCCGCCCCAAGTGCAGACGTTATTGCAGAAGCATTTAAAAATAAAGGATCCACCTTTGTCGATCAAATTGAGCTAGAAGGAGGGCAGCGCACCTATCGAGTCAGGGCAATTGTGCCGATTGTGCGAAAGAAATCTATTCAAAGCAAATTAGATTCGGGCAGAGATGTGGATGATAAGTTTTTTTTGCAGCTAGTTCGGTTTATCCCAAGCCCTCTGACAAAGAATATTTTTGCGGTGGAGTCGGCTTATAGTGACTATCAAGAGAAATCCTTAGGACGCACGGGTTTACGTAAGATGTTTGTGGGTACGCTGACATTAACTTTGTTCTTTGCACTATTTGTTGCTGTGACTTTAGCTTTAATACTTGGGCGTCAGCTGGCCAGGCCTTTGCTGATGCTTTTAAGGGGAACACAGGCAGTCGCTCAGGGAGACCTGTCACCCAAGCCAGAGTTAGATACTGGTGATGAGCTCGGAATGCTGACTCGCCAATTTAATGTAATGACACGTCAACTTGCGGATACGAGAACCTCCCTGCAAGAATCTAAATCATTTTTAGAAACCGTATTGGGTAACTTGACTGCTGGCGTTTGCATCTTCGACAAGAGATTTAATATGGTTTCTAGTAATGCGGGTGCTGACCGCATCTTTGGGCAGGACCTAACGCAAATAGATGGCCGCCCTTTAAGCGATAGCCCTAGTCTGGTTGAGTTTGAACAAGCCATTAAAGAGGGCTTTGCAACGATGAAGCTTGCAGTTGGGGCGGAGGGTGGTCAACCTGATGCGGGTATTAATCAGCCCGCACCAGTGTGGCAAAAGCAGATTCAGCTCCACAGCAGCAACGAGTACGAGAATGAGCCCGGAGTTACCTTATTTGTCCGGGGTACTGAGCTGACCTCTGATTTGCGCATGGTGGTGTTTGACGACATTACCGATGTGGTGAGTGCGCAGCGCTCTATTGCCTGGAGTGAGGTCGCTAGACGTCTGGCGCATGAGATTAAGAACCCACTAACACCCATACAGCTCTCTGCTGAGAGGTTGCAACATAAGTTAGCCGGTAAATTGAGCCCCGAGCAAGAAGAGATGATCAATCGCAGCACGGAAACGATCATTGGACAAGTCCAGGCCATGAAGGAAATGGTCAATGATTTTAGGGATTTTGCAAAAACACCCAGTCCGCAACTGAAATCTGTTTCTATCAATGCTTTGACACAAGAGATCTTGGGTTTATACGAGGGCAGCCCTTTAAAAACCCAGTTAGATCCACAGTGCCCAAACATTATGGGCGACCCTACTCAACTCAGACAGATTATTCATAATCTTTTACAGAATGCTCAAGATGCCACACTTGAGGGGCCGCACCAAGCTGAACCGGTTGAGGTAAAAACAGAATTAGTATCCTATGGTGAATTTGGCGGCACCGTACAAAATGCAGTGCGTTTAATAATAAGTGATAGTGGTTCGGGGTTTCCAGCTAAGATACTGGCAAGAGCATTTGAACCTTATGTCACAACAAAGACTAAAGGCACTGGATTAGGTTTGGCAGTGGTGAAGAAAATCGTAGATGATCACGGGGCAAAAATTGAGGTCCGCAATCGCCTGCGTGGCGATGAAGTGATCGGTGCAAAAGTATCAATTTTGTTTATGAATCTGGCAAAAGAGGCAGCATAAGAATGGCAAGTATTTTGGTGGTCGACGATGAGATGGGCATTCGTGAGCTTCTCAATGAGATTCTGACGGATGAGGGCCATACTGTTTATGCGGCTGAGAGCGCTGCGCAGGCCCGTACCATTCGCGAACAAATGCGCCCAGACTTAGTTTTGCTCGACATCTGGATGCCAGACGTTGACGGCATTACTTTGTTAAAAGAGTGGTCTAAGACGGGTCAACTGACTATGCCTGTAGTCATGATGTCTGGCCATGCCACGATTGATACGGCAGTTGAGGCCACCCGTATTGGCGCGCTCAATTTTTTAGAAAAGCCCATAGCACTCCAAAAACTGTTGAAGACGGTTACCAAGGCTTTAGAGAGTTCACCCAAGTATGTTGAGCCGCTTGAAGAGAGGGCATCCTCGGCGCTCTCATCATCTGGCACAAGCCCCAAGGCAATAGTGAGCGAGCAATCTGCACAAGCCCAAAACGGCGAATATATTAGCGGTATTGCAAAAACCTATTTTGATTTACCGCTTAGAGAGGCCAGAGATTTGTTCGAGAAAGCCTACTTTGAGCATCAAATGATCATTATGGGTGGCAGCATGACCAAAATCTCTGAGTACACTGGCCTCGAAAGAACCCATCTCTATCGCAAGCTAAAAGCCTTGGGAATTGATACTTCACGGAACAAGGCCGAGCAATCAAGCTGAAAAACAAGGCTTGAGGTAAGCAGTCATTCCTGATATTGGCGTTGGTTGGCGGCGCCTAGGTATTACACGGTATACGCGTTGCGACGGATAATAGCGTCCACATCATCTCGGAATTACTTCTATGGAAATTAAGGTCAACTTTCTCGATAAGCTTCGTCTTGAGGCGAAGTTCGATGATTTCACGGTAATTTCGGACCAGCCTATTCGCTATAAAGGCGATGGCTCAGCACCAGGACCTTTTGATTACTTTCTAGCCTCATCCGCTTTATGCGCAGCGTATTTCGTGAAACTGTATTGTGACACTCGCAATATCTCTACCGAAAATATTCGCCTTTCACAAAACAATATCGTTGATCCGGAAAATCGGTATCAGCAGATTTTCAAGATTCAGGTTGAATTACCAGAAGACATCTCTGCAAATGACCGTCAAGGCATTTTGCGCTCTATCGAGCGCTGCACTGTTAAAAAGGTTGTACAGGCTGGGCCGGAGTTTGTCATTGAAGAAGTCAAGAATTTAGATGCAGATGCGCAGACCTTATTGGCTTTGAAGCCAGCTGCAGATGCGAGTACTTACATTGCGGGAAAGGATTTGCCCTTAGAGCAAACGATTGCCAACATGTCTGGCGTATTGGCCAAGCTAGGCATCAAGATTGAAATTGCTTCATGGCGCAATCTCATTCCCAATGTGTGGTCCTTACATATTCGTGATGCCCATTCACCGATGTGTTTTACCAATGGAAAAGGGGCTACAAAAGAAAGTGCGCTGGCATCAGCCTTAGGCGAGTATATCGAGCGCCTGAGTAATAACCATTTTTATGCCGGTGCGTTTTGGGGTGAAGATATCGCCAATAGTGCATTTGTTCATTATCCAAACGAGCGCTGGTTCAAGCCGGGAAATCAGGATGCGCTACCAACAGAAATTTTAGATGAGCACTGTCGAGCAATTTATAACCCTGATGGTGAATTGCGTAGTGCACATTTAATTGACACCAATTCTGGCAATACGGAGCGCGGTGTTTGTTCATTGCCTTATGTGCGCCAGTCCGATGGTGAGATTGTTTATTTTCCATCCAACCTGATCGAAAATCTGTACGTCAGCAATGGCATGAGTGCAGGAAACACTTTGGCTGAAGCCCAGGTGCAATGTCTGTCAGAGATTTTCGAGCGGGCAGTTAAGCGTGAAATTCTCGAAGGTGAAATCGCCCTACCGGATGTGCCACAAGAAGTGCTTGCAAAGTACCCCAGTATTTTGGCTGGCATCCAAGGGCTTGAAGAGCAGGGCTTTCCGGTACTAGTAAAGGACGCATCGCTGGGCGGTATCTATCCAGTCATGTGCGTTACCTTGATGAACCCGCAAACAGGTGGCGTATTTGCCTCTTTCGGTGCGCACCCAAGTCTAGAGGTGGCGCTAGAGCGGAGTTTGACGGAGTTGTTACAGGGCCGCAGTTTCGAAGGCCTAAATGATTTACCCCCACCCACTTTTGCAAGTGAGGCAGTGACAGAGCCAAATAACTTTGTTGAACACTTCATTGATTCGAGCGGCATTGTGTCTTGGCGCTTCTTCAGCGCAAAATCAGATTACGATTTTGTTGAATGGGACTTCTCTGCTCATGGAGAAAACTCCAATGCAGAAGAGGCGGCAACACTGTTTGGCATCCTCAGTGATATGGGTAAAGAATCTTATGTCGCGGTATACGACCAGCTTGGGGCAACTGCCTGCCGAATCTTGGTGCCGGGCTATTCTGAGGTTTATCCGATAGAGGATCTCATTTGGGACAACACCAATAAAGCTTTGTTATTCCGTACAGATATTTTAAATTTGACAACCCTAGGTGATGAAAGTCTCAGCGCGCTACTAGAGCGCCTTGAAAATAATGAACTCGATGAGTATGGTGATGTCGCCACTTTGATCGGCATTGAATTTGATGAGAATACGCCATGGGGTCAGCTCACAGTGCTGGAGTTAAAGCTATTGATTCATTTGGCCTTAAAGCAATTTGATGAGGCCCATGAACTCGTTGGCGCCTTTCTTCAATACAACGACAATACAGTTGAGAGAAAATTGTTTTATCAGGCCTTAAATGCAGTTTTAGAAATTGAGTTGGACGATGACTTAGAGCTTGACGACTATGTAGGCAATCTTCGCAGGATGTTTGGTGACGAGAGGATAGATGCAGCTATAGGCTCGGTTGACGGAAGTACCCGCTTTTATGGCTTAACTCCAACCAGTATCAAGCTAGAGGGTCTCGATAGGCACCACCGCTTAATAGATAGCTATAGAAAGTTACATGCTGCTCGAGCCAAAATGGCCGCATCCATATAGGATTTATAGTGTTTCCCCATGAGTTAACACTGTTTTCTGGGCCAAAAGACAGTTTCATTTATAATTCCAACTCTTGGCCTGGTAGCTCAGTCGGTAGAGCAGAGGATTGAAAATCCTTGTGTCGGTGGTTCGATTCCGCCCCGGGCCACCAAGAAATACCAAAATCACCTTCGGGTGGTTTTTTTATTTGTGGTTTGGCAGGTGTAGATGCCATTAGAGCCGTATATCTCTGCATGAACCGTCCTTTAAAAGGACGAATCAATTAGACATCCTTGCGTCAGTCGATGTCGTTTAAAACGACAAATGTACCAATCGGGTATAGAATCTGAACCATGTTGCTTCGCAAAAAAACGCTGGTTTTATTCATATGCTTCTTCATGATTGCGTTCAAGGCGGCCGCTGGAAGTATTTTTATTCAAGCCGCAGTTGAGCGGGCAGAGATTGCTAATAGTTACGCCAACGGTTCAATAGTAATGCAAGCACAGAGCATTGCAGAATCAGCAGATGACAAAGAGCCAGTTCATACTATGTACCTCATGAGTCATGTAACTGCAAATATTACCGAAATTGGGATTACTGTTTTTTTCCCACCGATTTCAGTGGCTACGTTTTCTATTGCAAATGAAGTTTTGTTTACGCAAAACTTTCCCGATTCAGCATTTAAGCCACCCAAAGCACAAGCCTAATTTTCTTAGGTGGGACATGCTTTAGCGGCATGCCTCTTTGCTATTTGGCTACAAATGTGTAGCCATGTTTGGGAAATTTCATCATGTTTAAATTTGTAAAAGTATTGCCTTTGGCATTATTGGTTTTATTCGTTTCCGCTTGTAGTAGCGTTAAGTTAGATGACGCTAATGGTGTAGCTGAGGTTAATGCTGGTGGCTCAATGACTTACGATCCAATTAGCGATCCCAAGTCTAGCGTATATGGCAAACGTTCAATCTATTTTGAGTTTGATAGCTATACCGTAGATCCAAAGTATGTTTCAACCATTTCCGCGCATGCCTCTTACTTAAAATCGTTTCAAAAGCAAAAAGCCTCTGTGATCATTCAAGGCAATACCGATGATCGCGGAACTGCAGAGTACAACTTAGCCTTAGGTCAAAAGCGATCCGAAGCTGTTAAAAAAGCTCTAGTTGCACAAGGTGTTAGCGAATCTCAGTTGGAGGCGGTGAGCTTTGGAAAAGAAAAGCCAGCTGACCCAGCTCAGACAGAGGCGGCATTTAAAGAAAACCGCCGCGCTGATTTTGTATATCGCTAAACATCCAAGGCTACTCAATGAAAAACATATTCAAACTCAGTTTGATGGGGATTGCTTTCCTAAGTGGATGCGCGACAAACATTGCACCCAATAACCCAGTGCAAGTTGCTAAAGTTCCATCACCAATGACAGCTCCGGCTCCTGATCACTCGGGTTCTGTAGCTAAACGACTTAATGATTGCATTATCCGAAGCAATCAAAGTGCTGATGCAATGTTGGTAGATAGTCAAATTATCGCTGTTACAAGAAATAATTCTCATGCTAAAGCCCTCTTTAGTTCGCCAGATAAATTGACGGATCAGCAAGCCAAGGCATTGACGAGTTATTTGGCTGAAGCTAATTCGTGTCGGCCAATTGCTTTGGAGGGTTTAAGCCCCGAAAAGAAAGCGGTCTATGAGGATTTCTTTAAAAAAATTGATGGCGTTTATACAGATCTCATTGCTAAAAAGATCACTATTGGCGTTGCCAATCAAGAAAGACAACTACTCACTCAAGATGCCCATATGAAGAAACTGGCACTTCAATCTAAAAAGAATTAGTGAGATTGATTTATGGCTAGATATAAATTTGTATGTCGTTCCTGTAAGTTTGAATGCATTAGCGGCATCGGAAAAGAGGTTGGGCTTCACTCTTCTAGGGTGGTAATGGTCTGCAAATCTTGCTCAACAATTGACGCTTACACGGTGGCTCATCCAGGGAGTATTAATACTGAAATTAGTATGACACCGGCTTGTACCGGTTGCAGCTCTAGTAGTCATCTTTTGGGGTGGGATGGTCTTGCTTGTCCCCACTGCAATATGACTATGAGGGCTTTGGGCGGCGATGTAGATTCTGAGAGGCCATTTAAGTATTGGTGATCAAGGGTAAATGCCAATACAGTGACCATTAATAAATGTTAGATTGAGTCCTTAAATTCTATGCCTAGATTGTTATTGGCTGGTGGAGACACTAAAACCACCTTCGGGTGGTTTTTTCAATTGGACTGGCGGATAAGATTCCGTTAGCTGGAATCACAAGGCTACTAAAATTGACCAATGAGATTAACCAAGGCTATTCATTCTGATATTCCCGAACTTGTTGCGTTATTGAGGACCCTCTTTGAGCAAGAGGCAGAGTTTGAGCCCAACTCAGAAGCTCAAAGAAAGGCCCTAAGCAAGATCATTCTTGATCCGAAGATTGGCATTGTTTTAGTTGCCAGAAATGACGAACAAATATTGGGGATGATTAATCTGTTGTTTACAGAATCTACCGCCCTTGGTTCTAAGGTTGCCATTCTTGAAGATATGGTTGTTCTGTCTAAATCTAGGGGTGAAGGTGTCGGGTCGCAGTTAATTGACTATGCGATTAACGAAGCTAAAAAAGAGGGTTGTAAACGGATTACCCTACTAACTGATATTGAAAATACTAAAGCCCAGTCTTTCTATCAAAAGAAAGGATTTGTGAAGTCCAAGATGACGCCTTATAGATTTTTACTGGATTAGACATTCTCGACCCTGGTTCGATTCTGCCCTAGGCCACTAAGAACTTAAATAGCCCACTTGTTAGGCTATTTTTCTAGAGCTTTTAGTTTGATTTGTAGATCGCTGGATAGGCTCGCAAACCATTCATCCTCTTTGCCCGATAGCGGGAGAATTTCTCCATATTCAATCATTTGGGCGGGAATCAGATCAACAATGTAAATCCAAATCTGATCTTTACTTAGACCCGAGCTTTTAACTAAAGCCGCCCTCATTTCCAATATCAGCTTTTCTTTTAATTCTGGCGGTCGTCCAGACCGTATTTGTCCATGTAAAAAGATTTGACTATCTTCAACCAGCTTGCCACCCATAAAATGTTTGCCGCTCGGAGTTTCTTGAAATATCACTTGTGCGAAGTAGGTATTGGCTCCCGTACACTCACTGTGAGTTTTGGTAATGGACTGAGCAATATTCTCCATTTGTGCGGCGCTTAGCTTGACGTTTGAATAGGTCACCGTATAGGTCGGCATTTTTTACTCTCAATTTTTTTGATCTGGATTTACTGTATCACCAACTAAGGTCATGCATCCTGGCCACCAAGAAACAGTAAAACCAATTTCGGGCGGGTTTTTTGTTGGTGGCGGTATCGTTTAAAGCGACAAACTAATTAAATGGATCTTTGATTCACGCGCTTAGATAATTCTTCAGCGCTTTCTTTTCTCTCGCTGTAGCGATCGGTCAAATAGCCTGAAACTGAGCGAGTCAATAAAGTGAACTTAACTAATTCTTCCATCACATCAACTACACGATCGTAATTAGCTGATGGCTTCATGCGATTGTTGTCGTCAAACTCTAAAAATGCTTTTGGTACAGACGATTGATTGGGAATCGTGATCATCCTCATCCATCTTCCCAAAATTCTCATTTGATTAAGAGCATTGAATGATTGCGATCCGCCGCTGACTTGCAATAAAGCAAGAGTCTTTCCTTGGCTAGGCCTTACTGCGCCAACACTAAGCGGGATCCAATCAATTTGAGACTTCATCAGCCCCGTCATTGCGCCATGACGCTCGGGGCTACTCCAAACCATGCCTTCTGCCCATTGAACTAATTCTCTTAGCTCAACTACTTTAGGATGCGCTTCAGGGGCATCATCTACTTGCGGCAATCCATGAGGATTAAAGAATCGCGTTTCACAGCCCATCGCTTTTAATATTCTTTCGGCTTCTTCTGCTAGTAGGCGACTAAATGATCTGTCTCTCAGCGAGCCATACAAAAGTAATATCTTTGGCGGATCGCTTAACGGGGCATCAGTCCGTAGTTTTTCAGGATCAGGCTTGTGAAAGAGTTCTTCATCGATATTAGGTAGGTCGGTCATATCCAGAGTGTAATGAGTAACTCGCTGTAATAAAACTGTCATCTATTAGGAAGATAGATTCCGTACAATGAAAACTACCTAATAATCAAAAGAGTCCAAGCTAAATGAAGCAATACAACATTCTCTTTCTATGCACCCACAACTCCGCTCGCTCAGTATTGGGGGAGGCTTTGGCATCCACGCATCAAAGTGGATTATTTGTTGGATATTCTGCAGGATCAACTCCTGGCACTTCAGTCAACCCTATTGCGGCTGATCTGACTAGAGAAATGGGATACGATCAAAGCAAGCTGAGGAGCAAGAGCTGGGATGAGTATGGCTTGCCTGATGCCCCCAAGATGGATTTCATTGTTACTGTTTGTGACGATGCCGCTGGTGAAGTATGTCCAGTATGGCCTGGTAATCCTGCGACAGCTCACTGGGGCTTTCCTGATCCATCACAAGTTCAAGGTAGTGATGAAGAAAAGCGTAAGGCATTTAAAGATGTGATGATTGGCTTGAAAAAGCGCATTGAGCTCTTGGCATCTATGCCACTAGATAAGCTGGATTCAATGAGCTTAAAAGAGATTCATACTAAAGTTTAATTTTGGCTTGAGTCAGGCATCCTAGATCCTAGTTCAATTCCCCCCCCGGCCACCAAGAAATATCAAAACCACCCTCGGGTGGTTTTTACTTATATAAGATGAATTCCAAAGCTCTTCATCAGCAAAGTAAATAAGCCAATACAGACAACCGTCGCCATAACGCACGCCCCTATGGTCATCCAAAAGCCTAGCTTTGGAAGCAGGTAAGGAAACAATAGAAACATTGGTAGCGTGGGAATCACATACCAAAATGTGTAATAGGCGTGATTGGCTATTTTCTCTTCAGGTTGGTTTTCTACATAGAGCCAAACTAGAGTTAAAAGAGTTACCAGTGGCAACGCCGCAATAAAGCCACCCAATCGATCGCTTCGCTTAGCCACTTCGGATATGAATATAACCATTCCAGCTGTCAGCAAGTATTTGGTAATGATCCAAGCCATAGAAGCCTTTATTTTGTGTGCTCACCCCATTATAGGAATGTCGTCTAAAACGACAAATCTAGCAAATGGGCATAGAATATGAACATGAAAAGGATATGTGTCGCTCTTTGCCTTAGTCTATTCGCCAGCTTGATTCATGCGGCAGTGATGCCTATCGATCTATCGGCACAGCAGCCTCAGCATCAAGTTATTGTTACTGATAATTCATCCCATCATTGCGATGACGCGGTGAACAACTCTCAAGATTCAAATACCAATCAGCCTTGCCATGGCGATAGTTACCAATGCTGTTTAGGCTTGGTAGTTATTCCAAAATTGAGCATTGAGCTATCGGTAATTTCAGCCCAAGCCCCACCTTCAATTGGCGCCTCATTAGTTCTTCTGCCAATGATTAACTTCATCTATAAGCCTCCAAAAATCCTCAGCTAATTTAGTCATACAAGTTAGTTTGATCTGTGACATTTAGTCACGCTTATACTTTGGAGAAGCACAATGAACATGACTCACTACATGGAGTTATTGGCTGCTAATCAGCCTTGGAATTTAATTATCTTTATGGCTATACCAATTGTTTTGGCTGAAACCTTAGCGATTACTGAGCTGTATATTCTTTTTACACGTAAGTTTGATGGCGCTGTTTACTACCTCAATCGCTTTTCTGGGATTGCTGTTGGCCTCTACTTTGTCGGCATTATTTACTACATTGTTACTAACGCCATCATTCCTATAACAAAGGCAGGTGAGTGGAGAACCGTGATTGATGTAATTGCTGTTAGTACTTATGTCATCGCTGGATTGCCACTGATTTGGATTGCCTTACAAGAGTTCGGTTTAGTTAACAGAGCACTAGACCAAATGGGTAGGTTAAAAATTCATGCAATCTGCGTTGCCTTGTTCTTGGTGTTTGGGCACATCGCCATGATTGCGGGCATGCTTGATCCGAGTATTCTTGGCTACAAAGGCCCGGGTGCTCATCAGATGAGCCCTGGAGCCAATGACCATGAGTTTTGCCATCCTGATGGGCATGGCGATATGCTGAAAGATGATCAGCAAATGAAAAAAAACATGCCGATGAATAAGCAAGGACACAATCATTAATAAAGGTTTGCCCGCAAGGGCAGCCTTTATTAAAAGAAAGGGACAGTTAATATGAAATTAATAAATCAGCAAAGAAGGCTTATTTCACTAGGTTTAGTTTTATTGCCTACATTGAGTTTTGCTGTGGTTGAGAAGCCTTTAATTACGATGTGGAAAAGTCCAACCTGTGGATGCTGTAAAGATTGGGCTGAGCATGTTGAGAAAAATGGATTTACTGTCAAAGCTTATTCAGAAGGTAACGATGAAATAAGAAAGAAGTTGGGCATACCCATTCAATTTGGTTCTTGCCATACAGCTCTAATAGGTGGTTATGCCATTGAAGGGCATGTACCCGCTAAAGAAATCAAGCGGCTTCTGGCTGAGAAGCCTAAAGCAATTGGGCTTGCTGTTCCTGCGATGCCAATCGGCTCTCCAGGTATGGATGGCTCTGAATACAAGGGTAGAAAAGATTCATATGATGTTTTATTGATCGGATTAAATGGGGTATCTTCGGTCTATCAGGCCTACAGATAGAGCCAGAAATCCTCAGGCAGGCTTTACCATTTAAACTCATATGAATTAATTACTGGTGATAAAGATGAAAAATTTGCTTACAACATGCAGTTCAGCCCTGCTCGCCCTAGCATTGAGTGACTGTCTTGCGAGTACAACATCGCCAGTGGGTGTGAATTGTGACTATAGCCAAGACAAGCCTTTATGGGAGATGCCCCTTGCTTGTCAGGGTAGATAATCAGCTAACGAAAAGCTTGACTTCATTTTGGACAACAATAAATACCAAAACCACCTTCGGGTGGTTTTTTCATTGATGAATCTGCTATAAATTGATTAATCACTACCGGAGCTGATATGACCCAATCTTCCCGTCGCAATTTCTTAAAGACTTCTGCTATTGGAGCGGCTGCCGTAGCTAGCTCTCAGGCATTTGCTCAGCCATCAACTGTATCTAAGAAAACAATTGCTGAGGTCCAATCAATTGAGGCAAAGCAAGATATAGAGACGACTGCTAAATGGAATGATGGTTTGGCTCACCCCATTCCCTATAAGAATCCTCCTGGTAAAGGAAAGGAAAGGGGCATTGCTTTGGGTGGTGGCGGCACACCACTACTGGGTTTTTATGCGGGCTACTTTAACGCGCTTAGAAAAAATGGCGTTGACTTAGGAAATGCCGATGTGATTGTTGGAACATCGGCTGGGTCAATATTTGGATCAATGTTAACCGGTGGCCGTCTTTGGTTAATTGTCGATGAGATGGATTTTTTTAATGACTTCCCAAAAATATTTGCTGAGCTGGTTCCAGCCTTGCAATCTAATGACTCTCAAAAGAGGGCTATGGCTACAGCATTAGCGGCTTCAGACGGGACTCCAGCAACTATCCAGCGAATCGGCAAAGCTGCAATGGCTTCACTTAACCCCAATGGAGTGGATAAGCAATACAAGGTCGTCGAGAAAATTATCGCAATGACCAAGTGGCCATCTCCAGCAATGTACACAACCGCAATTGATTGCTTTACTGGTGAGCGTTTGGTGGTTTCGCATAAAGATAATGTACCCATCAATGTTGCAGCATCTGCCAGTTCGTCAGCGCCTGGACAGGTAGGACCAACATTTGTAAAAAATCGTATCTGTATGGATGGGGGTATTTTTCAAACTAGTACACATAGTGATGTGATAGCCGGAGTGAAACGAGCCCTAGTTTTCTCTTTGGGCGATGGCACTAAGAACGAACAAAAGCAAGGCCTGCGTTTATCTGACTTACCAAATACGGTAAATCAGGAGGTAAAGGATTTAGAGGCGGCCGGAACTAAAACTAAGCACATCGTAGCGGGCATTCCCCCTGGAATTACGAAAGTTGAAAATCTCATCGACCCTAAATGGATTGGCGCCTATTTGAAATTAGGATGGGATAGAGGCATTGCGGATGCTCCAATGATGAAAGCTTTTTGGTCTTAATTGGGCGGGATCAAATATCTTCAGCCCCAATTCAATCGCGCCCATGCTGCTAAGAAACACTAAAACCACCTTCGGGTGGTTTTTGATTTATTCGGGGCTGCGTTGCTCTTAACTTCACTCGATAGTGATGTTCATTGGGTAAAAAATGAATAAAATGAAATTATGCAAAGTATTGAAGATCTCCATCGCATTGCCTGCGAGAATGGACAAGCAACTTATATTGACCCTGTTTCAGGATATCAAGTGCTCACAAGCCAGGCCCACTTAAAGCGTGGAGTTTGCTGTGGTAACGCGTGTCGCCACTGTCCTTTTGAATATATCAATGTTCCTAAATAAGTTTATAGACGCCATTAAAACCTCGTAGTGAGTGATAGAGCCATCGCTATACCGGTTTGATAGCTAGTGCTGTATGGCGTTGCCCCACTGGCACTGGTTATCGATAGTTTTCCACCAGTATTGGCCGCTAGGTACAAGTCAGCGCTACTACTTTTATCAATGGAGTAGCTTAGGCGAGTGAAGATGGGGATAAAGCTATTTTGACCAATGCCATTGGGAGTGTAATTAGAGTTGCTTAATCTGAAGCGATAGGATCTATAAGCCGCTCCACCAGCAACACTCCATTTGTCTGCTAATGCGTAGGAGAGTTCAAGTCCAGCGCCACCAGATGGCCCGGCTGGGAGCGGATTGTTTAGAGTCCACTTATCAGCAATCTTCCAGTTGATTAAGAGGTAAGGAAAGACTTTGGTTTTATCAATCTGACGAAACACACCGGTACCAAGGCCAATGGTGAGATCTTTAGAGTATCTTTTCGTGGCGCTACCTATCGCTCCGTAGGTGGCCGAGCCAGCTGTACCAACACCATTTTCTGCAACCCAATCAATGATGGGAGAAAAGCCCGCACTCCAACCCGCATCGAGTTTTTGAAAATAACTAAGACCAACCCCGGGACTTTGAATGGCCTTCCAGGGTGTTTGATTACCGTAGCCGCTAACAGTGCTCCAAGACCAATCTTGATAACCATCACGAAGGTTAAGTCCAATGCTTGAGTTGGCATCTAACTGATAGCGATTATTGAAATTAATGTTGGCATCTTGCCAGTTAAAACTTCCGCCAGAACCAATCTTGGTATTAAATTGGTTGATCGCATTGACATTCAAAGATGTTGATACTGAGCCAACAGTAACATTTTGCGAGGCAAAATTTTGGGCATGCGCAGTGGAGGCGCTTAGGAGCATGATGCCCAGCAAGACTTTGTACGCTTTTGAAATTTTCATGGTTACTGACTTAAATGAAGATTGGTTGTGTCCATACTAACGGAAAACCGAGAGGATGATCTGTCATCAAAATGACATTCATGGTGATAGCCAAACGTTCTGTCCCTGGCTACCAGGATATACTCAAGCTACTTTTGGGCGACTCTCCCCCCTTCCTACTTGTATCAAGAAAATCTCCTGGAAATCTTCAATGCTATTAATTACCTCAATCATTGCTTCGGCATTAACTATTATCTTTATCAAGCTCTCCTTTTTCGTAATTGGACTGAGAAGAAAGAATAAAGTTGGCCTAGGAAGTGGTGGTTATGATGAGCTGGAGAGGGCAATTCGTGCTCAAGGTAATTTTGCTGAGTATGTTCCGTTCGGAATCATTTTAATTGCTTGCTTAGAGTTAAATGGGGCCCCTTGGTGGCTGGTTGCTACGCCCGGCATGACTCTGGTTATTGGACGATTGATTCATGTTGTTGGGATCAATACACCTCCGCCAGACTTTAGTAAGCGTGTGCTTGGCATGAAATTGACATTCAATACACTGATAGCGCTGATAGTCATAAATTTGGGATGGTCCCTATATCATTTACTTGCGTAGATTGAGGCATCAAGAAACAGTAAAACCATCTGCAAGCTTTTTTATTGCATCAAAGCGGATTATGAAGATGGCCGGTTTTTACATAAATGAGTGCACCCTCTGATTTGGTGAAGGGCGCATGTTTGCTATAGCGAGGGCTGCGTATCCATGTTCCGGTTGGATAAGATCCATGCTCATCATGAAATACTCCTTTGAGAACCAATATTTCTTCGCCGCCTGGGTGAACATGGGGGTTAAACATTGTATTTGGGGCCCAGTGAACTAAAGCAGTTCCAACACCATCGAATTCATGAAGCGGCATTACCGATAGGCCTGGAACTAAACCGGGATGCCAGGCGGTTGTCGCCGTATTTATCTTGACTGTGGAAGTATCTTGGACATTAAATTGTCTTAGCTTCACAAATAAGACGCAGCCCTCTTGTGAGTATGGAGTGTGTTTACTACTAGGCGGGTTGCGAATATAAGTGCCCGATGGATAGTCGCCACCCTCGTCAGAGAATGTACCCTCAAGAACAAATATTTCTTCTCCACCCACATGTATATGTTCAGTAAAAGAGGATTCAGGGGAGTATTTAACAATTGAGCTGGCTCGCGCAAGCTCATCGCCAATTCGATCGAGATATTTTCTTTCGACGCCTGGTACAGGAGAAGAGTCCCAGTCTAAGTCTGAGGTATTGAGCACTACCTTTTGGGAA
Source organism: Polynucleobacter arcticus (assembly GCF_013307205.1). NCBI lineage: Bacteria > Pseudomonadati > Pseudomonadota > Betaproteobacteria > Burkholderiales > Burkholderiaceae > Polynucleobacter > Polynucleobacter arcticus. The sequence continues at coordinate 2,060,236 of NZ_CP028940.1, read as the reverse complement.
AAATCGGAATTAATATTCATTGACGTATTCACATGGAAAGCTACCAGCTTACTGCAAATAGAGTCAGTTACCCCACGTCGGGTTGATTCCAGGTTGAGCTATCGAATTTAACCGCTGCTCTGGTTTATGCGGAGCACTTTTTCTTTCACCCTGTAGATGAGTACTTAAAGAATCAGTTAGACTTTCACGGCAGCTCAATTTATTTAAATCATTAATCTAGGAGCCGGGATATGAAATGGCTATTCAGTGTATTTGCGATTGTTTTCTTAAATGCTGCGGTAGCTCAAACAATGACTCCTATTCTGATAGAGGCGGATACTGGTAGAGAATCGGGAGTTTTCTCTAAATCTCCGGTTCTGCAAAAGGCAATTCTTCTGAAGCCCTCTGCGCCATCAGATACAGCCTTGCTCTTTTATCGTGGTTGGTCTGGTATTGCCAACATTAAGACAGAAAACGATTGGAAGAGAAACTTAAATTACTTGCAAAACAATACGGAACTATTCGCTCAAGCAGGCATAGCCCTTGTTGTGATGGATTGCCCTACTGATGAAAATAGTATGGCACCTGGCAATACTCCGCTGAGTTGTAACGATGACTTTCGATCCTCTATAAAACATGCTGATGATGTCAAAAAAATAATGGCATTATTAAAAGAAAAATATGGAATTACCAAGTTCTATGTAATGGGCCATAGTTACGGCACCATCTCATCAAAATGGCTTGCTAAAAATTTAGGAAACGATATTCAGGGAAGCATTCATTCGGCAGCTATGACTCACGCAAGTCCTCGCAATCGATCTTATGGCTATTCTGTAGAGTCATTTGATATGACTGCACTAAAGGCGCCCGTACTCAATGTTCACCATGGAGATGATCAGTGCGTCCATACACCCTACTCAACAGTGAGATCATATTCAAAGAATAATTTAATCACCGTTAGGGGTGGCGAGGGTGTAGGGGATGTGTGTGGCGGCACTCATTTACATTCAATGGGGGGCAGGGAAGAGGTGACCTCAAAAGCAGTTATTCAGTGGATAAAAACTGGTCAAGTTCAATCCACTATCGGGGAATAGCTCTCGAAGGGATGAGGTCTCTTAGCTGACCCTGCAAACGCGATTGCGAAAAAGTAAGGAATGGAGATTTGGCGATTACTAACTGTAAGTTGGAAAGCAGAAAAACTTCTTACTTATCGTTTCCTCTGATGTCTGCTTGACCATTCCTTAATTCACTTTATCTGCTTTGCTTCAATAGAAATGTTCCGCAGCACACATAGCGTGCTTATTTTTAGGATTAGTAGATAAACCAGAAGTATGTCAATCTTTTTACTTGTGGGTTGACTCTGCCCCAACAACCAAGAATCTGATTAGCCCTTTGTTAGGCTAGCCCATCTTTAGGAAAATGACTCCAAGTAGGATGAGGGCAACGCCAAGCCAGCGAAGTGGAATATTGGGGTCTCCAAAAACTAGAACGCCAATAGTGAAAGTGCCAACAGCACCAATTGAAGTCCATACGGCATAGGCCGTTCCAATCGGAATCTCCTTGAGGGAGAACCAAAGTAGCAGGCCGCTGAGCGTCATGCTAATAGCGGCTAAAGCGATCCCCCATATTTTCATATTGGGAAGATCGGCAAGCTTTAAGCCAAGCGGCCAGCCAACCTCAAAAAAGCCTGCTAATAAGAGTGATATCCAGTAAATATTCAAGGGAAAATAAGCTGTAATAAAAAAACCTAGAATACCAAAACCCAAATACTAGAGTGCCTGACTTCATCCCGCTCCAGATGCCAGTAATCGATTTTGGCCCAACCCCTATAGTGATGTAGTGATCAGCCCTGTTAAAAATAGAATTTTTCACTAATCCGAGACTATTTATGCCAGAATGAATTAAGCCTACTTAAAGGCAATATTAATAACAGGAGAAAGTCATGTTTAAAAAGATTTCGTTATCAGTGGGCGCCCTCGCGGTTTTGTCACTAGCCGCTTGTCAGTCAATGGAGCAGGGAACAGGGCAAAAAGCATCTGCTAATTTAGAATCTCGCTCTGGATCTAATACCAAAGGCACTGTCAATTTTGTGTGGCAAGGCAGCGATGTTTTGGTAACCGGAAACTTTTCTGGTTTGAAGCCTAACGCCGAACAAGGTTTTCATGTTCATGAAAAGGGTGACTGCTCTGCTCCCGATGCTATGAGTGCGGCTGGACACTTCAACCCAGATGCAAAAGCCCATGGAATGCCGGGAAGTGGTCACAATCATGCTGGCGATATGCCCAACATTAAATCCGACGCCAATGGGAATGCTGTGTATTCAGCAAAGCTTAGTGGCTTTGCTATCAATAATGGACCCACTGGAATATTGGGAAGATCAGTTGTTATTCATCGTGACCCAGATGATTACAAATCCCAGCCAGCCGGTAACTCAGGTCCCAGAATTGCGTGCGGCCTGATCAAATAGAGTTGAGCGTTCTAGCTTCCCGTTGATTTCATCTCGGGTAGGTAGAGGTTAAAAATGCCCCGTTTAGTGCGGGGCATTTTTCTTTAAAGTCGGCAAGATTTTTGCTCATGAATTAGGATGAGTGGTCTTCCCCAATATTGAGCGTAACCAAATGAGTCAGTCCAGTCGATTAATTGCCCTAGCCATTTTTATTATTAGCAATCTGTTGCTGATACATCCAGCCAGCGCATCCTTGGTAAGTGACTTACGGGATGGCCAGCACGTCTTGATGATGCGCCACGCTGATGCCCCAGGATTCGGCGATCCTGCAGGGTATGTGATTGGCCAATGCTCTACCCAGCGTAATTTAGGTGATTACGGTAAAAAACAATCCAAGGCAATTGGAGAGTGGCTAAGCAACCAAGGGGTGGAGAATGCTCAGGTTTTTAGTAGCCCTTGGTGTAGGTGCTTAGATACAGCGATTCTGCTAAATAAAGGCCCAGTAAAAACTGAGCCGGTACTAGGATCGTTTTTTGACGACATGGGCTTAGAAAAGAAGCAAACTAAAGAGCTAGAAGTTCTCATCAAAAATATATTCAGTAAGCCATCACAGGTGCCCGTCATTCTTGTGACGCATCATGTCAACATTCAGGCGTTCACTGGCAAGGCTGTAGGGGTGGGTGATATGGTTTTAGTGAAGGTAAATAAAAATGGCGAATATCTTTCACACACAATGTATCCAAGCCCTAGACCATAGACATCTTTTACAAAACACATTGGGCTGAACATACACCGCGCTAATAAGTAGTATCAAAACTACCTTCGGGTGGTTTTTTCATTTATAGGCGTAGAGTATAGAGAGCTATATTAGGAGAACGCTCATGCCATTCACCGCACCCACGAATCAAGAGTTACAGATATTAGAGGCACTGCGCGCTCATAGGAGAAGACACCGCCAAGCGATTCCTATTTCAATTTCTGCGCACGTTCAGCAACCAATAGGAGCCTTAACGGCAGGTCAGAAAATATCAGATGGCGTTGCTAAAACAGTAGGATCTTGGAAGTTCATCGTTATCCAAAGTATTTGTATATTTGCTTGGATTGTTTATAACTCGATCAATAGCGTCAATTCATGGGATCCATACCCATTTATTTTGCTGAACTTAATGCTTTCTTTTCAGGCGGCATACACAGCCCCAGCAATTATGATGAGCCAAAATCGACTTTCAGAAATTGATCGGCAACAGGCTAATAATGATTTTGAAGTCAATGTAAAGGCAGAGTTGGAAATAGAGCTTCTTCATCAAAAAATTGATTTGATGAAAGAACAGGAGTTATTCGCATTAACAAAGGCAGTTGAAGCCTTAAGCGAGAAGCTCGATGGCATCAAAAAACCGACTGTCATAAAAATATCTTAAACTGCCGGCATGAAAAAGCTGCTCTGCATCTTTGTGCTCTCATTTATCAGCATTGCTTTTGCAGAAGATGCATCTAATCCGTATGATTTAAAGCTGGCTATTACTCGAAATGGCGACCGCTTTCAGTTGAGTGCGAGTTATGTGGTGCCTATTACAGCATGTGAAGCTTTTGCATTTATTACTGACTATGAGGGTGCCAAAATCTTTCCTGGGGTAGTGGAGTCTCAGGTACTCTCAAGATCGGGTAACAGGGTGAGGGTTTCTCGCTTGCTCGAAGAGCGAATTTTGTTCATTCCATTCGAGATGCGATCAGAGCTGGAATACACTGAATTGTCTAACAGGGCTTTGCTGTTTGAGCAGCTTAGTGGGGATAATAAGTACTACAAAGGAAGTTGGCGCCTGTTGCCAGATAAGGGCTTTACGACCCTTAAATATGAAGCCCAAATTGAGCCAAATTCTTTGATGCCATCAACGGTGGTTGAGTACTTCATCAAAAACATGGTCCGTCGACAGTTTGAGGTAATGGCCGAAATCGTAACGATTAAGGGGCCATCGTACGCAAGGGCATGTAAATAGTTCAGAAAACGTCAAGATTAAATGAGATAAAGTAAGGGCTATGACAAATCTAAATCAGCTCCCCACAGATCTACCCATTCCCCAAGATGATGGGGCCGCCAATCATTTAGTGGGTATGCCAATACCTACTATCCGGTTGCCATCAACCGCGGGTAGCCCATTCAATCTAGGTGAGATTCAGGGTCGTTTGGTGATTTATTGCTATCCAATGACAGGTCAGCCAAATGTTGCCCTACCTGATGGATGGGATCAGATTCCAGGGGCTAGAGGCTGTACTCCACAAAGCTGTTCGTTTAGAGATCATTACCAAGAGCTTCGCGCACTTGGAGCAGAGGTAGTCGGGCTGAGCGTGCAATCTACCGAGTATCAACAAGAAATGGCGGATCGCTTGTATTTACCATTTCCGGTATTGAGCGATCTGGATTATCAATTCCAAGGGGCGTTGAAATTACCCACGTTTGCAGCTGCTGGTATGACCTTGTTAAAGCGCATCACCTTAATTGCAAATCATGGTGTGATCGAAGCAGTTCACTACCCAATTTTTCCAAGCGATAGCGACCCAGCTTGGGTGATCCATTACTTAAAAAATACCCCTGCTTAATCATTTTTTATAGCAGACCCCACCATGTTTATTCATCGCCGGAAATCCTGAGATTGACCCATTAGCCCGATTTATATAGTGATACTGAGGGTTTGATGTCCCGGGATTTCGCTTTCAGACAGGCTAAAAGTTAGGTGATGACTTATTAATGGGGTAAAGTGCATTTGAGGTTGAGTATTTCAATAATTTATAAGGAAAAATATGTCCCATCATGACAAGTTAATTGCCGCTTTCGAGGCATACCAATCAGAAAATGAGAAGTTCCAGGGCAAGGGAGTAAAAGCATCTGCAGCCAGAGCTCGAAAGGCTCTCCAAGAAATTGCTGGTTCTTGCAAAGAGCGCCGCAAAGAAATTACCGCTGAAAAAGAAGCGTTAGAGGGTAAGCCGAAAGGTGAAGGCATGTCTCAAGATGCTGCACGCCACGCACACATCAGAAAGTAAGCTCTTTCTGAAGCTCAAAAGTCACCTTAGGGTGACTTTTTTCTTAAAGGTCGACATTCTCTAAGGCGGGATCCTGTAGGTGGCGTGTATCGCCCCATTGTTCGACTGTCCAACCATCGCCCTCCTGATGGCTAATCCAATTAAGTGAAGCATTGGGCACTGCAACTTTACGTTCAGTACTTAAGGCTTGTTTGCTGGCAATGCGATACATCATATCGAGTGTGCCGCCATGACTAACAATCAAAATCGTTTTACCAGCATGCTGCGCCCGAATCTGATCTAAGGCATTTTGAACACGCAAGGCAAACTGTTGAATGCTTTCGCCACCCTCAAGCCCATGATCTAAGTCACGAGAAATATGCGCCTGCCAAATATCAGGTCGTAGCATTGGCGCCTCGCTGATGGAAAGCCCCTGAAGTGCTCCAAAATGACGCTCTCGTAAGGCGCTCTCAACCTTGACCTCTACTCCAAATAGTTGCACGATTGCTTGCGCTGTATCGGCCGCTCTTTTGAGATCACTGCTATACAACACATCGAAGGTGATGTTTGCATTTTGTAGTGCCCGCGCCATTTGAAGTGCCTGCACTTCGCCTCTGGCATTCAAGGGAATATCAGTATGTCCTTGGAGGCGTCTCTCGGTATTCCAAGCGGTTTCTCCGTGACGAATCAGGCAAAGTCTTGTTGTAGTCATGCTGCAATACTAAATGAGATTATTTTTCATCATCCAAGCGCGCGGGTTATGCTCGAAGCCAAGATGCTCATAGTAGGCATTTGCCTTCGGGGCTGCGAGTAGCACAATCATGCAACTGGGTCCTAAACGCGCCTGAGTTTCTTCAATGAGGCGCTTGCCTATTCCCTGTCGCTGATATTGTTCGTCGACAGCCAGATCGGCTAAGTAAGCAACGTAAGCAAAATCAGTCAGGTTGCGGCTAATACCAACCAATTTTTCACCATCCCATGCTGAAATAGTGAGGTTAGCATTAGCCAACATGGCTTCAAAGGTTTTAATGTTGTCGATTGGGCGGCGCTCTCCAAGAGTAGAGCGGGTATAAAGGTCGATTGCTTGCTCCGGGCTAATGCTTGCATGCTCTGTGTAGGTAATCATTTTTCTTTAGCGATGGTGAGTGTCAGTAAGTCCCCGGCATTCAGAACTCCGGATGTCAATGCTTCCGCTCTGATTCCGCCCCGAGCTTCAAAGGCGTTAATAAAATCAGGTCTGGCTAATAATTTTGCAGGTCTCTGGCAAGGCACGCACAATTCGGTTCCCTTAAATGCGAGACCACCTAAATAGAAAGTTCTACCAACTAAGTTATTAAGCTCATCGGCAGAGAAATGGTCAATTACTATATTTCTGCGAGTATCGCCTGCACCAAAGGGGGCATGTTGGTTGGCCAGTAATTGCTGATTAGCATCTGCAATACCCGATAGAGCAATCAGTGAGACGTGACGTATCTTTGGTTTATTAGCGGAGAATGCCCCTAGGCCTGCTGCATAGCGATCCCCAATAATGCCCTCACCAGCAACAATTTCTGCCCGTTCAATCTGCATCATGGGCTGGCCTGCGAGATTAGCCATATAGAGCGAGTGAATTTGAGGTAGCACTTCCATCATAAGAGCATATTACATAAGAAAAAGCCCCGGTAATTTCGGGGCTTAGTACTTAGGCTGCTTCTGTAGCAGCGACTGCTACTGGAGGGCGCTTGTTCAGAGCCCTCTGAATCTTTGCTTTCTCTTTGGGCTTAGTGCTTGAGTCAAGCAATTTGCTTAGCTGAGTTACGTTGAGTGGACCCAATTTAGCTTTGCCAGTCTTGCTAACCATGGGGTCATTTTTTCTATTTCTTTGATTTTGGCCAACAGCCATATATTTTCCTAGAGTCTTGGAATGATGAACCTCTGAGCTTGCTCAGCAGACTCCCCTAAATAGGGCGCGGAATAGTGATCATAAATCAGAATAACAGTTAAGTGGTCTAGGCGCTATGATTGACAGAAGATGATCAATTTCCCCAATCTCATATTTGCCCTCATTATGGGCGCCCTCATGTCTTTGAGTATTACATTAGCCACGACCTTGGTCCGAGTGGGAATTACGCAAAATTTCTTCTGGACATGGCTTGAAGTTTGGTCTGTTGCGTATCCGGTTGCGATTATCTGTATTCTCATTTATCGACCTTTTGTGAGTAAGCTCACCATAGTTGTAGTCAATAAATTTAAACAATAAGCACAATTACTTTATATGTCTGACAAGAGAAATTTGATGAAGCAGCTGAGATACATTTTATTGCCCAGTATTCTCAGTTTGAGTGCTTGCGCTGCGGTATATACCGATGCATCAGATTCGAGCCACGTGACTTTTTTAAATAGTGATGGTGAATCAATTTCATCGCTGACGAAAAAAGCCAAGGCATATTGCGCACAATACGGCAAGACCGCATCTTTTAGGAAGAGTGACACGCAGCTAGTTGCAGTATTTGACTGCAACTGGCCACAAGCCAGCCCGCGGTAGATTAGCCAGCTAAGTCCGATTGGTAGATCAGGCCGGCATGCTCTCTAAGGGCATGGAATTGAATGGATTCCCAGCGTTGTTGAGCTACATCTAACTCAGATTTATGGCTAGCTAAAAATACCGAGGCGCCCACAACATCTTCGGCCATGCGATGAATATTCTCTTGAATAAATTTTTTCATTGCTACAGGGTCATCCGAACTGACCCAGCGTGCGAGGTTATAGCGCGCAGGAAGCAGGCGAACTTCTGCGCCATACTCTGTTTGCAGGCGATGGCTCACCACCTCAAACTGGAGTTGTCCAAATGCGCCGAGCAACATCGTGCCGCCCATCATCGGGCGAAATACCTGAATGGCTCCCTCTTCACCGAGCTGCATTAAGCCAGTGCGCAGTTGTTTGGAACGTAGTGGATCTGCCGACTCCACCATGCGGAAAATTTCTGGTGCAAAAAAAGGCAAGCCCGTAAATTGAAGCTGTTCACCTTCAGTGAGTGTGTCGCCTAGCCTCAGTAGGCCATGGTTTGGCAAACCAATGATGTCGCCAGGAAAAGCTTCATCCAAAATATCGCGCCGTTGGGACAGGAAGGAGAGGGCATTGTTTGTTCGCACCTCTTTGCCGTTACGACAAATCTTGAGCTTCATGCCGCGCTGAAAGTGTCCTGAGCAGATACGCAAGAAAGCGACGCGGTCACGGTGCGCTGGATCCATATTTGCTTGAATCTTAAAGACTACGGCGGAGAATTTATTTTCAGCCGGACTGACTTCCCGTTGCAAGGCTTTGCGTGAACCAGGTGATGGCGCAAGCTCTACTAGGGTGTTGAGAATTTCCCGCACACCAAAATTATTAATTGCTGAGCCAAAGAATACCGGTGACTGACGGCCGGCTAAAAAGGCTTCTCTATCAAATGCGGGCATCGCATTCTTGATCAAGTCTACTTCAGCAAGTGCATTTTCAAGATCAGTTCCTAGGCGAGCCTTCAATACAGGATCATGAATATCCACGATCGCATGAGAATCTTCCGTAACCCGATCTTCACCTGCCTTGAACATACGCATCTGGGAGTTAGCAATATCAATGACACCGGCAAATGATTTGCCCATACCCACTGGCCAAGTAAAAGGAACAACTTCAATACCTAGTGCAGTTTCAATTTCATCCATGAGTTCCATGGGCGGCTTGACTTCGCGATCCATTTTGTTAATGAAGGTAACGATAGGCGTGTTACGTGCGCGGCAGACTTCAAGCAAGCGCAAGGTTTGTGATTCAACGCCATTGGCAGCATCAATCACCATGAGTGCGGAATCTACTGCAGTCAATACACGATAGGTATCTTCAGAGAAGTCTTGGTGGCCCGGTGTATCCAGCAAGTTAATAATGCAGTCGCGGTACTCCATTTGCATTACCGAGCTCGCTACGGAAATACCCCGTTGTTTCTCAATCTCCATCCAGTCTGAAGTTGCATGTCTGCTAGCCTTGCGTGCTTTCACGCTACCAGCAATCTGAATAGCGCCCGCATAAAGCAAGAGCTTTTCAGTGAGTGTGGTTTTGCCTGCATCTGGGTGAGAGATGATGGCAAAGCTACGGCGTCTTAAAACTTCTGCGCCGGGTGTGCTGGGGGTGGTGGTATCGATGGTAATTCTGCGCTTAATCTAGTAGACAGAATTATAAGCGGGCCCAGCCCCTTAGAATTGCTCTTCAGGCCTTACAAAGCGCCATTTTCCAGGAGGCAGGGCGCCGAGAGAAATTCTTCCCATGCGCACCCGCTTCAATCCCAGAACTTTCAGGCCAACCAACTCGCACATACGACGAATCTGACGTTTTCGACCTTCGCGCAATACAAAGCGGAGTTGATCCTCATTCTGCCAGCTCACTTGTGCCGGCTTTAAAACAACGCCATCCAATTCGAGGCCATGTTTTAGCCTATCCAAGTCTTCAAAGGAGAGGGCGCCCTCAACACGGACTAAATATTCTTTCTCGATGGGGCTATTTTCCCCAATTAGGAGCTTGGCTACTCGACCATCTTGGGTTAAAACTAGCATGCCAGTTGAGTCAATATCAAGACGACCAGCAGGCGCCAGGCCCCGGGTATTAAATCGCGGATTGCGACCCTTATCTAAGGGGCTAGCAAAGTAATTATCTGTGGTGATCAGTGAGGCGGCAGGTTGGTATTCTTGCTCATCATCAAAATGAGAAATAAAGCCAACGGGCTTATTGAGGATGACGGTAATCCGCGATGCCTGCTGTGCTTTTGCGCCCGACTGTAATTCAATCTTTTGATGACGAAAAGCGCGCGAGCCGAGCTCATTGACCACTTCACCGTCCACGGTGACCAAACCTTGTTCGATATAAGAGTCTGCTTCACGACGAGAGCAAAGGCCTAGCTCAGACAGCAGCTTGGATACACGTATTTTTTCTTCCATGGCTACATTATCGGGCAATTATCCCCGGGAAGACTAGGTTCTGACGATATGAACGCTACACGGGGCCTCTTCAACGATCTTGGTCATCGAAGTCCGCCAAGGCGTTACTTTATTTGGTAGTTTGTGAGAGGCGCCAATTAAGATGAGCGAGGCATCATTGTCTCTAGCGAACTCGACGATACGACTAGCAGGATCAAGGGCCTCTAGTACGTGATAAGAGATGCGTTCTGGTGGTAATTTCAATGGCTTCGCCCATTCCATGAGTTGCACAAGGTGACCCCGGACAATGCCACTAGCAGTTTCACTTTCTTGATTGCCTTCGAACGTTGGGGTGCTTGCAATGGTGCTAATACAAACTAGACGACTCTCTGGGTAGGCCTGCAATAAATTCTTGGCAGTAGTTTGCATGCGATCACGCAAATCTAGATCAGATTGGCGCGTATCAATTGCGGCAATCATCAGCGGCGCATCGTAGTTCCCCATGCTGGGGCGCGGGCTTGGAGAAGGCTCATAACCCGCCGCACGAAACATGCGTTTGAGGTTTTCCCAAAAACTCAGTGGGCCTATCCGATCCGCACGCTCCGTGAGAGTGACACTCTCATGATCTCTTAAGGCTTGACGTAAACGCGTGGCACTCTGATAGCGGTCCGCTGCACGCGGCTCCAAACAACGTAAAACAATTTCTTGCAGCCACCGTGGAATTTCTTTACGAATAGCGCGCGGGGGAAATGCTTGAGCCCACATCCTTTTACGTAAACCTTGCATCGTCTGAGGATTGCCAAAAGGAAGCTCTCCCGTCAGCAGTTCATACATGATGACACCAATGGAAAAAATATCACTTCGGTAGTCTGAGCGAATACCAGCTACTTGTTCTGGCGAGATATAAGGTGCAGAACCAACACCCTTGCGCATTTCTTCTGCGAGTAAGTCAGGAAAGCGCGCATGATGGGATAGACCAAAATCGATTAAGGTGAGCTTGTCTTTATCGTCAATCAGGATATTTTCTGGTTTGATATCCAGATGGATTGCATCTTGTGCATGCAGCGATTGCACTGCCTGCGCTAATTCAGCGCCAATTTGCACTACCTCATCAATGGTGAAAACTTTACCTTCTTTAATGAAGTCCTCAAGCGGTCGCCCCGCAACACGTTCCATTGCGATGTAGGGGCGCGTGGCCATGTTGCCTGAGCCAAGATACTTTGGAACATAAGGACTCTTCAGCGAGCGCAGAATGGTGAGTTCAGTTTCAAAGCCAATCAAACTTTCAACAGGCTGATCGCGACCCACTCTAGGAATCTTTAAGAGAATAGGTACATCAATACCTTCTTTGCTTGCGGAGAATAGGCTGGCCATGCCGCCACGATGAACCTCTGCCCCCAAAATAAATCCATCAACTACTTTGCCTTCTTGAAAAATCTCATCAACTGCTTCGATATCAGAATTTATCAGCATAAGTACATTATTTGCCCGTGATGAGGCGGTTTGCTAGATCCTCCGGCAAACCCGCGCGACGGACCTTATCTGCTGCGGCGAATTGATCGTAAGGAGTTCGATGAAAGGTAAGTGCTTCTAGTTCTGGCTCAAATACGGCGAAGCAAGCTTCTGGATTTCCATCTCTCGGCTGACCTAGTGAGCCTACCACTCCAACCCATTGGCGATGTTGCATTACAGGGACTGCCTCACCAGGATGCGGGGCAAAGCGAATCAGCTTGCCAACGGCGCTTTGATAAAAAAGGGCTTGTTCATGAGCGTGGCCAACAAAAGTATAAGTCTTGCCTGCGCTCTGTACGCAACGCCATGCACTCATGCTATCAGTGATGTAATTCCAGTCTGCAGGGTTATGGGCTGATGCATGAACAAAGCATATTTTTTCTTCCTGAATCATCAGCGGCAGATCTTTTAGAAACTGAACTTGCGTAGAGCTCAGCTGACTTTTAGTCCACTCGATTGCTGCGTTTGCACTCGCATTCATTTGCTTGCGGTGATCTTCAAAAACGGCTTGATCATGATTGCCAAGCACAGCAATCGCTTTCTTGTCGGCAACCAGCTCGCCGATACGATCAATTACGGCACCAGGGTCGGCGTTATAGCCAACAATGTCCCCCAAAAAAACCATACGGGTCACCCCTAGCTCATGAGCTTGCGCCATGCAAGCTTCAAAAGCTTCTAAATTGCTGTGTAGGTCGGCAAACAGTCCAATGCGTTCAGTCATTTTTTAATGATAGGACAAAAGTGCTTACAGAAGAAGAGCTAATAGGGGCTTGCTTCGTTAAGCGGCCTATTTTTAAAGCGCTTATGCACCCAATAGTATTCAGCGGGCCTCAGTCTGATTTCTTGTTCAAAAATTTGATTCAGTCTTGCAGTGTCGGCATCTACATTCTCGGTGGGAAAGTGGTCTAGTGGCTTACTAATAGAGCAGATATAGCCAGCCTCATTTTCTTTGAGCGTTGTAATCATCATGCAGACCTGTGCACCAGTTATTTTCGCCAGTCGCGATACGGTTGTGATCGTATTGGTTGGGATGTTAAAGAATGGAACGAATGTCGAGTCTTTAAGACCCAAGTCAATATCAGGTGCAATGATGATGAAGCTACCCTTGCGAATTTCTCGAATGAGCGCTATGGAGTTTCCTTGCCGATCAATCGAGTTTCCACCAAAGCGGTTGCGCCATTCAACAATTTTTTTATTGAAGAAAGGGCTTTTCATTCTTTGAAAAAAACCAGAGGTGCGAGGCCAACCTTTATCTTCTGCTAGGGCACTCAAAATAATGCTGCCTTCAATGCCAACGAAGTGCATGTTTACTAAGATCCGAGGTTTTCTATCGCTGAGGTCAACCTCAGAATGAACCTCGATCATGTTGCTGAGCTGCTTTTTGTTACCAAGCCAAATAATGCTTTTCTCCACAAGGCTGCGACCTAATAAGCGCCAATGTTGTTTTCGGAGCCGATTTATTTCTTGCGCATTGAATTCTGGGAAGCAGAGCTCTAGATTTTTCTGGACCACACGATTGCGATCACTAGGGATAAGTGCTGCTATGTAGCCTAGGCCATACCCTAATGAGACTAAGGTTTTATAGGGGAGTGATACTAAAAGCCTGAGAAGAGCAACCCCAGAATAGTTCGAAAAGTTTTTAAACAAAGCTCAATTTATTCATCGTTGTAGCGGGATAGCGATTTGACGTAACGTAGATTCATTTCCTCTAAGGAGCTAATCGACATACCCAAATCATTAACCAGTCCAGTATCCAGGCGGTAGGCCCAACCATGAACAGTCAGATCCTGGCCCCTAGCCCAAGCATCTTGCACGATGGTAGTCTCGCAAACGTTGACAACTTGTTCAATGACATTGAGTTCACACAATCGGTCTTGGCGTTTTGGAGTGGGAATCAGCTCGCCAAGATAGCGCTCATGTTTTTGATGAACGTCTTTCACATGTCGTAGCCAATTATCCGCAAGCCCCACACGTTTATCAGTGAGGGCTGCATGCACACCAGAGCAGCCGTAGTGACCCACTACTAAAATATGCTTTACCTTGAGTAGATCAATTGCAAATTGAATTACTGATAAGCAATTCAGGTCGGTATGCACTACTACGTTAGCAACATTGCGATGTACGAAAAGTTCGCCCGGAAGTAAGTTCACAATATCATTGGCTGGAACCCGACTATCTGAACAGCCAATCCAGAGATATTCTGGTGCTTGTTGAGAGACCAGCCGCTTGAAAAAGTCGGCGTCTTGGGCGATTTTAGCTTCAGCCCATTCACGATTATTGGCAAATAACTGGTCTAAGGCATTGGAGTTCTTCATAATCATGATTTGAGTTTAAATTACTTTGATGATGCCCATTTGGTTAAAACAAACCCCCACAGGCATTGCCCTTCATTTACATTGCCAGCCTGGTGCAAAGCTGACTAAGGTGGTTGGCCTGCATGATGGCTGCCTCAAGATATCTCTGCAGGCCCCCGCCTTAGAAAATAAGGCGAATGAGATGCTTTTGGCTTGGCTTTCCAAGCAATTAAGGGTGCCGCAAAAACAAATTCAGTTGCTACAAGGGCAAAATAGCCACATTAAGTTAGTTGAAATCTGGGGCTCAATCACCCCAGAGCAAATTATTGAAGCGCTTAGCCCTTAGGGCCTACCAAAATAGGGCCCACAAAATTCCTAAGATCAAAACCCATTTGCCGATGTAATAGACGCTGCGCTGTTTTGCTTTGAGTTTTTTAGCCTGGGCTCTTAAGTAGTAGAAATACTTAAAGAGAATGTTTACAAATCCCACCTTCTCTCCCTCAACGTTCTGAGAGGAGGTGGCGCTCATGACATAGCGCCCAAACCAGCGATTCAATAATTGCACCAATTTAGTATGAACTGGGCGCTCTACATCGCAAAATAGGACGATACGTTGGTGATCTGTTTCATTCGCAGCATAGTGAATGTAGGTTTCATCAAACATCACAGGCTCGCCATCCTTCCAGTAATAGCGCTCGCCATCTACGTCAATAAAGCATTTGGGATCATTTGGGGTAACCAGGCCAATGTGATATCGCAGAGAGCCGGCATAAGGGTCTCTGTGCCTTACCAGCGTTGCTCCTGGTGGCAGTGAGGCAAACATGGCCGCTTTGATCGAGGGTATTGATTTGAGAAGTGCAACAGTTTTTGGGCAATGGAGTTGTGCGGATGGCATCTCTTTACCATACCAGCAGAGGTGGAAGCGCTTCCAGCCTGTACGAAAAAACGAGTTAAATCCAATATCGTTGTATCCCGTAGCGGCCGCGATAGCGCCATCTGCATTTAAGGCAAGCGCCTCATCCCGGATGATTTGCCAATGATCTTGAAGTGGTTTCAATGCAGGAAAGTCTGCAACTGGAATAAATGCCCCGGCCTTAGTTTTGGAAAATAAGTAAAGCAAAGCATTAATCGGCGCTAAAAGTACTTGATAGTCAGTTAGCGAGCGCACTAAGCCAAATCGCACCTTCCCTCTAAAGTAGGCATAAATAGCCGAGACAACAAAGATCAGAAAGATGACGTGACGTAGTTCCATGGAATTTACCGATGAGCATTAACGCTAGTATTTTAGTTTGCATGGGGCGCTATTTCAGCCCTATTTCTGTAATGATTATGCTCAAATGTAAGCTGAGGTCAAAAGCGACCTCAGGGAATGTACCTAATTAGGCCTGCAGGGATGATTTATTAAGGAAAAACACATGAATGGATTCGTAAAATGGCTCTTAAGCCTTTTGTTGATTGGCTCAGTCGGCTTAGCAGCTTACACCTGGATTATGTTCACTTGGAGCTACGGCAGTGGTGAGCGGGCGGGTTATGTCCAGAAGTTTTCCAATCGTGGATACATTTGCAAGACCTGGGAGGGAGAGTTGGCAATGGTTTCGATGCCTGGAACCATGTCTGAAAAGTTCTTTTTTACGGTGCGGGATGATGCTGTGGCCCAAAAAATCAACGCCAATTTAGGCAAAAAAGTTGCCCTTAAATATGATCAGCACATTGGATTGCCTACTAGCTGTTTCGGAGATACCGACTATTTTGTATCTGACGTGGTGGTTTTAGAAGAATAAAAATTAATAATTAAATAAATTGCTGTGACGCAGCTTTATTTTTGTAATTTTTTGTGGTTAAAATCATGTAAGCGTAATGTGCGCTGACATCAATAAATATAAGGAGCTTCACTTGAACAAAGCAGAACTAATCGCAGCTATTGCTGGCGATGCTGAGATCTCAAAAGCCAAAGCTGAATTTGCATTGAATTCTGCTATTGAGCAAATTATTAAAGCTGTTACTAAAGGCGACTCAGTTCAGCTGATCGGTTTTGGTACTTTCGCTTCTGGTAAGCGCGCTGCACGTATGGGCCGTAACCCAAAAACTGGCGAGCCACTCAAAATTGCCGCTGCTAAAACTGTCAAGTTTTCTGCTGGTAAGGCATTCAAAGATTCAGTAAACAAGCGTAAGAAGTAATTCTTGTTTTGTTGATGAAAAAGCCCGGCATGCCGGGCTTTTTTGTTTCTGGAGAAAGCGAAAAGATGTATTCAGCTTTTTAATTGCGATTTTCTAGCTCTGTACGAGCCGTCGATGGCGATGGATGCTCATCAAAATACCCGCCCCAAAACCCAAGGTAACTAGCGCAGTACCACCATAGCTAATAAAAGGAAGTGGAACGCCTACAACAGGCAATAAGCCACTCACCATGCCAATATTGACAAAGGCGTAAGTAAAGAAAATCAGCGTCACTGATGCCCCGAGTAAACGAGTAAAGAGATTGGGTGCGCTTGCCGAGATAGCCAAACCTCTTTTAATGAGTGCAAAGAACAGTGCCAGCAGCACCAAATTGCCTAGCAATCCAAATTCTTCTGAAAACACGGCAAATATAAAGTCAGTATGTTTTTCTGGAATAAATTCTAGATGTGATTGTGTGCCTTGAAACCAACCTTTGCCAAAAAAACCACCAGAGCCGATGGCAATCATCGACTGAATAGTATGAAATCCTTTTCCAAGGGGGTCACTACTGGGATCGAGCAAAGTGCAAACCCGATGCTTTTGATAGTTGTGAACCAGTGGCCAGACAACATCCTGTGCACAAATAGTATTGCCAAAAATAATAATGAGAATGATGCCAAAAGCGCCAAGACCAATAAACGGCAAAATCCACTTCCAAGGTAGGCCCGCAAGAATAATCACATACATGCCCGCAGCAAAAACTAGCAGTGCAGTACCTAAATCGGGTTGGCGTGCGATTAGTAATACCGGTATGCCAAGAATGATCGCAGCTACTCCATAGTCCCAAGACTTGAGTATCCCCTCACGTTTTTGAAAATACCAAGCCAACATCAGTGGCATGGCAATCTTCATGAGTTCCGAAGGTTGAATGACAAATCCAATATTGAGCCATCGTCTCGCACCTTTTTTAATTAACCCAAATATGGCTACGGCAATGAGGAGTGCAATGCCAAATCCATAAATCCAGACAGCCGCTGTCTCTAACCACTTTGGTGGAATACGAGAGACTATCCACATCACAATAAAAGACAGCGCTAGGTTGCGCAGTTCATCTTCAAAGCGAACGGGTGTATTTTGACTGGCAGACAAAAAGGTAATAAATCCAACGGCCGCTAAGCCAAGCAGAATAAGGCCTAGCTGGCGATCCAGTCCACTAAAAATACTGAGAAATATTTTCTTGGCTTTATTTATGGCGCTCTTTTCCATTCAGGAATCTCCTTTGGCCACTTACCTTCAAGATAAAAATCTAGCGCTTTACGTGCAATCGGTGCGGCATGCTGCGCTCCAAATCCCGCATTCTCTACAACTAAAGCAAGCACAATAGTTGGCTTATCTATCGGAGCAATTGCAACATACAAAGCATGGTCTCTTAAAAATTCTGCAGTGGCTCCATGGTTGTACTCTTTTGAATTTAAGCTAAAGACTTGGGCTGTTCCTGTTTTGCCACCTGCTTGATATCCAGCACCCTTAAATACGGATGCAGATGTTCCAGAGATATTCACCTCAAGTAATGCTTTTTTAATAATCTCAATATTTTCTGGAGCAAGATCGATGCGATAACTTTCTTTTGGAGTCGTGAGGGTGCGGTTTCTAGTAAATGGATCTTCAATCGCTTTCACTAAGTGCGGCTTCATCACAATCCCATTGTTTGCTAAATTTGCCATACCGTGGGCTAGTTGCAAAATAGTAAATGCGTTATACCCCTGACCAATTCCCAGAGAAATGGTTTCGCCTTCATACCATTTTTGCTGTTCAGGTTTCTTGAAGGTATTTTTCTTCCATTCAGTCGATGGCAATATACCCTTTGATTCACCTTTTAAATCAATCCCAGTAACTTGGCCGAACCCAAAGGGTTTCATAAAGTCATGCATCATATTCACACCCATGTCTCGCGCGAGCAAGTAGTAGTAAGTGTCGCAAGACTCAACAATTGATTTTTGCATGTCGACAATGCCATGCCCGCCTTTTTTGTCATCCCGAAAAGTATGATTTCCAAATTCAAAATACCCAGGATCTGAAATCGATTGCGATGGCGTGCGCATTTTTTTTTCTAAAGCAGCCAACGCCATAAAGGGTTTGTAAGTTGATCCTGGTGGATAGATGCCTTTAAGCGGGCGGTTATATAGTGGCTTTTGTGGGGAGTCGTTTAACTCTTTCCAGGTTACTGAATCAATGCCTTCAACAAAGTCATTCGGGTTGAAGTTCGGCTTAGAGACAAAGGCGAGGATATCGCCAGTCGCAGGCTCAATCGCTACAAATGCGCCACGATAGTTTCCGTAGAGTTGCTCGACTAAATACTGCAGCTTGATGTCTACTGACAGCACTACATTTTTTCCGGGTATAGAAGGTGAGCTTGAGAGTGTTCGTACTGGTTTGCCACCAGCAGTAATCTCTACTTGGTCATACCCGGGTACACCGCGAAGAACATTTTCATAACTTTGCTCTAAACCAATCTTGCCAACGTACTGGATGCCTGGCAAAAAAGAGGCCTGCAATGCATCGGGGTCATCTGTTTTAGAGGTCTCAATTTCAGCCTGCATACGCTCTTTATCACGCTGAGAAACACGTCCGATATAGCCGATTAAATGAGAGGCTAGCTCGTTATAGGGGTACTCACGAAAGCTCCGGGCGCGAATCTCAACCCCAGGGAAGCGATAGCGATTGGCCATAAATCGGGCTGTTTCAGCCTCAGTGAGCATGGATCTCAGGGGAAATGTCCCCATTTTTCGAGAATCTTCGAGCGATCGCTTGAAATTTCGGCGATCTCTTGGAGAAATCAGCACGATTTTCGAAAGATCATCAATGAGCTCATCCACATTACCTTTAATCTCTGCGGCATTCACATCCAAGGTCAGGGCAGAATAGTTTCTACCAATCACAATGCCATTACGGTCTATTAGAAGGCCGCGGTTCGCTGGTGCAGGCACTACAGCAATACGATTATTTTCAGCGAGCAGTGCGTATTTGCTATGGCTTACTAGCTGCAACCACACTAAGCGAGTCACTAGTAATAAGAAACAGAGGGTGACAAACCAAGTCGCAATATGAATGCGCTCTTGAAACGAATCGAGATCTGGTTTTTTAAAGGAAACCATGACGCTCTCTAAATGGGGCGATTATGATCAACGTCAATTGGACGACGTTGAGGTGACAGCAGGATGCGCGTTGCTAAAGGCCACAATAATGCCTCGATCAGCGCTTGAATGGCACCAGTCAATGCCCACCAATAAATCTCACCACTCAATAACCAGTGTGCAATCACTGGAAATAGCGACACTAATAAGAAGATAGGTAATAGGTGCAAAGCTTGAGTGAGAACCGACAAGGCAATAATGCGTCGATGCCAAGAGATTGCAAGATAAGCAATCAATGAGTAGCTAAAAGCATGAAGACCCAATAGGTCCGAGTTGTGAACATCCATCAGCAAGCCAAGAATAAAGGCGATGATCACGCCCACATAACGATGCTGGTGGATATTCCAAAATACGATACAGATAATCAACCAGTCTGGCACCCAGCCGTAGTTACCAATAGGCAAAAGATTTAATAGAAGCGCACAAAACAAGCTGAAGTAAACAAAGATCGGATTGGCGGGACGCAGGATATAGCCGCTTTGAAAATCAATCATTGCATGCCCCGTGCGCGAGTTTGGCGACGGCCAGGTGTATTTGTCAGTGGCTCACCAGGTTTACTAGTTGCAGAGGATGCCTTTGCATCCCACTGCGGGTCATATAGTAATGCTAAGGCCTGGCGATAACGGTTCACTGGTGCTACCGGCACGCAAAATACATTCGATGAGTTTTTGTCGGCACTGCGTTCAATGCTACTAATCACCGCAACAGCAAAGCCGGGTGGGTAAACGCCATCAATGCCTGAGGTGATCAGTACATCGCCGACTTCTAGATCGCTGGCAACCGGAAGATAGCGAAGCTCGAGAGGGTTGCCGCGCCCCGCACCAAATACTGCTGCTCTTAATCCGTTGCGGGCTACCTGTACAGGCACAGCAAAGTCACGATCTTCTAACAAAGAAACTTCTGCGGAGCGCTCATAGATGCGTACCACTTGACCTAAGATGCCAGAGTCATTGGCGATCGGGGTGCCAAGACTGAGGCCATCATGACTTCCGCGGTTGACTACGATGCGCTGAGAAATCGGATTAGGTGGATTAAACAAAATCTCTACTGGTAGGGTTTTGAAGGGAGTTTGTTTTTGCAAGTCCATTAATTGGCGCAAATTTTGATTTTCTACCTGGAGAAATTCGGATTGATTGGCCAGCAAAGAGAGCTCTGCTTGCCGCACTTTCATTTCTTGATTTTCTTTATCGAGCGTTCCACGTGTTGTGAAATATTCCGATGAAGCTTCATACGCATTGCGCGGCATCATCATCACATACTCTAGTGGTCGCAACAGCCAGTTGACGTTGTTGCGAATGGGATCGAGCGCTTTAAAGCGAAAATCGATCAACATCAATGCGATGCTGATCGATAGACAGACAATCAATTTGACTAAAGCTGGAACGCCTTGTCTAAAAAGAGGAGGGGCGCTATGTTGCAATTCCCTAATCGACGCTTAAGTCAATTACTCTTGTGAGAATACGCCACCCAGCTTGTCCATGCGCTCTAAGGCAATACCGCAACCACGAGCAACGCAAGTGAGGGGATCTTCTGCAACATGAATCGGGAGGCCAGTTTCTTCCAGCAGCAAGCGATCGAGGTCACGCAACAACGCGCCACCACCGGTCAGCATCATGCCGCGCTCAGCGATATCGGATGCGAGTTCTGGAGGAATTTGCTCTAGAGCTGCTTTCACTGCAGTCACAATTTGATTCAAAGGATCTGTCAAAGCTTCCAACACTTCATTGCTGGTTACAGTAAAGCTGCGCGGGATACCTTCTGAAAGATTTCGGCCTTTTACTTCCATCTCGCGAACTTCTGTACCTGGGAAGGCAGAGCCAATAGTTTTCTTAATCAACTCAGCAGTTTGTTCGCCGATCAACATACCGTAGTTACGACGGATGTAATTGGTGATGGCTTCATCAAACTTATCACCACCAACACGAACGGAGCCTTTGTAAACCATGCCACCCAATGACATCACGCCAACTTCAGTTGTGCCACCACCAATGTCAACGACCATCGAACCAGCCGCTTCGGAGACTGGCAAACCAGCGCCGATCGCTGCAGCCATAGGCTCTTCAATCAAAAACACTTGTGATGCGCCTGCGCCCAATGCAGATTCGCGAATCGCACGACGCTCAACCTGAGTAGAGCCGCATGGAACGCAAATAATGATTCGAGGGCTAGGCTTTAGTAACTTACTTTCGTGCACAAGCTTAATAAACTGCTTGAGCATTTGTTCGGTAATAGTGAAATCGGCAATAACACCGTCTTTCATAGGGCGAATCGCCTCAATATTGCCTGGAACGCGTCCTAACATCGCTTTTGCTTCTTTTCCAACCGCCAAAATGGTTTTTTTGCCATTTGGGCCACCCTCGGTGCGAATTGCCACAACGGACGGTTCATCAAGCACAATACCCCGTTCACGCATGTAAATTAGGGTGTTAGCGGTGCCTAGGTCGATGGCCAGGTCATTAGAAAAGTAGCTGCGGAAAAAACCAAACATGATGTAGTGGGAAAATAAGTAAGTGTTAAAAAATATATATAGGAATGATACTCTAGCGCCCCATGAAACTTGATGATGTCCAGCGCATTGCGCACCTTTCCAGCCTTGACTTAAGTCAGGCAGAAGCCGAGGCAGTTTTGCCCCAACTGCAGGCTGTTTTTGCCTTAGTTGAGGAGATGCAGGCTGTCGATACCAGCGGCCTCGCCCCTTTGGCCCACCCTATTCTCTTCTTGCGTGATTTAGCCCAACCTCTGCGCACAGATACTGTTACCGAGTCTGATGAGCGCGCTCAAAACATGCAATCTGCCCCTGCTGAGCAGGAGGGTTATTTCTTGGTTCCGAGGGTGATTGAATGAGCTGGCATCAAACTTCTATCGCCTTAATGGCAAAAGCTTTGGCTGCCAAAGAGGTCTCCAGTACCGAGTTGACTCGCTACTTTTTAGATCGTATTGAGGCTGGAAAGCGCTTCAATGCATATCTTGATGTAAGTGCTCACTTAAGTTTAGATCAAGCTTCTGATGCAGACAAGCTAATAGCATCTGGTAAAGGTGGGAAGTTAACGGGTATCCCGGTAGCGCACAAAGATGTCTTTGTAACGCGTGGCTGGAAGTCCACGGCAGCCTCCAAAATGCTTGAGGGCTACCTCAGTCCGTTTGATGCCACTGTGGTCGCTAATTTGGGAATTCCTAGCGAAAAGAACCCCAATGGGGCCGGCATGGTTTGTCTGGGAAAAACCAATATGGATGAGTTTGCCATGGGTTCCTCAAATGAAAATTCTGCCTATGGACCGGTTCTCAATCCCTGGAATTCAGAATACGTAGCCGGCGGATCATCAGGGGGGTCTGCAGCAGCCGTTGCTGCAGGATTGGCACCAATTGCAACAGGTTCTGATACTGGCGGCTCCATACGCCAACCAGCCGCCTTTTGTGGATTAACTGGAATTAAGCCCACTTATGGGCGTGTATCCCGTTATGGGATGATTGCTTATGCCTCTTCTTTGGACCAGGCTGGCCCCATGGGTAAAACCGCCGAAGATTGCGCTTTACTCCTCACAGCGATGTCTTCCCATGATCCTAAAGATTCAACCTCTTTGGCCGATTCAGGGGAAGACTATGGTCGTTATCTGACCCAGCCCTGGGCAGAAGGCAATGCTAACTTAGCGAAACCGCTAGCAGGATTACGCGTTGGACTACCAGCAGAATTCTTTGCGGAAGGTCTTGCGCAAGAAGTAGCTAATGCAGTGAATGCTGCTGCCAAAGCGCTACAAGATCTTGGTGCAGAGCTTGTTGAGGTGAGCCTTCCAAAAACAAAACTGTCGATACCGGTGTATTACGTGTTGGCGCCTGCCGAAGCTTCAAGTAATTTGAGTCGCTTTGATGGTGTGCGTTACGGACATCGCGCCAGTGAATATCGTGACCTATCAGATATGTACAAGAAGTCACGTACTGAAGGTTTTGGTGCAGAAGTCAAGCGCCGTATTTTGATTGGCACATACGTCCTCTGTCATGGTTACTACGATGCCTATTATTTGCAGGCGCAAAAAATTCGTCGCATTATTGCGGCCGACTTTCAAGCGGCCTTTGAAAAATGCGATGTGATCTTAGGGCCAGTTGCACCTGATGTTGCATGGCGCTTGGGAGAAAAATCCAAAGATCCTGTACAGATGTATTTAGAGGATATTTATACACTCTCCACCAACTTAGCAGGATTGCCAGCGATGAGTGTGCCTTGCGGATTTAATTCTAGTAAGTTGCCTATTGGTATGCAGTTGATTGGTAATTATTTTTCTGAGGCGCGCTTGTTGCAAGTAGCGCACCAGTATCAGCAAAATAGTGACTGGCATTTGCGTCAAGCAAGCGAGGTGGCATGATGCAATGGGAAGTCGTTATTGGTCTAGAGACCCACGCGCAGCTACAAACACAATCCAAAATTTTTAGCGGTGCCAGCACACGCTTTGGAGCTGCTCCGAATACACAGGCTTGCGCGGTAGACTTGGCTTTGCCTGGTGTGTTGCCCGTGCTCAATCGTGAGGCAGTAGAGCATGCGATTCGTTTTGGCCTAGCAGTAAATGCCAAGATAGCGCCAGCGAGTATTTTCGCGCGCAAGAACTACTTCTATCCTGACCTGCCAAAGGGATATCAGATTAGTCAGATGGAGCTCCCTGTAGTCGTTGGAGGCCACTTGGAAATCTTGGTCGGCGATCAAGTGAAGATCGTTGAGCTGACACGTGCCCATATGGAAGAGGATGCGGGTAAGTCTGTTCATGAGGAGGGCTTCTTGGGTCCGCATGGCGAAGCATCTAGTGGCATCGATTTAAATCGTGCTGGCACACCATTGCTAGAGATTGTTACTGAACCAGTAATGCGTAGCGCTGCTGAGGCAGTGGCTTACGCAAAGGCTTTACATACTCTCGTCGTCTGGCTTGGGGTGTGCGATGGCAATATGCAAGAGGGATCTTTTCGTTGTGATGCCAACGTTTCTGTTCGGCCCCTGGGGCAAAAAGAATTCGGCACCCGTTGTGAAATTAAGAACTTAAACTCCTTCCGCTTCTTGGAAGAAGCGATTCAATATGAAGTGCGTCGACAAATTGAATTAATTGAAGATGGTGGCTCAGTCGTTCAGGAAACCCGTTTGTATGATCCTGACCGTCAAGAAACGCGTAGCATGCGCAGTAAAGAAGATGCCAATGACTATCGTTATTTTCCTGATCCAGATTTATTGCCGGTGGTGATTGATGATGCTTGGATTGCCGCAGTGCGCAGCAACATGCCGGCACTTCCATCACAGCTTCGCGAACAGTGGCAAAGTGAATTTGGTTTAAGCGCCTACGATACGCAATTGCTGACACAGGATCGAGATACAGCAACATTCTTTGAAGCGCTATTAGCTATTGTTGGCAAGTCTTTAGCAAAAGCGGCGGCCAACCTGATTGCGGGAGAGTTTGCATCATCACTCAATCGTGCTGGTATGGCTACAGCCGATGCCCCGCTCAAGGCAGAACACTTGGCACCACTACTTACTCGCGTGGCAGACGGCACGATCTCTAACAAGATTGCCAAAGATATCTTTGCGATTCTCTGGGATGAGGCTATCGCAGGCAAAGCTATTAGTACTGTAGATCAGGTAATTGATGCCAAAGGCTTGAAACAAATCAGCGATAGTGGTGAGCTAGGGGCCATGATTGATCAGGTTCTAGCCGCTAATGAGAAATCTGTTGAAGAGTTCCGATCTGGCAAAGAAAAAGCATTTAACGCCTTGGTGGGCCAGATTATGAAAGCCTCACAAGGCAAGGCTAATCCAGGTCAAGTCAATGAGTTGCTCCGTAAAAAGCTGAGCTAAGCAAGTAAACAAGAAAATAAGTGAGAAAACAGAGATGAGCGCAATCGATCCTAAGCAGGCCGAACAAGAAGAGTTGGTGGCAGAGTGGTTGCGTGCAACCCCAGGATTTTTTGAGCGTTACGCCAATCTCTTAAATGAAATTCGTTTAAAGCATCCGCATGAAGATCGTGCAATTTCATTACAAGAGCGCCAGATGACTTTATTGCGCACTCAGAATCAGGAACTCAATCGCCGTTTGAGTGAGATGCTGCACTTTGGTAGCCGTAACGACAAAACTCAGCAAAGCTTGGTGGCCTGGTTGTTGTGCTTGATGGGTGCCAATAGCAAGGCGGATGTGGAGTCCGCAGTGACAGCAGGTTTGGCAGAGGTATTTGAGGTTGAGTCGGCACAGATTCTTTCTCCGAATGCTGCATTTGGCCCCTGGATCGATACGCCTTTGTGTGGCTCCGCAAAGGAGTTGGCTGCTGCCAGCGTAGATTTATTAGCCACCCAAGTGACTATCGATCCCGAGTGGCAAAGCATGGTGGCCATTGGACTGCCCCTAGGTAAAAGTATTGCTGCCGTTCAGTCACCAGCAGTATTGTTGTTGGCCAGCAAAGATGAGACCCGCTTTACTGCTGACATGGGTGCCTTTTATTTACGTCAGATTGCCGAACTCACCGCAGCCGCTTTGGATCGTATCCAGGCTTATGAGCCAAGCCCTACCTGAGCTTCATCCCCTCGTAAAAGAGTATTTGCATGAGCTGCATGTATTAAGGCAGCTCTCGCCCCATACGCTCAAAGCGTATCGCATGGATCTGACTGGGCTCCAAACATTTGCTGCAGATGATGCTATTGAATTACTGAGGGTGAGCAATGCCCACGTCCGTCGTTGGGCTGGGCGTCTGCACTCCCAAGGAAAATCGTCTCGTACCATTGGAAGGGCGCTTTCTGCTTGGCGAGGTTGGTATGACTGGTTGACTGAGAAAGATGCCCGTCGTGATGCGCAGGCTGGACGAGCTACTGCAAATCTGCTTGCTAACCCAGTCGATGATGTGAAGGCGCCAAAACGCTTAAAGTCTTTGCCTAAAGCACTTTCGGTTGAACAAGCCCTATCTTTAGTAAATCAAGCCGTCAAAGAAGCGGAAGAAAAAAAAGATTTAGAAACCGTTCGCGATGCCGCCATTATTGACTTGCTGTATTCCTCTGGACTGCGTTTATCGGAGCTCCTGGGTATTGATGTGATGCCAAGCAAAGATCGTCAGCATGAATCTGCTGGCTGGCTGGATTGGGATGCTGCCGAAGTTACGGTTTTGGGTAAGGGCGGCAAACGTCGCTCAGTTCCCATTGGTGGCCCCGCCATGAAATCCCTGAAAGCCTGGCGCGAATTACGAGACCAGGCTGAGTTAGCCCAGGACTCCATCGCCTTATTTATCTCGGCTACGGGCGCGCGCTTATCTCCCCGCACCGTGCAGGCGCGCTTACGTACCTTAGCGATGCGCGCCGGCCTGCCAACCCATGTGCACCCGCATATGATGCGCCACAGCTTTGCTAGCCATGTTTTGCAGTCCTCCCAAGACCTTCGTGCCGTTCAGGAGATGCTGGGGCATGCCAGCATAGCTAGCACGCAAATTTACACTTCCTTAGATTTTCAGCACCTAGCGCAGGCCTACGATAAAGCCCATCCTCGTGCAAAGGCTGGCAAAGGCTGAGGAACTCGGTAAGATGTGATGTTTCCCGTTTGGGAAATGTACTGATAGATTTTGATAGGATCAATGATGGCGTTAATTCCGGTAACAATTCTCACGGGCTTTTTGGGTAGCGGCAAAACCACCCTGCTCAAACATATCCTGACAGAGCAGCATGGTAAAAAAATTGCCGTTATTGAGAATGAGTTCGGCGAAGAGAATATCGACAACGACATCCTGGTTCAAGATAACCAAGAAAATATTGTGCAAATGAGCAATGGCTGCATCTGTTGCACGATTCGCGGCGACTTAGTCGAGGCATTGAATGCGCTTTGGGAGCAGCGCAAAGATAAAAAGATTAGCTTTGAGCGCGTAGTAATTGAGACAACCGGCGTAGCTAATCCAGGCCCTGTGGCCCAAACCTTCTTTATGGACGATGATGTTGCCGACCATTATGTCTTGGATGCAGTGGTTACTCTCGTAGATGCCAAGCATGGTCCACAACAGTTAAATGAGCACGAAGAGGCCCAGCGCCAGGTTGGCTTTGCGGATCAAATCTTCATCACTAAGACCGATTTAGTAACACCTGCCGAGGTGGATGCCTTGCGCAATCGCTTGATGCATATGAATCCCCGTGCGCCGATTCAGGGGATTTCTAAAGGGGTGGTACCTCTGGATGCTGTTTTAGATCTCAAGGGCTTCAATTTGAATGCCAAGCTGGACATTGACCCCCACTTTTTAGGGCAAGAGGACCACGACCATGCCAATTGTGGTCACGACCACAGTCACGACCATCATGATCACAATAACTGTGGGCATGATCACAGCCATGATCACCACGACCATGCTGGCCATACGGACCGCATTCAATCCTTCGTTTTTCGTAGTGATAAACCCTTTGATCATAAAAAATTAGAGGACTTCCTGGGGGGCATTTTGGAGGTCTTTGGGGAGAAGATGTTGCGTTACAAAGGCGTCCTCTATGTGAAGGGCAGCAACCGAAAAGTCGTGTTCCAGGGCGTTCATCAGATGATGGGGAGCGATATGGCTGGTTTGTGGGGTGCGGAACCCAAGCAAACCCGCATGGTCTTTATCGGGATAGATTTGCCCAAAGACACCCTACTAGCTGGGCTTGAGGGCTGTTTAGCCTAGGAAATCTACAGTACAATCCGGCGCCACGGTCAATATTGATAAATATTGACAAAAGGGTAGTAAAACTTTGGCAGAATGAAGCAATAATGGTTCTAATCCATGGAAAGAATGAAATGACGGTAAAAACACCAACGAAAACTACGGCTACAGCAAAAACTAGTAGCAAAGCTGTAAAGGGTGCACCTTTAACAGAGGCTGAATTACTCAAGATGTCCGAAAAGGACTATATGAATGCAGCCCAGTTAGATTTTTTCCGTCAAAAACTCTTGACCTTAAAAAATGACATTTTGAAGAATGCTTCACAGACCACAGAGCATCTTCGCGAAAATATTTTGGTTCCCGATCCAGCTGACCGTGCCACGATTGAAGAGGAGCACGCTCTTGAGTTGCGCACCCGAGACCGTGAACGTAAGCTATTGAAAAAAGTAGAGCAGGCTCTAGCCCGGATTGAGTCCGGTGATTACGGCTGGTGTGAAGAAACTGGCGAACCGATTGGCCTCAACCGTTTAATTGCTCGCCCTACTGCCAACCTCTCTCTCGAGGCTCAAGAGCGTCGTGAACTCCGTCAAAAATTGTTTGGTGATTAATTTACTAAACCTAATACATCAGTAGCAATGACTAAGCAATCTCCATCTATTAGCGAAATCTCTCCTTTATTGAAGGCGGAGATTTTAGCCGAAGCATTACCTTACATTCGCGCGTATCACGGTAAAACCATCGTGATCAAATATGGCGGAAACGCTATGGTGGAAGAGCGGCTGAAGGAAAGTTTTGCGCGCGATGTCATCCTGCTCAAGCTCGTAGGTATGAATCCCGTAGTGGTTCATGGCGGCGGCCCGCAAATTGATGAGGCTTTGAAAAAGATTGGTAAGGCCGGTACCTTTATTCAAGGTATGCGCGTGACCGATGAAGAAACCATGGAAGTAGTGGAGTGGGTTCTCGGTGGCGAAGTGCAGCAAGATATTGTGATGTTGATCAACCACTTTGGTGGTCAAGCAGTAGGCTTGACAGGCAAAGATGGGGGCTTGATTCGCGCGAAGAAAATGTTGATTCCTGATCAAAAGCAGGCTGGTGCCATGATTGATCTAGGCTTTGTTGGCGAGATTGAGGCCATTAATCCTGCGGTAGTAAAAGCCCTGCAGGATGATGCTTTTATTCCCGTGATTTCCCCTATCGGATTTAGTGAAGAGGGTCAGGCTTACAACATCAACGCCGATTTAGTGGCAGGGAAGATGGCTGAAATCCTGCATGCAGAGAAATTAGTCATGATGACGAATATCCCGGGCGTGATGGATAAGAACGGCACACTCTTGACTGACCTCACTGCACGCGAGATTGATGGATTATTTGCTGACGGTACGATTTCTGGCGGGATGTTGCCAAAGATTTCTTCTGCCTTAGATGCGGCAAAGAGTGGCGTGAATTCAGTGCATATTATTGATGGGCGAATTGAGCACTCTTTATTGTTAGAGATTCTGACTGAGCAAGCATTTGGAACAATGATTCGCTCGCGTTAAGAGTCGAACAAGGGATATAACCATGCGCGATTCTTTAGACCCCAATCCATCAGAGATCGAAGCAACTGTTGCAGTTGAGGGTAAGACGCGTAAACGTCCCCGTCCAGGCGAGCGTCGCTTGCAGATTTTGCAAGTGCTCGCAGAGATGTTACAAAACCCAAAGGGTGAGCGTGTAACTACAGCGGCATTAGCAGCAAAAATTCAAGTTTCAGAAGCGGCACTCTACCGACACTTCGCCAGTAAGGCGCAGATGTTTGAAGGTCTGATTGCGTTTATTGAGCAGACTGTTTTTGGCCTGATTAATCAGATCAATCAAAAAGAAGAGTCTGGGCTCGCACAGGCACGCGGTATTTTGCAGATGCTATTATTTTTCGCCGAAAAGAATCCAGGCATGACCCGCGTACTGTTGGGCGATGCTTTGCTCCAAGAGGATGACCGCTTACAAGAGCGCATCACACAAGTGCTTGATCGAGTAGAGGCATCTTTAAAGCAGGCCTTGCGCATTGCCCAAACCCAAGGTGGGGCATGGGCCAATGTGTCTCAAGATGAAGTGAGTATTCGGGCGGCCATGTTGATGAGCTATGTTTTAGGACGCTGGCATCGTTTTGCTCGAAGCGGCTTCAAAAAGCTTCCAACCGAGGCATCCGATATTAGCCTTCGCATTCTTCTATCAGAATGAGCGAGCTACATCTCTCTAGAAATACCATCCATTTTGCCGAGCCCTTGCCTTTGCAAAGTGGCGCCATCTTATCTGGATACGACTTAGTCATTGAAACTTACGGCAAACTCAATGCCGATAAAAGTAATGCCGTATTGGTGTGTCATGCACTGAACGCATCACATCATGTAGCAGGCTCTAATCCGGACGATGCCAAAGATATTGGTTGGTGGGACAACATGATTGGGCCAGGCAAGCCAGTCGATACAGATCATTTCTTTGTCATTGGCGTCAATAATTTGGGCTCTTGTTTTGGATCCACTGGGCCAAAGAGTATTAATCCCGCTAGCGGTAAGCAGTACGGTGCAGATTTTCCTGTCATTACAGTGGAAGATTGGGTAAATACCCAGGCACGCCTAGCTGACAAGTTGGGTATTCGCCGTTTTGCTGCAGTGATGGGGGGAAGCTTGGGTGGCATGCAGGCATTGGCTTGGTCCATTCAGTTTCCAAAACGCTTGGCACATTGCTTGGTAATTGCATCCACCCCAAAACTGAGCGCTCAGAACATTGCGTTTAATGAAGTGGCACGTAATGCCATTTTGTCTGATCCGGATTTTCATGGTGGTAACTACTATGAGCATGGTGTAGTCCCTAAGCGTGGTCTGAGGTTGGCACGCATGGTAGGTCACATCACCTATCTATCTGATGATGACATGGCCGAAAAATTTGGACGCGAGCTACAAAGACCTAATGGAGAGCCTCAGGATTACCGCTTCAGTTTTGACGTGGAATTTGAGGTTGAAAGTTATTTACACCATCAAGGTGATAAGTTTTCTACTTACTTTGACGCCAATACGTATTTGCTCATTACCAGAGCGCTTGATTATTTTGATCCTTCCCGTCGATACGGGGGTAGTCTGAATCGCGCCCTTGCCGAAGTGCAAGCTAAATTCTTGGTGGTGAGTTTTTCTACCGACTGGCGTTTTCCGCCAAATCGCAGTCGTGAGATTGTGGAGTCTTTACTCAGTAATAAGAGTGAAGTGAGTTATGCCGAGATTGATGCACCACATGGTCATGATGCTTTTTTGTTGGATGACCCTCGTTATCACAATCTGATTCGTGCTTACTTTGAGCAAATGCTAGAGGTCCAATCATGATGCGCGCAGATTTCGCCGCAATAGCCAATTGGATCGCACCCAATAGCGAAGTGCTAGACCTTGGTTGTGGTGACGGTAGCTTTCTTGAGTATTTGCAAAAACAAAAACCCGTACATGCCTATGGTGTAGAGATTGATGATGCACGCGTATTGTCCTGCGTGCAAAAAGGTTTGAATGTCATTCAGCAAAACTTAGAGGGTGGTTTGGCGTTGTTTGAGAACAATAGTTTTGACACTGTTGTGCTGTCACAAACTTTACAAACGATTC
This sequence comes from Polynucleobacter arcticus, assembly GCF_013307205.1. Classification (NCBI taxonomy): domain Bacteria; kingdom Pseudomonadati; phylum Pseudomonadota; class Betaproteobacteria; order Burkholderiales; family Burkholderiaceae; genus Polynucleobacter; species Polynucleobacter arcticus. Next base: position 2,028,472 of record NZ_CP028940.1, on the reverse strand, counting down.
ATGAGACTGAAAAGATCTTGCGAGAAGTTGCACGAGTCGGCAAAGAGTCGATAGTGTCCTTTCCTAATTTTGCTCACTGGTCTCATCGCTTGTCAGTAGGTTTTGGACGGATGCCGGTCTCTAAAAGCCTGCCTTATCAGTGGTACAACACGCCCAATGTGCGCGTTCTGACAGTGGCTGATTTTGAAAAATTAGCATCAAGCCTAGGCCTCCAGATTTTGGATCAATGCATCTTGCATGAAGGCCGTCAGGTCACCTTAATGCCTAATCTTTTTGGAAGTCTGGCGCTATTCCGCGTTCGTCGTGCTTAGCACCGCCCAGTCCTGGCTAAGAGATTTTCGGGTTTATCTCGAGTGGCCTTGTTTGCGTATGCTCTTTTTAGGCTTCTCCGCAGGCCTGCCTCTACTGCTCATTCTAGGAACGCTCAGTTTTTGGCTAAGGGAGGCGGGCATTGATCGCAGCACCATTGGTTACCTCACCTGGGTTGGCTTAATCTATGCCTTTAAATGGATGTGGGCACCTTTAGTTGATCGACTTCCGATTCCCTTACTCACGAAGCTATTTGGTAGAAGACGTAGCTGGTTACTCTTTGCGCAATTACTCATCGTTTGTGGGTTGCTGGGTATGGCCAGCATTGATCCTCAGGCTCAGCTCACGCCGATTGTCTGGTGTGCCCTTTTGGTTGCCTTTGGCTCTGCAACGCAAGACATTGCTTTAGATGCTTTCCGTATTGAGTCTGCTGATAGCGATCATCAAGCCGCTTTGGCGGCTACTTATCAAACAGGTTATCGCTTGGCTTTGATTTGGTCGGGAGCGGGCGTTCTTTGGTTGGCAGCCCGTGCTGAGGCTGGTAGCGCTGGCTACGATGCAAGTGCTTGGCAGTTTGCCTACCTATGTATGGCGCTGTCGATTGGCGTCGGTGTGATCACTACTTTGTTTAGTAAAGAGCCGGTGCGTATCGAGCTATCGAAGGCACGCAATGCTAAAGCTTGGTTGCATCAAACTTTGATTGAGCCATTTGCTGATTTTATTAAACGCTATGGCTGGCACGCTATTCTGATTTTGTCCCTGATTGCAATTTATCGCATCAGCGATGTTGTCATGGGCATCATGGCCAATCCCTTTTATGTTGATATGGGTTACACCAAGGATGAGGTGGCTGCTGTCAGTAAAGTATTTGGCGTAGTGATGACTCTTGTAGGTGCCTTTTTGGGTGGGGTATTCACTTTACGCTTTGGTGTCATGCGAATTTTGTTTCTTGGCGCGATCTTATCAGCCGTAAGTAACTTATTGTTTGCTTGGTTAGCCACTCAGGGCCATGACTTACATGGCTTGGTATGGGTCATTTCCGCAGATAACTTGAGCTCCGGAATTGCCACAGCTGCTTTCATCGCATTTTTGTCTTCGCTGACGAATATTCAGTACTCCGCTACGCAGTACGCACTGTTTAGCTCAATGATGTTGCTCTTACCGAAGTGGTTGGCTGGATTTTCAGGCGTTTTTGTCGATACTTTTGGATACCAACCCTTCTTTATTGCCACTGCCATTATTGGTGCGCCAGTGTTAATTCTGATCTGGCTGACCATTCGACTGAAGGTAGTCGAATTTAAAAAACACGACTCGCAGATTATTTAAGAGACCAGTCGTAATCTACAGTGAGTGGCGCATGATCTGAGAAGCGCTCATCTTTGTAGATGGCAGTATTCTTAGCGCTAGCTGCAATCCCTGGGGTAGTGATGTGATAGTCGATACGCCAGCCTACATTCTTTGCATAGGCTTGGCCGCGATTACTCCACCAGGTATAGCAGGTGTCAGAAGCTTCTGGTTCTAATTTTCGATAGACGTCTGCGTAACCTACCTTATCAAATAGATTGGTAAGCCAGGCGCGCTCCTCTGGTAAAAATCCCGAGTTTTTGAGATTGCCTTTCCAGTTCTTAAGATCAATCTCATGGTGGGCAATATTGACATCGCCACACAACACAATCTCTCGCCCAGATTTTTTCAGTTCTACTAGGTGAGGTAAGAATGAATCTAAATAGCGATATTTGGCTTCCTGCCTTTCAGGCGAGCTTGATCCAGAGGGCATGTATACGGAGATTACTGAAAGCTTTTTAAATCGAGCTTCAACATAGCGACCCTCAGCATCAAATTCTGCATTGCCATAGCCATAGAGCACCTCGTCAGGCTTGTGTGGCGTATAAATACCGCATCCGCTATAGCCTTTTTTCTCGGCATGATGAAAGAAGCCGTGCAGGCCATCGGGATTGAGAATGGCATCCTCGAGGTCATCTTGCTGAGCTTTGAGCTCCTGCATACAAACAAAGTCTGGATTTTGTTTGGCAACCCATGGCAGAAAGCCTTTTTTGACTGCAGAACGGATACCGTTGAGGTTGGCAGAAATGATGCGTAACATATAGGCCTATGAGCTCAAAAAATTCTAATCAAGATAACTTTATTCAATTTGCCCTGGAGGCAAATGTTTTGTCGTTTGGGGAGTTTAAAACTAAAGCGGGGCGACTTTCTCCTTATTTCTTTAATGCGGGGGGGTTCAATAATGGCGCCCTTTTAAGTGCCTTGGGTCGTTATTACGCTAAAGCCTTACAAGAATCTGGTATCGAGTACGACATGCTTTATGGCCCTGCATATAAAGGTATTACCTTGGCTGCTGCTACAGCCATTGCCCTAGCTGATGTCGGCCGCAATGTGCCTTACGCCTACAACCGCAAAGAGGCTAAAGATCACGGCGAAGGGGGCTCCTTAGTGGGCGCCCCAGTGAAAGGTAGGGTCGTCATTATTGATGATGTCATTTCTGCTGGAACATCTGTCAGAGAGTCTGTGAAATTGATTCGTGATGCGGGAGCAGAGCCTGCGGCGGTATTAATTGCGCTTGATCGCATGGAAAAGTCTGGCACTGCAACCGAAGTTGGCGACAAGTCAGCGGTGCAGGCAGTGGAGCAAGAATTTGGATTGCCGGTGGTGGCGATTGCCAGCTTGGTTGATGTGATGTCTTTCTTGACAGCCTCAAGCAATGCTGAGTTAACAACTTACCTGCCTGCCGTAAAAGCTTACCGCGAGAAATACGGCATTTAATTAAAAAGGCAGAGAAGGGGCTATAGAAGCCCCGCTGTTAAATAACTGTTTCGCCTTCAAATACGGTGATTGCCGGACCAGTCATGATGACGGGCTGAGCCACTTCATTGATCATGCCGCCCCAAGCGATTAGCAAATCGCCACCACGGGTATTGACCTTCACTGGTGAAGCTAGCAATCCACGGCGAATGCCTGAAACTACTGCGGCGCATGCGCCAGTTCCACAAGCCAGAGTCTCGCCAGCGCCACGCTCAAAGACGCGCAACTTGATTTGATGGCGATTCAGAATCTGCATATAGCCAGCATTCACTCTCTTTGGAAACACGGCATGTTTCTCGATTGACGGACCTTCTTCCAATACGGGCGCACTATCTACATCGCCGACTACTTGAACGGCGTGCGGATTACCCATGGAGACTACGCCTATCCAGCTATCGTGAGTCGCAGGAGTTGCAATGGGAAGTGCGTAGAGCATTTCATGAAACTCTTGCTTACTCGCTAAACCATTTGCATTAAAGGGAATATGGCTGTGTTCAAAAATAGGCGCCCCCATATCCACTTCCACTTGCCCATCCTCATTGGACTTGAGTGTGAGTACGGTATGCGCTACTTCAACGCGTAAAGGATTTTTTGTAGATAAGCCTTGGTCTAGTACAAAGCGTACAAAGCAGCGTGAGCCATTGCCGCATTGTTCAACTTCACCACCATCAGCATTAAAAATTCGATAACGAAAGTCTGCATCAGGGCGCGTGGCTTTTTCAACCAAGAGAATTTGATCTGCTCCAATACCCAATTGGCGATGGGCTAACTGTTGCCATTGCTCGCGAGTCACATTGCTGAGATCTTGGTCGATACCATTTAGCACAATGAAATCATTGCCAGCACCATGCATTTTGGTGAAGCGCAATTTGCGTTGAGAGTTGCTTACATTCGTGCTCAAAAGAATTCCAATTAGTTGTAAAGACTAGGCTCGCCAGGGGGTCGATGTTTGAAGCGTTTATGAACCCAATAGTACTCTGCTGGCCTTTCTCGGACAAGGTCTGCTGTGCATTTCTTCGGGCGCACAGTATCGGCTTTGTAAACTAATTACCCGGAGGTAATTCTGCTCCGCTAGGATGTTTATAGCGGTTGTATGCCCAGATGAACTGATTAGGTGCAACTAGGATTGCGTTCTCAATAGCAACGTTGAGTTCGGCAGCTGCCAGTGTGGAATCTTCAGAAAGTGGCCCTAGCCTCTTGGCTTGCATGAGCCAGCCTTTGCCAAGCCCTTTACGTTTGGCCGTAAACATCACAACCGGTGTGTTGTTGCGATTTGCGAGGCGAGCTGGTAGCGGGGTTGTATAAGCAGGGCGCCCAAAGAATGGCACCCAAACGCCTTCGCCACCACTTGGGACTTGATCTGGAAGAATGCCAATTGCTTCGCCGCGTGTGAGCGCCCGCGTCATTTGACGAACGCCATTGAGGTTGGTTGGTACAAAATGCATATTGGGATAGGCGCGCCCTTCCTCAACTACTTCATTAAGCCATTTTTGGCGTGATGGGCGATAGAGAATCGTTGCCGGAAAGTGCTGCGCCAAAACACGAGGAATGATTTCAAAGCCACCTAGGTGGGGTGTGAGCATCACCAAGCCATGACCTTCATTAATGGCTGCCTCAACTAAGTCCCAGTCTTGCACTTCCACTAGTTCTAGAGCTTTTTGTGGGTTACGCCAAATCCACAGGCTATCTGAGAAGAGTTGGCCCGAAGCTGCAGCCGCACTCCAGATTTGCCTGGGTAAATGATGCTCTTTAACAACGGCTTCGTATTGAGGACGAAAAAGCGATCGATATTGCTTGGAGCCCACATAGGCCAACACTCCCAGAGCAGCGCCAATTGTCTGAACCAGAAATAGGGGCAACACGGCAATGACATTGAGGGTTAGCTTGAGAAGTAGTTTGCGCACCTTCTAATGATATTCAATGCGGGCGGTAGGGCCAAATTTCTCCTACAGATTGATAAATAGGGCGTTTTTCAGATAGAATATCTATATCGCTGAGTTAAGGCAACTTGCAGGGCGATTCATAAATTCTGCTAAAGCGTCGCCGTTGTAGTTCCTGGCACGTCGAGTTGTCCCAAAGATCGTGTTAATTTTTTTAAGGAATATGCAATGGCAAATGATTACTTCTTTACCTCAGAATCCGTCTCTGAAGGTCATCCCGATAAAGTAGCAGACCAAATTTCTGATTCCATCTTGGATGCCATCTTGGCTCAAGATCCAACAGCACGTGTTGCTGCAGAAACTTTGTGCAATACCGGCTTAGTTGTTTTGGCTGGTGAAATCACTACCAATGCCAACGTCGATTACATCCAAGTCGCTCGCAATACTTTGCGTGAAATTGGTTACGACAATACTGACTACGGCATTGACTATAAAGGCTGTGCGGTATTGGTGGCCTATGACAAGCAAAGCCCTGATATCGCTCAGGGCGTAGATAAAGCGCATGATGACGGCCTAGACCAAGGTGCTGGTGACCAAGGTTTGATGTTTGGTTACGCTTGTGATGAGACTACAGAACTCATGCCTTTGCCGATCCATTTGTCACACCGTTTAGTAGAGCGTCAATCTCAACTTCGCCGTGATGGCCGTTTGAATTGGTTGCGCCCAGATGCAAAATCTCAGGTGACTTTACGTTACGTTGATGGCAAGCCAGATTCGATTGACACGGTTGTACTCTCTACACAACACGATGAAGATATTTCTCTCGAGAAATTACGCGAAGCCGTAATCGAAGAAATCATCAAGCCTGTATTGCCAAAGCATCTGATTAAAGGCGCAATTAACTTTTTGGTGAACCCAACTGGTCGCTTTGTCATCGGCGGCCCACAGGGTGATTGTGGTTTGACTGGTCGCAAGATCATTGTGGATACCTACGGCGGTGCAGCCCCTCACGGCGGTGGTGCGTTCTCCGGTAAAGATCCCTCTAAGGTTGACCGCTCTGCTGCCTACGCTGGTCGTTATGTAGCGAAGAACGTCGTTGCTGCTGGTTTAGCAAGCAAGTGCTTGATCCAGATCTCTTACGCTATTGGTGTAGCCAAGCCCACCTCAGTGATGGTGAGCACCTTTGGCACCGGCAAAATCTCTGACGAAAAGATTGCGCAATTGGTATCTGAGCACTTTGACTTACGTCCAAAAGGCATTGTGAAGATGTTGAACCTGTTGCGCCCGATTTATCGTAAGACTGCTGCTTATGGCCACTTTGGTCGTGAAGAGCCAGAATTTACTTGGGAGCAGTGCGACAAGGCACCTGCATTACGTGCTGCTGCTGGCCTGTAAGAGGCTTTCTGAGTAGTAAATAAGTAGTATGTTTGTGTATTGAGGCGAAATATGGCGAAATTGATTACAATTTCGCCATACCTTCAAGGAGCGTTGCAAGGAATGCTGAGAACCAGTGTTTCCCCAGGCTTGAAGGGAGTGGACTCCCAGGTAACCCCAGAGTTTGCTAATTGCAACCGCGCTCGCTAACCCATGATTCAATGGCTAGCGAGTTTCTACTCCAGCGTTGGATTGTATTTAGCTGGAGCATTCATGAATACCGTTTCCGATTTAAATAACTTTGTAGCAACCCGTTGCGCTATTGCCGATATTTCTTTGGCTGACTTTGGTCGTAAAGAAATCGCCATTGCAGAAACTGAAATGCCAGGCCTCATCGCAATTCGTGACGAGTTCTCAGCGCAGCAGCCATTGCGCGGTGCACGTATTACTGGTTCATTGCACATGACCATTCAAACTGCAGTATTGATCGAGACGCTGGAAGCGCTCGGCGCTCAAGTGCAGTGGGCTTCTTGCAACATTTTCTCTACCCAAGATCACGCTGCTGCAGCGATCGCTGCTAATGGCACGCCTGTGTTCGCAATCAAAGGTGAAACTCTTGAGCAGTATTGGGATTACACCCACCGTATTTTTGAATGGGCTGACGGTGGCTTTACTAATATGATTTTGGATGACGGTGGCGATGCCACTTTGTTATTACACCTCGGCGCCCGTGCTGAGAAAGATCAAGCCTGCTTAAATAACCCTAGCAGTGAAGAAGAAACCATTTTGTTTGCAGCCATTAAGAATAAATTGGCGCAAGATCCAACTTGGTATTCCACACGCTTAGAAAAAGTTAAAGGCGTTACCGAAGAAACCACTACTGGTGTTCATCGTTTGTATCAAATGTTTGCCAAGGGTGAATTGAAGTTCCCAGCAATTAACGTTAACGATTCTGTTACGAAGAGCAAATTTGATAATCTCTATGGTTGCCGAGAGTCTTTGGTTGATGCGATCAAGCGCGCCACCGATGTTATGGTTGCCGGTAAGGTTGCAGTGGTTTGCGGTTACGGCGATGTGGGTAAGGGTTCAGCGCAAGCATTGCGCGCTTTGTCTGCTCAGGTTTGGGTTACTGAGGTGGATCCAATTTGCGCACTACAAGCGGCAATGGAAGGCTACCGTGTAGTAACCATGGATTACGCTGCTGATAAAGCGGACATCTTTGTTTCTGCAACAGGTAACTACCATGTGATTACGCATGATCATATGATCAAGATGAAAAATCAAGCCATCGTTTGTAATATCGGCCACTTTGATAATGAGATTGATGTTGCTGGCATTGAAAAATACAAGTGGGAAGAAATTAAGCCACAAGTAGATCACGTAATTTTCCCAGCAGCCAATGGCAATCCCGAGAAGCGCATCATCATCTTGGCAAAAGGTCGCTTGGTCAACCTCGGTTGCGGTACAGGTCACCCATCTTATGTGATGAGCTCTTCATTTGCGAACCAAGTGATTGCACAGATCGAGTTATGGAATGCAGTTGGTACAGACAAGTACCCAGTCGGTGTTTACACCCTGCCTAAGCATTTGGATGAGAAGGTAGCGCGTTTGCAGTTGAAGACATTGAATGCGCAATTAACTGTACTGTCTGATCAGCAAGCCTCTTATATTGGTGTCACGAAGGAAGGCCCATACAAGACTGAGCACTATCGTTATTAATTTGCTTTTTGTTAGATATTGTTCAATAGAGAAATAGAGATACAGGCCCAAGACCATGGAATTAAGCGTTGAATTCTTCCCTCCAAAAACACCTGAAGGTGAGAATAAGTTACATCTCGTACGCGAGCGTTTTAGTGAAACGCTGAAGCCCGCTTTTTATTCTGTGACTTTTGGTGCCGGTGGCTCTACTCAATCTGGCACATTAAAGGTAGTGAGTGATATTCATGCTGCTGGTGCAGCGGTAGCTCCACACCTATCTTGTGTCGGCAGCTCACGTGAAAGCGTGCGCGAAATGCTGAAGCAATATCAAGCTTTAGGCGTTAAACGTATTGTGGCTTTGCGTGGCGACTTGCCATCTGGCATGGGTCAGTATGGCGAGTTCCATCACGCTAATGAATTAGTTGAATTTATTCGTGCAGAAACGGGCGATTGGTTTCATATTGATGTGGCCGCTTATCCGGAATGCCATCCTCAGGCTAAATCACCTGCAAGTGATATCCATTTCTTTGTCGAGAAGATGAAGGCTGGGGCTAATTCAGCAGTGACTCAGTATTTCTATAACAGCGATGCCTATTTTCGCTTTGTAGATGAGGCATATAACTTAGGTGTGACTCAACCCGTGATTGCCGGCATTATGCCGATTACCAACAGCACGCAGTTACTGCGTTTTTCAGATGCTTGTGGCGCAGAGATTCCACGCTGGATTCGTTTGCGTTTGCAGTCTTATGGTGATGACAGCGCTTCAATTCGGGCTTTTGGAGAACAAGTCGTGACTGATCTTTGTGACCAGCTTTTAGTCGCCGGTGCTCCCGGATTGCACTTCTACTCACTCAATCAGGCGGATGCTGTCTTGGCTATTGCTGATAATTTGAGTCTGAATAAGTAGGTCTGAATATGCAGACTTAATAAGGTAATGAGGGCAAAAGCCCTGACTCAGTAAGCAGTAGATCCAAGGGCTCATCATGGGTTTGAGCCCGCCACTGTGCATCATCGAGTTTTTGCCATTCAAATCCAATGCCTACACACAATAGCTTGGGTTTTTCAGCCCGCAACTGCGCCAAAGTGCGATCAAAATAGCCGCCGCCATAGCCAAGGCGCCAATAATGTTTTTTATCCCCCGATATTGACTCTGACCATCCCACGCAGGGAATCAGGATGCAATCTGGCGCAACTTGAGGCCGACGGGGATTATTGGGATCTGGTTCTGGTACGCCATGACGACTCGGTATGAGAAGGTCACCCTCCTGCCAAGTGTAAAAATCCAGATGTTTGTCAGGGCGCGCAAAAGGGAGCGCAAGGGTCTTGTCTGTATTGCTAGCAGCCCATGCCAATAGAGCCGCTCGTAGATCAAGCTCATCTTGAATGGGGCAATATAAAGCAAGGGATTGGATTTGTGCGCCGTAATTTGCAAGAAATTGGGTGAGGCCAGTCAAAACCGCGTCTCGTTTAGCCAGATAGCTTTCGCTGGCCGCAAACTGTTTCCTTTGAGCCAGTAAGTCCTGCCGTAGCGATTTTAGAGAATTGCCGTGCATATCAGCCATTATCAGGCGAAAATTGAGAGATACAGTAAATCAATAGGGCAAGACGGTGAAAAAGAGGTTTGATCTTTTAAATGGCTGGCAAATAAAGGTAGGCGGGATGGTATTCCTCGCTTTGCTAGCGAGCGTCCCCAGCGTTTGGGCAGAGAAGTCTAAGAAAACCATTTCCGCCAAGGAAAGCAGAGCCTCTGCTTTAGAAATCACCGAGGGTGATCGTGCCTTTATTGAGCTGCGTGAAGCAGCCAAAAGAAACGATGTGGCCCGTGCACAAACATTAGCCGCTAGTCTTTTTAACTATCCCTATGATGACTATGTAGCCTATTTCCGTATTAAGCCCCAATTATTTGATAGCGCTGGTGGTGCTCGTGCGGATAGTAATGCAGACTCTCAGGTTGTTGCATTTCTGAATCAATATCAAGGCACTGCTTTAGCTGACCGGATGCGTAATGATTGGCTGCTAGTTTTGGGCAAGCGTAAAGACTGGTCACGTTTTGATATTGAATATCCCAAATTTGTTTTGGATGATGACACTCAAGTGAAGTGTTATGCATTGCAATCTAAATTGGCTCAAGGCGAGAATGCAACTAAAGTTGCGATTGATGCGCGTGCAATATTGTTAGACCCACGTTACTTCGGGCAAGCCTGCCAAGAGCTAGTTCCTGCCTTAGTCAGCGCAGGCGGCATGACGCCAAGCGAGGCAAAGGCAATTGGTCGTGCTGCCAGTGAAATGGGCTTTGATACGATGTCACGCCGCTTGGGTGGCGAAGACCCTGTTGCTGAGATTGTGAAAGCGGCCAAAGCAGACCCTGCAAAAGCATTTAAAGATTTTTCACAAAATGCATCGCGTTACAGCAAAGAAAATCAAGCTGTGGCTTGGGGTGTGATTGGTCAGTTCCTCGCTAAGAAATTAGATCCCAATGCGGATGATGCCTATCGTCTGCAACAAGAGTTGGGCTATAACGAACTGCTTTCTACTGAAGGACAAGAGTGGAAAGTGCGCGCAGGCTTACGCGCCAAGGATTGGATGCTGGTCAAGAATGCGATTGAGGGTATGAACCCCGCAGTGCGTAGTAAGGATCCCGCTTGGACTTATTGGTATGCACGTGCATTAAAGGTGGATGGTCAAAACGAAAAAGCGCGTGAGAACCTTGAGCTTGTTGCAGAGCAGTACAACTTCTATGGACAATTAGCTCGCGAAGATCTGGGAAAATCTAATCAGGCACCTGCACGCACTAAAGTAAGCGACCAAGATATTGATACGGTAGCCAGTCGTAAAGGCTTTATTCGGGGCGAGCGCTTCTATGCGATGAATTTACGGTTTGAAGGCAACCGCGAATGGAACTGGGAATTGCGCAATATGAGCGACAAGCAGTTATTGGCCTCGGCTGAGTACGCTAAACGTATTGGCCTGTATGACCGCGTGGTGAATACTGCAGACCGAACCAAGCAAGAGCATGATTTTAGTTTGCGCTATCCAACCCCTTATCGAGATGAACTGGCTCCGATCGCCAAGCAAATTGATTTGAACCTAGCGTGGGCCTATGGATTGATTCGTCAAGAGTCCCGCTTCATCATGAATGCCTCTTCCTCTGTAGGCGCTTCTGGCTTGATGCAGGTGATGCCCAATACAGCAAAGTATGTGGCTAAGAAAATTGGCATGACTTCGTATACCAATGACAAGCTCACCGATACCAATACCAATCTCACATTGGGTAGTAATTATCTAAATATGGTCTTGGGGGACTTGGATGGTTCATGGGTGCTGGCATCAGCGGCTTATAACGCCGGTCCTTCACGTTCCAAGTCTTGGCGTGAAAAGTTAACCAGTCCAACTGAGGGCGCGATTTTCGCGGAAACGATTCCGTTCCACGAGACGCGGACCTATGTAAAAAATGTTTTGGCGAATGCGACCTATTACTCATCGGTGATGCATGGACAAACCCAGTCTCTAAAGCAGCGTTTAGGTGTGATTGCACCTAAAGCAGCAAATGCGTCAGAGCTACCTTAGTATTTCTACAACATTGGAGTTTTATGAAATATGACATTCTGTTGATCGGTGGTAACGGTTTCGTTGGCAGGGTTCTAGCCGCTCAATTGCAGGCAGAGGGCTATTCTGTTTTATTGCCGACACGGCACTTAGCGGCCGCACGTGAATTACGTATGCTTCCCAAAATCCATTTAGAAGATGCCGATGTACATGAGTTTGATTCTCTGCAAGAGCTCTGCTCGCGTATCAAACCAAATGGTGCTGTCATTAATTTAGTGGGCGTATTGCATGACAAGCCAGCGGAGCCTTATGGGAAGATATTTCAAGCGGCACATGTTGATCTCCCCAAAAGTATCATTACCGCTATGCAGATGAATGGCCTTAAGCGTTACTTGCATATGAGCGCCTTAGGTGCAGACTCAAAGGGTCCATCGATGTATCAGCGTAGTAAGGGTGATGGCGAGGCAGTAGTAAAGGCCGGCAATGTAGATTGGACGATTTTTAGACCATCCGTTGTTTTTGGCGCGCAAGATCAATTTATTAATTTGTTTTCCAAGTTAACGAAATTATTCCCAGCGATGCCTTTAGCAAATTCAGATGCACAGTTTCAGCCGGTGAGCGTGGATGATGTGGCAACTGCATTTACTAAGTCTTTGAAAATGCCATCAACTATTCATCAATCTTATGATTTAGTCGGACCTAAGGTGTACTCCATGAAGGAGATTGTGGAATTTGCTGCTCGCAAAGTGAATACCCGCTGCGCCATCATTCCTATGCCTGCTTTTGTAGGATATTTGCAAGCCTTAGCTTTTGAGTTCTTGCCAGTACCAACTTTAATGTCGCGTGACAATATTGCCTCTATGCAAGTCCCGAACATCCTGCCGCTCAATGGGATTGATGCATTAAGTAGCGTATTTGGTATTAGTCGTCGCACATTAGAGGGTATGAAGTAAAACAATGAAGATCTACGCAGTCGGTGGCGCTATTCGGGATACCCTCATGGGGCTACCTGTGCACGACATTGATTACGTAGTGGTGGGTTCTAGCGTAGAAGAAATGCTTTCTCAGGGTTATCGTCCCGTTGGTAAAGATTTCCCGGTATTCCTACATCCAGAGACTCAAGCTGAATATGCGCTGGCGCGAACTGAGCGTAAAACGGGCAAAGGCTATAAGGGCTTTATGTTTTATGCTGACCCGACCGTTACCTTGGAGCAAGACTTAGAGCGCCGAGACTTGACTATTAACGCGATGGCACGCGAAGTAGCTGCTGATGGCAGTTGGGTCGGACCCATTTTGGATCCCTACAACGGTCAGCAAGATTTAGCTGCCAAAATATTTCGTCATGTCTCAGATGCTTTTGCAGAGGATCCCTTACGCCTGTTGCGTATCGCCAGATTTGCTGCGCGCTTTCCGGAGTTCATGGTCGCACCAGAAACACTGGATGCCTTAAAAGCCATTGTGCAGTCGAATGAGTTATCAGCACTTTCGGCCGAGAGGATCTGGCAGGAGCTGGCCAGAGGTTTTGCTGCCAACAAGCCAATGCGCATGTTTCAAGTTTTACTAGATACAGACGCGGCCAGAGTTTTGCTGCCGTCGACGCTGACATCGCATTTGGCTAAAGAAGAATATCGCGAGGAATTGATCGCTCACTTGCAAGTATCAGATAGTCGCCTGGAGGATCGTTGCGCGATAATCCTGATGCATTTACCTGCTAGTGAAATTCGTTCATGGGCAGAGTCAGTCAAGACGCCAAACGAGGTACGTGATTTCAGTGAAATATTTAGCGATCTCAATCTCCTGATTAAAAATACCGCCGGCAAATTTGGTGGCATATACCAAGCACTCGATGTATTAGCTTGGTTTAATCGAGCCGATGTTTGGCGCAAGCCGGATCGCGGACTCGCTTTGCTCAAACTTGCTCAACAGATTCATTTGCCTGTGTCGGCTTTAATAAACGCAGTGCAGCAAGCTCAATCACTCAACACTGCAGAAATCATTGCGAGTGTTCCTGCTGAAGATCGATCGAATGGCGAGCGCATTCGGAGTGCTGTTGATCTTGCAAGGCTATCCGCCATTACTGTTGCACTCAACAGCTAAGTAATTAGAGTCGGTTTCTGGCCCTGAGGCCAGGCAAGTCCTCTAAGGTATGGTCTGGCAGTAAATTATTCAAGTTCTTTGAAAAAGCAAAGACTTTGAATAGCTCACCCATCTCTGCTTCAGACAATAACTTTTGTAATGCATTAGAAATCGGCAAGAAAGTTACTGGATTACTGGGATCACCAATTTCTAAGGCGATATCGCCAATACCTGCATCAAGCAAGTAGCTGGCTTGATTGCTAAGGTAGACATCATCGACTTGTTCTACGAGTGCACTACGCGCAATCTGTGACCAATCGACATGCGTTGTTAAATCACATAGTCCAGGAAGATGAAAGGGATCTTGAATCGCATGATGTCGATGATGCACCATGATGGTCCCTTGCGCTCTTTGAGGATGGTAGTACTCGCTTTCTGGAAAGCCATAGTCAAAAGTGAGGAAGAGGCCGGTATCGAGATGATTAGCTACCTCGCGAATCCAGGCATTCGCTGGTGTGTGTAGCTCTGTGACATAGCCTTCAGAGAAATTTCCATTACGCAATGCTTCTGGAAGTAGGGACTGCTCGACAGGCTTTCCTACCGACCAAGTAAGTTTGTTATCCACAACGGTAACGCCTTGCCAGTACCAAAAGTCATTTTGATAAATGATGGCATCACAAGGAATCGCATCAATTACCTCGTTAGCCAAAATAATGCCCTTGAAGTTATTAGGCAAAGAGCTTAGCCAGTGGCATTGTGTAGATAGATTCAGTTCTTTTGAAAGCTGCTGAATGCGCTCCTCTTGTCTTTGGGCTAGATCGGGAGAGATTTCAATCATGTCATAGCGATCTAATTCGAAACCTAGATTATTGAGACGGGTGAGGATGGATTCGGCCAGCTTGCCGGTGCCGGCACCAAACTCCAGAATCTGGGTAGGAAGCCCCTGAGCTTTGAGGCTTTCTAGGACGGGTAACAGCGTCTCAACAATTGCTGCCCCAAATAAGGGGGAGAGCTCGGGTGCAGTCGTGAAATCGCCGCCAGCACCCAGTTTATGTGCCCCAGCACTGTAATACCCCATTCCTGGCTCATAAAGGACCATTTCCATATACCTTGAAAAAGGCATCCAGCCACTTTGAGAGGCGATTTCTGCGATTATTTTCTGGCTCAGTAGCTCGGTATGCGCCGTTTCAAGGCTGGTCAAGGTAATATCCATAGCTCGCTAGTCTAAGAGAATTTCAGTGAACTTGAGTTCAAACCCACAACCTCGGCAAAATAAAGCGGTTTTAGTGACCGGCGCTGCCAAGCGTCTTGGCCGGTATATTGCCTTGGAGTTTGCACGCCAGGGCTGGGATGTGGCCATCCATTATGGCCAGTCGGAAGCAGACGCCCAGGCCACCGTAGCTGAAATCCAGAGGCTGGGAGCTAAGGCGGTTGCGTTTAAGGCTGACCTCGCTAACGAATCAGCAATTCACTCCTTGTTCACTGCAGTTGTTGCTGAGTTCGGCAACTTAGAGTGTTTGGTGAATAGCGCTTCGATCTTTGAATATGATCGCGCTAATTCTGATACACAACTGAGTAGTAAAAGCTTACATGACCACATGCAGGTCAACTTAGCGGCGCCCATCTTACTGTCTCAATTGATGTTTGAACATCATAAGAGCAAAGCTAAAAAGGCAAACGAGGAAGAGGTTTCCATTCCCTCGGTCATACAACTGCTCGATCAAAAATTAGTGAATCTCAATCCGGATTATTTGTCTTACACATTATCCAAAGCGGCACTACTCACATCAGTAGAAATATTGGCGATGGATTTTGCCCCTCACTTAAGGGTCATTGGTTTGGCCCCAGGTATTACGCTGACCTCTGGCGACCAAACGGATGATGGTTTTACTAAAGCACATCAGATGACGCCATTAGGTAAGTCATCAACCCCCAGTGATATTGCAAAGGCAGCAATATTTTTGGCAAGCTCTAATGCAGTCACGGGCACCACCTTATACGTCGATGGCGGACAACATCTACTGCCATCATCACGCGATGTGATGTTTAAAACAAATTAAGTATTCCAAATCAGAATAAAAAATAGTTCATTAAGAAAGAGTTAATACACCATTTATGCATGCCATTCTTTCTCATCCCGCATTAGCTGATTGCCGCCGCTTATTTTTACGTGATTATGAAATCTACATCAATATTGGCGTTCATGATTTTGAGAAGAAAGCAGAGCAGCGCGTCATTCTCAATGTAGATCTGTACATTCCTCTGAGTATGAATACACCTTCTAAGGATGCATTAGAAGAGGTCGTTGATTACGACTTTATGCGCGAAACTATTAAGGCCTTGTCTTCCCATGGGCATATCCAATTACAAGAGACCTTTTGCGATGACATCGTCAATGCGATGTTGCTGCACCCCAAAGTTGTTGCAGCATGCGTTAGCACGGCCAAGCCAGACGTATATCCAGATTGCCATTCGGTAGGCGTTGAGGTCTTCCGGATAAAACAGGCTTAAAGAAAATATTCAGAAAAGAATTCAGTAGCCATGAGTGATACCCGTAAAGTTGTCTTCGAAGAAAACAAGCTTGAGAAAAAACTATGCCGTTTAGTGGGCCAAGCAATTGGTGACTTCGGCATGATCGAAGATGGTGACAAGGTGATGGTGTGCTTGTCAGGCGGTAAAGATAGTTATGCCATGCTCGATATTCTTTTAAAGTTGCGTGAACGCGCCCCAATTGATTTTGAAATTATTGCTGTGAATCTCGATCAAAAGCAGCCAGGATTTCCAGCGGAGATTTTGCCAAACTATTTAAAAGCTTTAGGTGTTCAGTACCATATTGAAAACCAAGATACTTACAGTATTGTGAAGCGGGTTATTCCTGAAGGAAAAACTACTTGTGGTTTATGTTCACGTTTGCGTCGTGGCATCTTGTATCGCGTAGCAGATGAGTTGGGTGCAACAAAGATTGCATTGGGTCACCATCGTGACGACATATTAGAAACGCTGTTATTGAACATGTTCTTTGCAGGCAAGCTCAAAGGCATGCCGCCAAAACTACGGTCCGATGATGGTAAGCATATTGTGATTCGTCCCCTTGCCTATGTTCCTGAAAAGTTACTTGAGCGTTATGCGGTAGATATGAATTTCCCAATTATTCCTTGCAATCTTTGTGGCAGTCAGCCCAATCTACAACGTGGCGCTATGAAAGAATTATTGCGCGAGTGGGAGAAAAAGCACCCTGGTCGCGTTGAGAATCTATTCCGCTCTATGCACCATATTGTCCCCTCCCATTTAATGGATGGCGAAGCATTTGATTTCAAGAGCCTAGAGATTTCAACAGAACTGTCGGGTATTGCTGCCAGATCATCCGGTGATAAAGCAATCGATGAGACAGAAATCGATGAATTAGCCTGTGGAACACTCATTCAAGGGTCTTATAATCCCTCTCTATGAACATCGTTATCTTGGCTGCTGGGCAGGGAAAGCGGATGAAATCCGCCTTACCCAAGGTTCTTCAAACCTTGGCCGGGAAACCGCTTCTCCAATATGTTCTCAACACTGCCTTAGGCCTTCAGGGTAAGAGCGCTAAAACTGGCCCCATCGTCGTAGTTGGCCATGGTGCTGCTGATATCAGGCAATTTCTCCAAGTGGTCAGTGAGCAGGATCCTAGCTTTAGCAAAGTAATTACTGCACTGCAGGCCGAGCAAAAGGGAACGGGCCACGCTTTATTGCAAGCCTTGCCTAAATTGGATATGAATGAGCCTACCTTGGTTCTTTACGGCGATGTACCCCTGACAAGCAAAAAGACGCTGGCTAAATTGGCCAAGCTGGCTGACGGAGTGCGTGGTCAAGATTCTGCTTTAGCGCTGCTCACCCAGCATCTCAGCAATCCAACAGGCTACGGCCGTATCGTGCGCGATATTGATGGATCAGTAAAAGCGATTGTCGAGGAAAAAGATGCATCGCCTGAGCAAAAGCGTATTTCAGAAATTAATACCGGGATCATGGTGTTGCCAACCAATGCATTAAAAAAATGGTTGAAGGCTTTACGGTCCAGCAATGCCCAGGGTGAATATTATTTAACCGATGTGATTGCGATGGCGGTGAATGATGGGGTGCCCATTCGTACGACACAAGCTGATGCCGAGTATGAGACTGTTGGTGTCAATAGCCGTGATCAGTTGGCTGCGTTAGAGCGCGTTCATCAACTCAATCAAGCCCATCAATTAATGGATGCCGGCGTTTCTTTGGCCGACCCAGCACGTATCGATATTCGTGGAGCGCTGGAGTGTGGCACTGATGTATTTATTGATGTGGGTTGTGTATTTGAAGGATCCGTCACTTTAGCTGCAGGTACGAAAGTAGGTCCGTACTGCATTATTCGTAATAGCGCAATTGGTAAGAATGTCACCATTCATCCTTATAGCCACCTTGATGGTGCTAAGGTTGGCGCAGGTTCCTTGATTGGCCCTTATGCCCGCTTGCGCCCAGGTGCAGATTTGGCAAATGACGTTCATATCGGCAACTTTGTCGAAGTGAAGAACAGTAAGATTGCTGCCAATAGCAAAGCCAATCACTTGGCCTATGTGGGCGATTCGATTGTAGGATCTAGAGTCAATATTGGTGCAGGTACGATTACGTGCAACTACGATGGCGTCAATAAGCACCAAACCATTATCGAAGATGATGTATTTATTGGCTCTGATACTCAGTTAGTTGCTCCAGTGCGCGTCGGCCGTGGTGCCACCTTAGGTGCGGGAACTACCTTAACTAAGGATGCACCGCCCAACCAGTTAACAGTCTCTCGCGCCAAGCAAATCTCTTTGCAGTGGCAGCGTCCGGTAAAAAAGGATAAGAAAGCAGCGGTAAAGAAAGTAGTGGCAAAGAAAGTAGCTACAAAGAGAGTTAGCGCTAAAAAATCGGTGAAGGTAAAAAAATAATGTGCGGAATTGTTGGTGCAGCATCGCATAAAAATATTGTTGAGGTCTTGATTGAAGGCCTACGTCGCCTTGAGTACCGTGGCTATGATTCTTGTGGCTTTGCTGTAATTAACGGTGATGATGCGAAGCATCCGATTGAGCGTGCTCGTACCACTGCCCGTGTTTCTGAGTTGGCAGAGCAAGGCAAAGACTTTCACGGTACCTTGGGTATTGCACATACCCGTTGGGCAACGCACGGCAAGCCTGATACACAAAATGCCCATCCCCATATCTCTGGCGGACTAATCGCCGTAGTGCACAACGGCATTATTGAAAACTATGAATCCCTACGCACGGAGCTTAAGGCTACGGGTTATGTATTTACCTCTGAAACAGATACTGAGGTAATTGCGCACTTAATTCATCAAGCTTATGTAGCCGATAAGCAGGTGGACTTAGTGGCATCAGTGCGCTCAGTATTGCCGCGACTACATGGAGCTTATGCGATTGGCGTGATCGCGCAAGACCATCCAGATATGTTGGTAGGTGCACGTGTTGGCTCTCCACTAGTGGTAGCGCTTGGCGAGCATGAAAATTTCCTCGCTTCCGATGCTTTAGCACTCGCTGGTCGCGCCCATTCGATGATGTATTTAGAAGAAGGCGATGTTGCCATTCTGAAAGCGGATAGCGTGGAGATCATTGATCAGGCTGGTAAGGTAGTGCAAAGAGAGCATAAGGCGATGCCTACCCAAGCTGACTCTGTTGATTTGGGTCCATATCAGCACTACATGCAAAAAGAAATCTTTGAGCAACCAAGAGCAATTGGCGACACACTTGCGAATATCGCGCACTTTGGCCCAGAGCTTTTTCATGCCGATCCGGAGCAATGGAAAGAATTCGATCAAATTTTGATCTTGGCTTGCGGCACGAGTTATTACTCGGCGTGTGTAGCTAAATATTGGTTGGAAGATTTAGCGGGCATTCCGACGCAGGTAGAGATTGCGAGTGAGTATCGCTATCGCACTACTGTACCCAATCCCAATACATTAATTGTGGTCGTATCCCAGTCTGGCGAGACTGCCGATACCTTAGCTGCTTTGCGTCATGCGCAAGCCCTAGGTCATCAGTACACCTTGGCTATTTGTAATGTGGCCAGTAGCGCCATGGTCCGAGAAACCCATTGGAACTTCTTAACTAAGGCTGGTACCGAGATTGGCGTAGCCTCTACCAAGGCCTTTACTACTCAACTGGTTGCCCTTTACCTCTTGGCAGTGTCATTGGCCAAGCGTGCTGGCAAAGTGAGCCCTGAAAGAGAAAAAGAGCTGCTCAGAGACTTGCGTCATTTACCAAAAGCTTTGCATGCTGTCTTAGCGCTTGAGCCGCAGATTATGGCGTGGAGTACAACTTTTGCTAAATGCGAGAACGCTTTGTTCTTGGGTCGCGGTATGCACTATCCGATTGCACTTGAAGGTGCGTTAAAGCTCAAAGAGATTTCATATATTCATGCTGAAGCTTATCCGGCTGGTGAGCTTAAGCATGGACCGCTTGCCTTGGTGACTGAGAAGATGCCAGTGGTAACCGTAGCTCCTAAAGATGATTTATTGGAGAAACTGAAATCCAATATGCAGGAAGTTAAGGCGCGCGGTGGCAAGCTATATGTTTTCGCAGATCAAGATACCGACATTACTAGCAGTGAGGGCATCAACGTGATTCGTTTGCCCGAGCACTACGGCAATCTCTCACCAATCTTGCATGTGGTCCCTTTGCAACTCTTGGCGTATCACACAGCCTGTGCCCTAGGTACGGATGTCGACAAGCCACGCAATCTCGCAAAGAGCGTTACGGTCGAGTAATTCTGCTGGGGTGGGCCTAAACAAACTCAGTATTTCCATTTAATTCAGGCGTAATTCAAAGCGCTACTCTGAATTACCCTATTTTTTATAAGCTTCTTGCAATTGGTACTAACTAGTACTAAAATAGTACGCATACAGACTAAATTGGAGTGCAGATATGAATCATCTATCGCTGGTCAGGGAATTGGTTCAGGCGTATCAGGCTTTTGAAGCGCATTCGGCAGCCCATATCAAGGCTATGGGCTTAACAATGACCCAGTTTGATATCGTGGCAACCCTTGGTAATCAGCCGCCCATGACCTGCAAGGAGTTGGGTGAAAAAACTCTGGTCTCAAAGGGCACCATGACAGGGGTACTCGAAAGACTCGAGGCCAAAGGACTGATTGAAAAGTTCTTGAATATCGAGGATGGCCGCAGCTACAAAATCGGCCTCTCTAAGGCTGGAGATAAGTTATTCAAAAAAGTTTTCCCAGAGCATGTGGAGTACCTCGGCAAGGCTTTTGGAAAACTCAGTAAGAAAGAATTAGAAGAAGCAGTGACAGTTTTGCGAAACGTAAAAGTAATTTTTAATTAATCAAAAAAGCATCAAAAGGAAAATTTCATATGAATGGATATCAAAGTGTATTGAATTTAGTCGGCCGGCTATTAATTGCGACCCTCTTTCTGCCGGCAGGCCTGGCTAAGCTATCTGGCTTTGAAGGCACGCTAGCGTACTTCGCATCAATAGGGATCCCAGCACCAGTATTTGCGTTGGTAGCAACAATCGTGATTGAGATTGCCGGAAGCATTGCTTTGCTCGTAGGCTTTCAAACAAGAATCGTTGCTGTGATCATGGCAGTCTTTACCTTAATCGCAGCTGTTACTGGCCATGCATTCTGGGCTGCTCCTGCTGATGCGGTGTATGTCGCACAATTATTGTTCTTTAAAAATATTGCTGTAATGGGTGGCTTATTAGTTCTAGCCTCTGCTGGTGCTGGCAGTTTCAGTATCGATGCTCGTAAGGTAGTGAAGTAATTTCATTTATTTAAGGAAAAAATCATGACTAAAGTAGTCGTTGTATTTCATAGTGGATATGGCCATACTGTTAAACAGGCTGAGGCAGTTGCTAAGGGCTCCAATGGCGCTCTAATAGCGATTGATGCTGAAGGTAATATTACTTCAGAGCAGTGGGATGCTTTAAATGCAGCTGATGCCATCATATTTGGTTCGCCAACTTATATGGGTACAGTGAGCTGGCAATTTAAGAAATTCGCTGATGCTAGCTCTAAACAGTGGTTTTCACAGCAATGGAAAGATAAGATCTTTGGCGGCTTTACAAACTCTGCCACCATGAATGGCGATAAGCATTCCACTTTGCATTATTTCTTTACCCTTGCGATGCAGCACTCAGGAATTTGGGTGGGCACCGGTCTGATGCCTTCTAACTCCAAGGCTGCAAAACGCGATGATGTGAATTATGTTGGCTCATTTGCTGGTGCCATGATGCAGACACCATCAGATGCAAGTGCTGATGAAGTGAACGTGGGTGATTTGGAGACTGCTCGTCTATATGGTGAGCGTATTACCAAGATTGCAGACCAATTTAAAGCTAAGTAATCGAGTTATCCATATTGACTGTCAATATATTAGGGGGAAGCTTTAAAAAAAAGTAATCGGTATTCAAGGTAATGATCAAGGTCATTGGGTCGGTGATGGCTTTCCGGTGCGCACTTTGTTTTTCTATCAACACTTAGGAAAGCAAATGAGTCCGTTCTTGATGCTCGATTACGCAGGTCCAGCAGAGTTTCCTCCAACGACTGATCGTAAGGGTGTGGGCTCACATCCCCATCGTGGCTTTGAAACGGTGACGATTGTGTACGAGGGTGAAGTAGCGCATAAGGATTCAACAGGACAGGGCGGTGTAATTGGTCCTGGCGATGTGCAGTGGATGACTGCCGGCTCGGGCATCTTGCATGAAGAGTTCCACTCAGAGGGTTTTGCTAAGCATGGTGGAACCTTGCATATGGTGCAACTCTGGGTGAATTTGCCAGCAAAGCACAAAATGACTAAGCCAGGCTACCAAGCTATTCTGAATCAGCAAATTCCCGAAATTGAGCTTAAGCATGGTGCAGGAGTCGCACGCATCATTGCTGGAGAGTTTGAAGGCAATACTGGTCCGGCTAATACCTTCACGCCTATGAATGTCACTGATCTGAAATTAAAGCCGGGTGCATTAACCATTCCCGTCCCCGAGGGGTGGAATACTGCGCTAATAGTGCTGAAAGGCGCTGTAGAAGCCGGTGAGGGCACAGTAGCCAAAGATGCTCAGATGTTAATGTTTAGTAATCCAGGCCAGGATATTGAAGTTAATGTGTTGGAAGACACGATTGCCTTGTTACTGAGTGGCGAGCCTATCGATGAGCCCATTATTGGTTATGGGCCATTTGTCATGAATACTAAGGAAGAGATTGCTCAAGCGATGCACGACTTCAATAGCGGAAGCTTTGGGGAAATTACTCACTAATGATGTGCAAAGAGCGTAAAAAAACTGTTTGACTTTAACGTTTCGTGATGAATAAATTTCACTATTCAAATCAAGGTGTTACACAGACTAGATTAGTAAAGTGTGTTCCAATATCTGTTGTAGAAAAGGATATGTATTCCCCTTCATGTTTGATTTAAAAGATATCTCTATTGTGCGTTTGCTCTTGCTACTTTCTGTGAGCCTTCTCTCTGCATGTGCGGCGGGACCAGACTTTAAGCAGCCAGCCGCTCCCAATACATCTACTTACACCGAGACTCCGCTGTCTCAAAAACTAGCGACTGCCCCTGGAGTGCCTGGTGGTACCAATCAAGAGTTTATTGAGGGTGCGGATATTGAAGCTCAGTGGTGGGAATTATTTAAATCTCCCGAGTTAGATGCATTAATTAAAAAGGCTCTTCAACAAAACCCCAACTTAGGTGCTGCAGATGCAGCACTGCGCGCTAGCCAAGAGAATGTCAACGCACAAATTGGCGGACAGTATTTTCCGGCGATTGGCTTAAATGGTGGTGCCGCACGTCAGCTTCAGCCCTCGGCTATCTATGGCTTGCCTTATGGGTCCGATACTTACAACCTCTATAACGCATCAGTGAATGTCACCTATAAGCTAGATATTTTTGGCAGCGCTCGTCGTACGGTTGAAAATGCGAGAGCGCGAGCGGAGATCGCACAGTTCCAATTAGAGGGCGCCTATCTTTCTTTAACGGCCAATATCGTTACTGGTGCTGTTCGTGAAGCAGCTCTGCGCGCCCAGATGCAAGCCACTGAAGAAATTCTGAAAGCGCAAACCAATTTAGCCGAAGTCACAGAAAAGCAATTGGCAATCGGAACAGTTTCTAAAGTTGACGTTACCTCGCAAAGAACTTTAGTGTCCAACTCTCAGGTAGATTTATTTAACTACGAGCGCAATCTCTCTTTTGCGCGCAATCAGTTGGCAGTTTTGGTTGGTGATTTACCCAGTAACGCCAATATCACTCAGTTTGATCTGAAGTCCTTGCGCCTACCAGAGAAGTTGCCATTGTCAGTGCCATCTAGCTTAGTACGTCAACGTCCTGATGTGCGTGCAGCTGAAGCCCAGTTAAAGGCAACCAATGCCTTGGTCGGTGTCGCTACTGCAAACTTGTTGCCACAATTTAATATTACTGGGGCTATTGGCTCTGCAGCTTTAACGAGTAATGCCCTCTTTGGGCCGAATGCGGCTTTATGGTCTGTTGCCGGCGGCATCTTTCAACCACTTTTTCAGGGCGGGCAACTATTGGCACAGCGCAGAGGCGCTATCGCGAATTATGAGCAAGCAGTATTCCAGTATCAAGCTACTACTCTCAAAGCATTCCAGGAGGTAGCCGATGCATTGCGTGCTTTAGAGACGGGTGCTCAGGCCCTGAAGTCGGCATCAGATGCAGAGCGCTACGCTTACGAGACGCTCGAATTAGTGCAACAGCAATATAAATTAGGTACAGCAAGCTACTTGGCTGTTCTCTATTATCAGAATCAATATCAAATTGCTAAAGTCAAATCCGTTTCTGCGCAAGCTACTCGCTTCTCAGACTCAGCAGCATTATTTGCAGCATTAGGTGGAGGCTGGTGGAATCGCACTGGCCCAGCCTTTCAACCAAAAGCCATAGCGAACAAAGATCAACATGAAACTTCTGGAAACAATTAAAACCAAAGTCACTGCTACTGCAGTTGCTTTATGGACTTGGATACTTGCGAAGGCAGTAGAGTGGAAACTGCGCGAGAGGCTCATTGCACTATGGGGAAAAGTAACGGGTTGGTGGGCGCGGTTACGTGAACGATTTGTACGTAGCAAGGTCAACGCTAAACTCCAGTCGATGACTCCTTTGGGTCGTCGCATGACCATTATGTTGTGCGGTGTATTTTTGTTGCTGGGCTTGATCTTTGGCTTTAATCAACTGAAGACATCCTTAATTAAGTATTTCATTGCAGGCATGGGATTGCCTCCTGCAACTGTGTCCACCTTATTGGTTAACTCTTCAGAGTGGCAACCTAAGCTCACCAGCGTCGGCAATGTACGTGCTTACCGAGGCGTTGAGCTCAGTACTGAAATTGGCGGCCTTGTACAAACCGTACCGATTAAATCTGGCATGGATGTAAAAGAAGGTGATTTACTCATCAAGTTAAATGATGTATCGGATATGGCCCAATTAAATTCACTAAAAGCATTAGCGGATTTAGCTAAGGTCATTAATGAGCGTGATAGACAGCAGCTAGAGATTCAGGCGATTAGTAAGAATGTATTTGATACCAGTAAAGCGGATGCGAAATCTAAGCAAGCTCAGGTAGAGCAGCAAATGGCTTTAGTGGCTAAAAAGAATCTAAAAGCCCCATTTAGTGGGCGCGTAGGTATTGTGATGATTAACCCAGGTCAGTACGTGAATCCTGGCGATAAATTACTCACGCTACAAACCTTAGATCCTATTTTTGTTGACTTTACTTTGCCACAAAGTAATGCGGCACAGATTCAGGTGGGCCAAGAAATTACTGTAACGACAGATGCATTTAAAGATGCGAGCTTTACAGGAAAAGTCACCGCAGTGAGTCCCAAGGTAGACACCAATACCCGCAATATTCAGATTGAAGCGCAATTAGCCAATCCGGATAAAAAGATTTTGCCAGGCATGTTTGCTAATGTGAATATCAAGCTGGGTGATGAAGTGAAGTTGCTAACTTTGCCGCAGACCGCCATTACCTACAACCCTTACGGCTCGACAGTGTTTATCGCTAAGCCAACAGGTAAGAAAGATAAGCAAGGCAAGCCTACACTCGAAGCGCAGCAAGTATTTGTGACTACGGGCCTAACGCGCGGCGACCAAGTTGCCATCTTAAAAGGTCTTGAGGAGGGCGCTACAGTGGTAACTAGCGGCCAGCTCAAGTTGAAGAATGGCACGCCACTGATTGTGAATAACAAAGTTCAGCCTGCGAATTCACCAAACCCACAACCACAGGAATAAGTCCTAGATGAATTGGACTGACATATTTATTCGTAGACCAGTACTCTCGCTGGTGGTGAGTGCGCTTGTCTTGGTGTTTGGCTTGAAGGCGGTAGGATCTTTGCCCGTCAACCAGTATCCACAAACACAAAATGCCATTGTTACCATTACGACTGCGTACTATGGTGCAGACCCTGAAACGATTGCTGGATTTATCACGCAACCATTAGAGACGGCGATTGCCCAGTCCCAGGGTATCGATTACTTATCATCGATGAGTGTGAGTGGCTTATCCACAATCACAGCTACCTTAAAACTCAACTACGACTCCAATGCGGCGTTGACGCAGATTCAGACACAAATTAGTTCCGTTAAGAATCAACTGCCACCACAGGCTCAGCAACCGGTGCTGACGGTACAGATTGGTCAGTCGACTGCGGCAATGTATATGGGCTTTTACAGTGATGAGATCCCCAATAATGCGATTACGGATTATTTGTTACGCGTAGTTAAGCCCAAGTTAGATTCAATTGACGGCGTACAAAATGCGGAGATTACTGGCGGTAGAAAGTTTGCTCTGCGCGCTTGGCTCGATCGCGAGAAGATGGCCGGTCTGGGAGTAGGTGCCGATGATGTTTATAGCGCAATGGCCGCTAACAACTACCTTTCGGCAGTAGGTAGCACCAAGGGCGATATGGTGGCTGTCGACTTAGTGGCGGGCACGGATTTACATACGCTCGATGAGTTCCGCAAGCTAGTCATCAAAAAAGATGGCATCAACATTGTTTATTTAGAGCAAG
This sequence comes from Polynucleobacter arcticus, assembly GCF_013307205.1. Taxonomy (NCBI): domain Bacteria; kingdom Pseudomonadati; phylum Pseudomonadota; class Betaproteobacteria; order Burkholderiales; family Burkholderiaceae; genus Polynucleobacter; species Polynucleobacter arcticus. Next base: position 2,001,728 of record NZ_CP028940.1, on the reverse strand, counting down.
TAGCTACTGTGAGCATGGGCTCTGAGGATTACAACACCAATGTAGCGTTCAGCGGCAAGAGGTCGGTATTCATCGCAATTAAGGTTGCGCCACAAGCCAACCTACTAGATGTTGCTGAGCGTGTGCGTGCCGCAGTGCCTGATATTCAAAAGCAGTTACCCACCGGCATGTCTGGCAAAGTGGTTTACGACTCTACTAAGTTCATCACGACATCAATTGACGAAGTGGTAGCGACCCTGCTAGAGGCGTTGTTGATTGTGACGGTAGTGATCTATTTGTTCTTAGGCAGTGCGCGAGCAGTAGCAGTCCCGGTGATTGCGATGCCCCTTTCTTTAATTGGTACATTCTTCCTCATGCAGATCTTGGGTTACTCCATTAATTTGCTGACACTGCTTGCCTTGGTTTTAGCGATTGGTTTGGTGGTCGACGATGCGATTATTGTGGTCGAGAACGTTGACCGCCATATGAAGGAGGGCAAGTCGCCATTAGAGGCCTCTCTCATTGCTGCACGTGAATTGGGCGGTCCTATTTTGGCAATGACGATTGTGTTGATTGCCGTTTATATTCCGATCGGCTTCCAGGGCGGTCTAACGGGTGCACTCTTTACAGAGTTTGCCTTTACCTTGGCCAGCGCGGTGGCGGTATCGGGATTGATTGCGTTGACGCTCTCTCCCATGATGTGCTCACGGATCTTTACGGAAGCACAAGAGGTCTCACCTTTTGTACAAAAGATTGATCGTATTTTTGATAAGGTGCATCACAGTTATCAAACTACCTTACGTGAACTCTTAAGCACGTGGCAGGTCATTATTGTGATGGGTGCTATTTTGCTGGGTGGTGTTGCGTATCTCTACGCCACGGCTCGTGCTGAACTTGCGCCAACGGAAGATCAGGGTATTGTCCTAATGCAAGCTTCGGGGCCGCCAAATAGCACGGTCAATCAGATGCAGACCTATGCTGATCAGATCTATCAGATATCGGCAGCAGAGCCTGAGTACGAACAGATGTTCCAGATCACTAGTCCAACCAGTAGCTTTGGTGGCGTACTGCTAAAGGATTGGGATCAACGTAGCCGCAATGCTACCAAGTTCCAAGAAGATATGCAGAGTAAGTGGAATACGATTGCTGGTGCTCGTGTGGCGGCTTTTCAGTTCCCGGCTTTACCGGGAGCGCAGGGTCTTCCTGTTCAAGTGGTGATCAACACTACCGAATCTTATGAGCAACTCAATGAAGTGTCTCAGGCAGTCCTAGATAAGGCTCGTCGTAGCGGCAATTTCTTTTTCGTTGACTCGGATTTAAAGATTGATAAGCCTCAAGATGTTCTAGTCATTGATCGTGAAAAAGTTGCGGCACTGGGAATGACTCAGCAGCAGGTGGGCAGCGCTTTATCAGCTGCTTTGGGTGGTGGTTATGTCAATTACTTCTCAGTAGCTGGTCGCTCATATCGTGTGATCCCTCAGGTAAAGCAAGTAGATCGCCTCAACCCCGACCAGATCTTGGATTACTACATCCGTACTCCAAGCGGACAAATGATTCAGGCACGTACGATTGCTAGTATTCAGAAAAAAGTGGTTCCTCAATCCATTAATCATTTTCAGCAACTTAATTCGGCCACGATCTCTGGTGTGAGTACACCATTTATCTCTCAAGCAGATTTGCTGGAGTTCATGCGTCAAACCTTAAAAGAAGTAGCCCCAAATGGCTACGCAATGGACTACGCTGGTCCATCTCGTCAGTTCATGGCCGAGTCTGGGGGCTTTCTGGTCACCATGTTCTTTGCGATCTTGATCGTATTCTTAGTATTGGCTGCCCAGTTTGAGAGCTTCCGCGATCCAATCGTGATCCTAGTGTCAGTCCCGCTGGCTTTATTTGGCGCACTCATCTTTATTAACCTTGGCTTTACTACCCTGAACGTATACACCCAGGTTGGCCTTGTTACTCTGATGGGGCTGATTAGTAAGCACGGTATTTTGATTGTGGAATTTTCTAATGAGTTGCAAGAAGCTGGCCGCACGAAGTTGGATGCGATTGTTGAGGCGAGTAGTGTGCGTCTGCGCCCCATCCTAATGACAACTGCGGCAATGGTATTGGGCGTAGTGCCTCTAGTCATTGCCTCTGGTGCGGGCGCTGCTGGCCGTCAATCCATGGGCATCGTGATCTTTACAGGTTTATCGATTGGCACGCTCTTTACATTGTTTGTTGTGCCGGCAATGTATTTATTTATTGGTACCGATCATCATCAGAAGAAATTCAAGCAACAGTAATTGGATTGTGCGGTAGAAAAGAAAAGGGTGAACTCAGTTCACCCTTTTTATTTGAGAGCCTAACTTACTTCACGATATTGAGTTCTTTTTCAGTCACTACCTGATAGTTCGTCTGAGTTTCTATACGCTGCATCCAGGCATCAATATGATGAAGTTGTGTTCGCGGTCCCGTTTGATCTGGAAAGGTTTCATTTAGCAAAATCCAGCGACTGACGCACAGTGCTAGTGGAATATCGCCAATATGAAAAGCATTGCCAGAGCAATACTGCTGCTTTGAAAGTTGCTGATCTAGTAACGCCAATAGATCACTGGTATCTTGGTAAGCCTTACAAATACTGTCGTAATTACGTTCACTTTCAGGTGTGCGAGTAAGCCCCATAAATGCAACGCGCAATACGGGCCACATGGTTCCTACTTGCCAGTCCATCCACTTCTCAGACTGATACTGACTGGCGATGTCGCTAGGAAAACGTTTTGAGGTGTTGTACTGACGAATGAGGTAACGCAAAATGGTGTTCGACTCCCAAAGGACGAGATCACCATCTTCTAGAGTTGGCACTAGACCATTGGGATTGAGCGCTAGAAATTCAGGGGTGCGATTTTTGCCAAAATGCAGGCCGGCATCAATACGTTTAAAATCCTTACCTTTTTCTAGTCCAAGTTCTGCCAGGCACCAGAGAATCTTTTGCACATTGATAGAGCTCTTTCTCCCCCATAAACGCATCATGAGAATTCCTATTCTGTGTATGTTAAGTTGATGAATCTACGCCAACGAATTGGCTATGCGCAAACACGAGTGGTTGGCTGTCAGGACTATGTTTCAGGTGTAGCACTTTGGCGACGATGATGTTGTGGTCACCGCCAGTATGAACAGATACGGTCTCACATTCAAAGTAGGCGGCACATCCTTCAATTTGAGTGAGACCACTTGCCGCAATTTTGTGCGGAATACTCACGAACTGATCTTCTTTCACAGTAGCGAAATGCATCGCCATCGCTTCTTGTGACCGCTCCAGCACATGGATGAGTTGCTTGTGACCCACTTCAAAGTTAGGCATTAGGCGGGAGTGCTTTTTTAGACTCCATAAAATCAGTGGTGGCTCTAAGGAAACGGTATTAAAGGAGCTGATCGTAATCCCATGGGCATTTTGCTCAGCATCTAAGCAGGTAATTACTGTGACCCCGGTTGCGAAAGAAGAAAATCCTTTGCGTAGCTCTTGAGAGGTAAATGGGGTCATATTATTTTACTTTTCTGCTTACTTCCCTGCGGCTGTCGTCGCAGGTGCTTCGGTAGGAATCGTAGTGCCAGGAATCGGATTAAGGATTTCGTTTTCTTCGGCTTTTACACATTTAAAGCGATATTCTTTGCCGGCTTTAGATAGAAAGCTAGCACCTTGGTAGAAATCATTCTTACAGGCAGTATTAGCAAAATTCATCACATCTTGTGGCGCAGCGCTCGAAGTGATTAAGCGCATATTACCCATAGACATGTTAATTTGGCTGGATGAGCATCCAAGCAACGCTAAACCAGAAATAGCAGTTAATAGTAGAATTTTTTTCATGGAAGCCTCCATAATCAGCAATGCTCGTTAGGATAAACCTATTACGTATCTGTTGTGGAGAATAGGGCACTTTTAAAAGGAAGAAATATGTTTAACGCTATTTTGGTAAATAAAGACGATCAAGGCTATCGTGCTGAGCTTTCTCAGGTGGACGAAGCAAGCCTCCCTGAGGGTGATGTCAAGGTAAAAGTGCTTTACTCCACACTGAATTACAAAGATGGCTTGGCGATTACTGGTAAAGGTCCAGTAGTGCGGAGTTTCCCAATGGTTCCTGGAATTGATTTTGCAGGCGAGGTCTTAGAGAGTGCTAGTCCTGAATTCAAGGTGGGCGATATGGTGCTACTGAACGGCTGGGGCGTCGGCGAAGGACATTGGGGTGGATTAGCACAGCAGGCACGTGTGAAGTCGGAGTGGTTAATTCCATTGCCTAAAGGCTTTACTGCTAAGCAGGCGCTGGCTATCGGTACTGCAGGTTATACGGCGATGTTGTGTGTCATGGCCCTGCAAAAACATGGCCTGAAGCCAAGCGATGGTGAGGTTTTGGTTACTGGTGCGGCTGGTGGCGTCGGAAGTTTTGCAATTACTCTGTTGAGTAAGTTGGGCTTTACTGTTGTAGCAAGCACGGGTCGTATGGCTGAGGCGGAGTACCTGAAGAAGTTGGGTGCTAGCGAGGTTATTGATCGCGCTGCGTTATCGTCACCTGGAAAGCCTTTGGCTAAAGAGCGTTGGGCTGCTGTGGTCGATAGCGTCGGCAGTCATACACTAGCGAATGCGTGCGCCCAAACCAAGAGTGATGGTGCAGTTGCTGCATGCGGCCTTGCACAGGGAATGGATTTTCCATCGAGCGTAGCACCATTCATTTTGCGTGGCGTTACCCTCTACGGCATTAATAGTGTGACCGTGCCAAAAGCAAAACGTATCGCTGCTTACGAGCAACTCAGTAAGCTAGTTGATCTCAATACTTTGGAGGAAATCTCTCACGAAATCAGTCTAGAAGATTCTGTGAAGTACGCTGCTGAACTCATGGCTGGAAATGTTCGTGGTCGCTTAATTGTGAATGTAAATAAATAACAAATAACGAATAACGAATGAGAAATACTGACACTGCTATTCATTATCCCTTCGTGGATGTATTACCCGAGGTGGGTAGTTCAATGGAGCTTGTGCCTGGCGTGCGTTGGTTACGCATGCGCCTTCCTTTTGCTTTAGATCACATCAATCTATGGCTTTTACGTGATGAGTTTGAGGGCGTCCAGGGCTGGACTATTGTGGATTGTGGCATTGCTAATGATGAGACTAAGGCTGCATGGGAGCAGATTTTTGCTACGCAGTTAGACGGCTTGCCTGTATTGAGAGTCATCGCTACTCACATGCATCCAGATCATATTGGGCTCTCTCAGTGGTTGTGCGAGAAATGGAAGGTGCCGCTCTGGATTTCGATGACGGATTACTTGACGGCTCAGTGGCTTAGCCAAAAAGAAGGTGGAGCGGCTGTCGGTGCACGGGCTGGCGGCGGCGGTTCTGCTGATCACTTTCAGAAACACGGCCTCAATGCACCTGAGGATTTAGAAAAAATTCGGGCACGCTCTAATTACTATAGCAATATGGTTCCTGGCGTACCACGCCAATATCGTCGCATCATTGATGGTGAAATGATTTTGATAGGTGGGCATGAATGGCAGGTCATCATGGGCTTTGGCCATGCGCCTGAACATGCCTCACTATTCTGCAAAGATCTTGGGGTAATGATTTCTGGTGACATGTTGTTGCCACGCATTTCAACCAATGTTAGCGTCTACGATGCAGACCCAGATGCAGATCCATTGGGACTGTACCTCAGCTCATTAGATCGCTATCTACCTTTGCCAGATGACACTCTTGTATTGCCATCGCATGGTAAGCCGTTCACAGGAATGAAGCTGCGGATCGATCAACTCAAAGCCCATCATGACGAGCGCTTAGCTGAGACTATCGAAGCATGCCAAAAACCGGCTACTGCTCGTGAGATCGTGCCAGTGCTATTTAAGCGCGAGTTAGATATTCACCAAATGACATTCGCCATGGGTGAGGCTATTGCCCACCTGAATTACCTACTTCGTCGAGGAAGGTTGAGTCGCCAGCTTTGCGACGACGGGGTGTTGCGGTTTTGCGTGATTTAGTCGCCTTTGTCCCAGATTTTTCGGTAGATCCAGATCCAGTAGCAGCAGCTGAGGCGGAAACCGCGTCGCCAAACGATTTGAGTGCCATCATGGTGGCATGTTGTACTTCTAAGCCTTGAATGGTGGATTTCAGGATATTGAGATTAAGATTAAGCCAGTTTTCGACGCTTTTGAGGTCTTTGATGCGCTTCTCTAGTTCATCAGTATCAAGCCCCGGAAATGCAGAGCCAAAGCATCCTGCGGCCTTAGAGGCATCTGTAGTGAAGGGGAATTGACCTGGCTGCCCTGCTGCAGCTTGACCCCACATGGTTTTCATCATTTCAAGGCTTTGATTGAATTCTGGGATAGTTCCAAACATAGGGGGCTCCGGGTCAGATAAAAATAGCTTATTACCAATACAATGTTAGATTCTAGAGATTATTCCCGGCTACGCAATGCAATCTAATGGTTTATCCCAGCCTTACACCCGTGGTCAGGCGCTACCCGAGCTACTTAAGCAGCGCATTCTGATATTGGATGGCGCCATGGGCACCATGATTCAGCAATATAAATTGACTGAAGCGGATTACCGTGGCCTACCTGGTAGTGTTCGATTTTCAGATCATCCAGATGACATCAAGGGCAATAACGAACTGTTGGTGCTGACGCAGCCCCAAATTATTAGCAAGATTCACGAGCAGTACTTAGATGCTGGCGCAGACATTATTGAAACTAATACTTTTGGTGCCACCTCGGTAGCTCAAGAAGATTACAAGATGGCTAGTTTGGCGCGTGAAATGAATATTGTTTCGGCTCAATTGGCCCGCGCGGCTTGTGAAAAATACAGCACGCCAGAGAAGCCTCGTTTTGCGGCGGGTGCAATTGGACCTACGCCAAAGACGGCAAGTATTTCCCCAGATGTAAATGACCCCGGTGCACGTAATGTGAGCTTTGATGTCTTACGCGCTTCTTATCGTGAGCAGATCGAAGGTCTTTTTGAAGGCGGCGTGGATTTATTTTTAGTGGAAACTATTTTCGATACGCTCAATGCTAAAGCTGCACTGTTTGCACTAGATGAATTCTTTGAAGAAACTGGTGAACGCTTACCAGTAATGATTTCAGGAACAGTCACTGATGCCTCTGGCCGGATTTTGTCTGGTCAAACAGTCGAAGCATTTTGGAATAGCTTGCGTCATATCAAGCCACTCACTTTTGGTTTGAATTGCGCCCTAGGCGCCGCACTGATGCGCCCATATATTGCTGAGCTCGCTCGTATCTGTGATGCCGCAGTATCTTGCTATCCGAATGCGGGTTTACCTAATCCAATGAGTGACACTGGCTTTGATGAAACGCCTGATATTACTTCAAGCTTGGTAGATGGTTTTGCAAAAGATGGTTTAGTTAATCTCGTGGGTGGCTGCTGTGGAACCACGCCGGATCATATTCGCGCAATTGCTAACGCAGTAGCAAAGCGTAAGCCACGTGTCTTCTATCGTGAGAGTGCTGGGGAATCAGCATGAGCACTCAAGAAAATAAATCAGTTATGTCAGCTATGAAGCTTTCAGGACTAGAGCCTTTTAACGTCACCGCTGATATCCGTTTTGTAAATATTGGTGAGCGTACCAACGTTACCGGCTCCAAAGCGTTTTCTCGCATGATTCTCAATAATCAATTTGACGAGGCGCTGGCCGTAGCAAGACAGCAAGTTGAGAATGGCGCTCAAGTCATTGATATCAATATGGATGAAGCGATGTTGGATTCTGAGGCGGCGATGACACGCTTCTTAAATCTGATTGCATCTGAGCCTGATATTGCTCGTGTGCCCATCATGGTTGACTCATCCAAGTGGAGCGTCATCGAGGCTGGCTTGAAATGTATTCAGGGTAAGCCAATTGTCAATTCAATTTCCTTGAAAGAGGGTGAAGAACCCTTTAGAAAACAGGCGCGTTTAATTCGTCGTTATGGCGCTGCTACTGTCGTCATGGCATTTGATGAGGCTGGTCAGGCCGATACCTTTCAGCGTAAGACGGAAATTTGCCAGCGTTCCTATGAGCTTCTGGTGAATGAGATTGGTTTTCCGGCTGAAGACATTATTTTTGATCCCAATATCTTTGCTATTGCTACTGGTATTGAGGAGCATGACAACTACGCGGTTGATTTTATTAATGCCACTCGCTGGATTAAGGAAAATCTACCGGGAGCAAAGATTAGCGGTGGTGTATCCAACGTCAGCTTTTCATTCCGCGGTAATGATCGCGTACGTGAGGCTATTCATACTGTGTTCTTGTATCACGCTATTCAAGCGGGCATGGACATGGGTATTGTTAATGCAGGGCAGCTTGGCGTCTATGCAGATTTAGACCCTGAATTACGTGAGCGTGTTGAGGATGTAGTACTCAACCGTTTTAAAGAAAAAGAAGGTAAGACCCCAACCGAGCGTTTGCTTGATATCGCCGACCAATTTAAAGGTGGCGGTGCAAAGCAGGTTGAGAATCTTGTATGGCGTGAATCTCCAGTGCGCGAGCGTTTAACGCATGCCCTAGTGCACGGCATCACGAATTTCATTGAAGATGATACTGAAGAGTTGCGCGCGCAAATCATGGGTGCAGGCGGCAGGCCGATAGAAGTCATTGAAGGTCCGCTCATGGATGGCATGAATGTCGTTGGCGACTTGTTTGGTGATGGGAAGATGTTCTTGCCACAAGTAGTCAAAAGCGCACGTGTGATGAAGCAGGCCGTCGCTATTTTGATTCCCTATATTGAAGAAGAGAAGCGTCTGCACGTTGCCTCTGGTGGTGAAGCAAAAGCTAAGGGCAAGATTGTCATGGCTACCGTGAAGGGTGATGTACACGACATTGGTAAAAACATTGTGACTGTTGTGTTGCAGTGTAATAACTTCGAAGTTGCCAATATGGGTGTGATGGTTCCTTGTGCAGAGATTCTGAAGCGTGCCAAAGAAGAAAAGGCAGATATTGTCGGTTTGTCTGGTTTGATCACACCTTCACTGGAAGAGATGACTTATGTCGCGCAAGAAATGCAGCGTGATGATTATTTCCGTGAGCGCCAGATTCCGTTGATGATTGGTGGTGCAACGACCTCCCGTGTTCACACAGCCGTCAAGATCGCTCCACACTACGATGGTCCAGTAGTCTATGTTCCAGATGCCTCCCGTTCCGTATCAGTAGCATCGAGCTTACTTTCCGATGAGAGCGCTAAGAAATTTATTCAAGATTTGCGTGATGACTATGTTCGAATTCGTGAGCAACATGCAAACAAAAAAGCGTCCCCCACGATTTCATTAGAAGCTGCGCGTAAGAATCGCGAGCTAATTGATTGGACTCATTACGTACCTGAGAAGCCAAAATTTATTGGGCGTCGCATTTTCAAGAGTTTCGCTTTAAGTGATATCGCTAAATACATTGACTGGACACCGTTCTTTCAAACTTGGGATTTAGCCGGTAAGTTCCCGGCAATCCTCGATGATGAAATCGTTGGCGTAGAGGCGCGTAAAGTCTTTGAAGACGGCCAGGCACTATTGGATAAGTTAATCAAGGGTCAGTGGTTACAAGCCGATGCGGTAGTAGCTTTCTATCCAGCCAACACAATTGGCGATGATATTGTTTTATATAGTGATGAATCCCGCGAGCACCCACTATTTGTTTGGCATAACTTACGTCAACAGGCTGAGCGTCCAATAGTTGACGGCGTCCGTCGACCTAATCGTTGCCTGGCAGACTATGTAGCCCCGAAAGATTCGAATGTTGCGGATTACCTGGGCTGCTTTGCAGTGACGACTGGCCATGGCGTTGAAAAAAAGGTTGCAGAGTTTCAGGCGAAACACGATGACTACAGCGCAATCATGTTGCAATCTTTGGCTGATCGTTTAGCGGAAGCATTTGCAGAGCTGATGCACCACCGTGTTCGTACCGATCTTTGGGCATATGCGACCGATGAGATTTTGACGAACGAACAGATGATTAACGAGGAATATCGCGGCATTCGTCCGGCTCCCGGCTACCCAGCCTGTCCAGCGCATGAAGTGAAAAAAGATCTACTGCGCGTGATTGGTTCTGAAGATATTGGGATGACCTTGACAGAGTCTATGGCCATGAATCCAGCTTCTAGCGTTAGCGGTTTCTACCTAGCTCACCCAGAGGCACGCTACTTTAATGTGGGTAAGGTTTCTGCCGACCAGATTGCGGATCTGGCTAAGCGCCGTGATGAGTCTATTGAGGATGTGCGTCGCCAGTTGGCTAGTTCAATCGATTAAATACCGATTAAGCACCAATTAAACGCCCCACACCACCGGCTCTTCTTTAGCCTTAGCTTGTTTCATCAGCTCTAAAAAAGGGTAGGCGCGTTGTCCAAGCCTGTCGGCTAGCCTTGGCTTTTCAGCATTATCTTGTTCGGTGGTATTACCTTTAGCTCGTTCCTCAAGGTCTTTGAGGATGGCAGTTTCTAGGGAGCTAATGAGGAGGGGTAATTGCTCTACTGTCAAAATCCCTCTGGGCTCTAAGGGGCGAGCCAAAATATCAAATATCCGTTGGGTCAGGTCAGCCAACATAATCACGTCTGGACCCGCTTTGGAGCGAAATTGATAGATCATTTCAATAGCTTACCACCTGATAAACTCACTTATCTATGTTGTTAACTAATAAAAATCGTTTAATTGAAATGCTCGGTGCTGCGCTGCAAGGCTTGGCTCAGGAGCGTGGCTTAGGTGAGGCGCCCCAGCCGCGCTTGGAACGCCCTAAGGCAGTGGATCATGGGGATGTCGCATGCAATATCGCCCTTCAGCTCTCTAAGGCCTGGAAACTGAATCCTCGAGAACTGGCTCAAGCTTTGGTTGAGCGTTTAGAGCAACAAACGGGATATAGCGACCTGATTGCCTCTTGCGACATCGCTGGCCCTGGGTTTATTAACTTTCGCCTGAGCAATACCGCTAAAACGGCAGTAGTTCAAGAGGTGCTGACAGCCGGTTCCCAGTTTGGCCAATTGGCTCCTGAGAATGCGCCTGCACCTAGCGCGATGATTGAGTTTGTGTCAGCCAACCCTACTGGCCCTTTGCATGTGGGTCACGGCCGCCAGGCCGCCCTGGGTGATGCGCTAGCTAATTTATTGGCAACTCAGGGTATCAAAGTGCATCGTGAGTTTTATTACAACGATGCCGGCGTGCAGATTGCTAATTTAGCTCTATCTGTACAAGCGCGTTTAAATGGCTTGAAGCCAGGTGATACCGCATGGCCAGAGAATGCCTATAACGGTGAATACATTGCTGAGATTGCGAGTGCTTATAAAGTAGCCCCTGGCTTTCGAGATGACTTATCCGATGTAGAAAAGACGGAGGCGATTCGTCAATTTGCAGTTACTTACTTGCGTAATGAACAAGACATCGATTTGAAAATCTTTGGTGTGAAGTTCGATTGCTATTACTTGGAGTCTTCCTTGTATACCGATGGCAGTGTTGCAAAAATCGTTGAAGAATTAGAGAGCATTGGCAAGACCTATGAGTCTGAAGGCGCACTTTGGCTCAAGACCACTGATGATGGCGATGACAAAGATCGCGTCATGCGTAAGTCCGATGGCACTTTTACTTACTTTGTCCCTGATGTGGCATATCACACCAGTAAGTGGAATCGTGGCTTTCAGAAAGTGATTAATGTGCAAGGCAGCGATCACCACGGTACGATCGCCCGGGTACGCTCTGGCTTGCAGGGAGTTGCACAGAAGCGGGGTTGGGATATTCCTAAAACCTATCCAGACTATGTTCTACATAAGATGGTCACAGTGATGCGTCATGGCGAGGAAGTAAAAATTTCTAAACGTGCAGGCTCATACGTGACTGTACGTGACTTAGTTGAGTGGTCTGGTGGTATTACGCCAGAGATGACTGCTGATGAGCGTGAGCTTGCATTACAGCGTGGACGAGATGCTGTGCGTTTTTTCCTTATCTCTCGCAAGGCCGATACCGAATTTGTCTTTGACATTGATTTAGCATTGCAGCAAAACGATGAGAATCCCGTGTTCTATGTGCAATATGCCCATGCACGTATTTGCTCGATCTTGACTCAATGGGGCGGGCAGGCATCCGATCTAAAGGGCGCAGATCTCTCTTTATTGCAAAGTAAGGCTTCTGACCATCTACTCCGTCGCCTTGCTGAGTATCCAGAAATGCTCACTGATGCCGCTGCAGACTTGGCGCCCCATGCTTTAGCTTTTTACCTGCGAGATCTAGCGGGAGACTTCCATACCTTCTACAACGCAGATCGCGTCTTAGTGGATGATGCTGCATTGAAGTTAGCTCGCTTGGCTTTGCTCTCAGCGACTCGCCAAGTTCTTGAAAATGGTTTAAAAGTATTGGGTGTTTCAGCACCCGCTAAGATGTAATCTATGGGTGTTGAGTAGCGCTACGGAAGTAAAAAAGAGGGTTGGAGACGCGATGAAAAAAACGAATCAACAGGCTGGCTATATTTCCAAGGCAAATACTTCAAACTCGGAGTATGGCGGTACCATCCTAGGCTTTATTTTGGGCTTAGGGGTTGGATTGGGTGTGGCGTTTGTGATTGCGTTTTACCTTTCAAAGAACACCCCACAGGAACGGCCGGGGGTAAGAGCCCCCAATCTCCCGTTGACGATTAAGCCTGGTCCGGCCCCCGCAGAGGGTGAGGCCGCCGCCCCGGTAGAGCCTTTAGATCTGAACAAGCCTTTACAAGGAAAATCTATCGCACCTGCTGCTAATTCAGCAGATCCGATTGGAGATTTAGCTACAGGTAAGAAACCAGCAGAAGTGGCCCCAGCTTCTATAGCAAAATCAGACGCGATTTATTTCTTGCAAGTAGGCGCATTTAATAAACGTGCCGATGCAGATGCACAAAAGGCAAGCTTAGCTATTCAAGGTATTCAGTCGCAATTGAGTGAGATCAGTAGTGAAGGTAATACTCTATGGCGCGTTCGCGTTGGTCCATACAATAGTGTTGAAGAAAGTAACCCCGTGCGAGACAGGCTCAATGGCATGGGCATTAAACCAAGCGTTATTAAGGCTAGTAAATCATGATGACATTATCTAAATCCAAGCGAATTCTTTTATCTATTGCCACTATTGGTTTGGCAATTTCCTTTTCTGGTTTTTCAAGCGCGCAAACTCCGAAGATCGAAGAAGGATTTGATTACCGAATTCTGCCTGTTCCCCAGCCTGTTGAGGTGAAGGGCAAGGTTGAGGTCATTGAGTTCTTTTGGTATGGCTGCCCCCATTGCTATGACTTTGAGCCTGAATTAAGCGCATGGGTTAAGCGTCAACCTAAAGATGTGACATTCCGTAGGGTGCCGGTTGCGTTTCGTGATGACTTCATGCCACATAGTCAGTTGTTTTATGCCTTAGAGGCAATGGGCAAAGGCGATGCCATGAATGAAAAAGTCATGTACGCAATGCATAAAGAAAATAAGCGTCTCATGACTGAAAATGAGATTGCAGATTGGGCAGTCTCCCAAGGCATTGACCGTAACGCTTTCTTGGCAACATACCGTTCATTTGCCGTTATATCGAAAGCGCGTGCTGCAAGACAGATGGCTGAAGCATACCGTATTGATGGCGTACCAACGATCGTGATGCAGGGTCGTTATGTAACTTCTCCATCGATTGCCGGAACTAAAGCGAAGGCGATTCTAGTGATGGATTACTTGGAGCAGAAAATCCGTAAGGATAAGTACAAATAATTCACGAGTAGTTCAAAAGCAGTTCAAAAACAGTTCTTTAGATTTTGACGAAGCGCCGAATGATCCAGAAATAAAGTGGATAGGGCAGGATTCTAAGAAATTTTAAGAATCCTGAAAATCGCTTAGGGAAGTGGATATCAAATTCTCCAGCTTGAATTCCTGTGAGGATTTCTTTTGCGGCCTCGTCGGCAGTGATGAGTGCCGGCATCTCAAAATCATTCTGTGCAGTAGCTTCTGTTGCGACAAACCCCGGTGAGATCATGTGCACACTCACACCCTGTGGGAGTAGATCGTAATACAGGTTTTCACAGAAATTGATAATCCCTGCTTTACTCGGCCCATAGGCTAGCGCCTTTGGAAGTCCGCTATATCCCGCTACACTACCTACAATTGCAATATGACCGCTGTGGTTTTGAAGCATGTTCGGCAGCACTATCTCAACTGCTCTCATAGGGCCTAACAGGTTAGCATCAATTGTTTTTTGTGCAACCTCAAAGTCAAAATTATCTGCGCGTAGTGGGGTGTATACCCCTGAAACAAAGAGCAGTAGATCCAATCCACCCCAGGCCTCTAGGATGTCGTGATACGCAGAGGCAAGCTGCTCTTTCTGGGTTACATCTAGTGGGAGAACCAAGGTTTGCCCTGGTTTTCCAGATTGTGCGAGGGCACTTAGTCGCTCGGCACGACGACTGGAGAGCGCAACTTTTGCGCCTGCTTGGATGAAGGCTTTTGTACAAGCCTCACCAATTCCACTTGAGGCACCAATGACCCAAATCCGCTGGTTTGCAAAAGAATCTATTCCTTTTTGTTTCATGGGCGTAGGGTATCACTCGTGTTAATCATGCCTTGGTGTTTAAGGGTGTACTGCACGACATCAATATTTTTTTCAGAGAATCCAGCAGCGCAATACATCAGATAAAAATTCCAGAGACGAATAAACGCCTCATCAAAACCGAGGCGATAGATTTCCTCAATCTTGTGATTAAAGCTATCGCGCCAAATACACAGGGTTTTGGCATAGTCAGCGCCAAAGGTAAATTCTGCTTCGACTTCTAAACCAGCACTAGCGGCTGCAGCCTTAAATCTAGCTGGCGAGGGAAGCATGCCTCCCGGGAAAACATATTGCTGAATAAAGTCAGTGCTATGGCGATAGCGATCAAATAGATCTTCTGCAATGACAATAGTTTGAATACAAGCCCTACCACCTTTTTTGAGGCGTTTAGCAAGGGTTTGGAAATACTCACCCCAATGGTTCTCGCCCACTGCCTCAAACATTTCAACAGAGGCGATACCATCAAATTGCTCGGCGCAATCTCGATAATCTTGAAGGCGTACCTCAAATTTCTCTGTGCTACCTACTTCCGCGATAACCTTTTTCAGTCTGGAGTCTGCAAAAGCTTTTTGTTCAGTCGATAGAGTGAGGCCAGTGATGTGATTGCCATTACGCAAGGCTTCCTCCATGAAGCCACCCCAACCACAGCCGATTTCCAGGAGTTGATCGCCCGCCTTAGCGTGAATGGAGTCGAGGATGCGCTTGATTTTGGCGCGCTGAGCATCAATCAATAATTGCTGGTCGCCCTCAGAGAACCACGCACTCGAATAGCTCATAGTGGGGTCTAGCCAAAGGGTGTAGAAGGCGTTACCTAGATCGTAGTGCGCATGAATATTTTTGCGACTACCAGCTTTTGAGTTATCCCTAAACCAATGCTTTAAGCGATAAGCCAAAGAGCCGAGCCAGCTTCCATAGATTGCTTTTTCTAGGATATTGCGATTCCGGATGGCTAACTCTAGAACAGCCTTGAGATCAGGCGTGTTCCATTCGCCCCGAATATAGCTTTCAGCAAAGCCAATATCGCCATGAGATAAAACTTGTTTAAACACAGACCAGTCTAAGATTTGAATTTCTGCATGAAGGGTGTCTGAGCTGTTGCCAAACTCCCTCACCTCTTTATTGGGTAAGGTGATGACAAGGTAGCCACTACGTAATTGCGCCAAAAGACCTAATAAGGTTTTTGTACTGCCGCGATGTTGTTGTAACTTCGATTCACGCTTTTCAGGGCGCGAGAAAGTGAGGCGAGATAGCAGTGATTGACCGGGGCGATTCATCGAGTAACTTCAAGTTCTGGTGGTTTAGGTTTTGAGTGAAAGGGTACACCTTTCAGCCACAATTTCAATGCTTGCCAATGGATTCTACCAATGACTCCGAGACTCATCAGCGGGTAGCGAAGAAATGCAAGGTAAAGGACGCTTTTTCTCAGTGGCTCAGCTAAGCCGCTGACACTGGTATTGATCAAAGGGGCGCCATCTTCGTGGAGTTCGATCCGACAAACGATATTTCGTTTGGAGTTGCTGTCCTGGGGAAATAAGAAGCGGAAGTGATACTCTCCACGCACATCGCAGAAGGGTGAGACATGAAATACTTTTTTGCTAATGAGAGTCTCTCCAGATTTGAGTGCTGCACCTGAATCATGATGTAGTAAGTAGCAGTGACGCTCACCAAAGGTGTTATTGACTTCAGCAAGTACCGCTTGCACTTGTCCATCAGCTCTATGGCAGATCCAAAAACTCACCGGATTAAAGACATAGCCAAGCACTCGCGGGAAGGTTTGAAGCCAAATTTCACCATCAACACCCTCAATACAGTTCTCTTGAAGTATCTTTTCGATCCAAGCAAGACTATCGGTATTTCCTGTTCCGTGATCTTGATCAAAGAAGGAAAACAATCCAAATTGATTGTCTCTTAAACCATGCTTACTCAGCAAAGTATTGTCTGCTTTGCGTGTGCGCATTGGAATGGATACTGTAAACACACCATAACCAAACCGATTTTGGGCAGGGCGAAAACGCTGATGCTGTACCGCTCCAAAATTGATTGTTGGCAAATTCATTTATTAAATATGCTGGGTGGAGTTCAGTTGAATTCGATGAGAGATGCTTTCCATCAGATCCTTTGCCACTAGCTCACCAGAGCGCAGACCATCCTCATGAAAGCCAAAGCCTGTCCATGCTCCGCAATACCAAATAGAAGAGTTGCCCTGAATGAGGGGTAGCTCTTTCTGTGCCTGTACAGCGCGCATATCAAAAACGGGGTGAGCGTAATGAATTTCTTGATGCACTAGGTGTTGCTTGGGATTCGTGAGTGGGTTGAGGCTGACAATAATTTGTGTCTGCTGCAGCTCTTTAGGTAAGGGTTGTAAACGATTAATTAAATAATTGACGCTCACATGTTGCTGTGCGGTAGGGGTGGCACCAGACTTCGCTGTGTAGTTCCATGCAGCCCAGCAGCGCTCGTTAGCCGGTAAGAAATCGGTATCGGTATGTAAAATTGCACGGTTCTGTTGATAGGGTACTGATGCCAAAATATTACGGGCATCTTGCGTGATGCCGTGAACTAAATTTAAAGTCTGATCACTATGGCATGCCATAACTACTTCATCAAACCAATGAGAGCCAGAGGCTGTGATGACTTCGGCTAGAGCTTGTTTGGTTTGGCTCGCATTGACCCGAATCACGGATTCACGCAAGACTTTAACTTGATGTTTTTCCAGGGCTGCCACTAGTAACTTTACATACTCTCGGGATCCGCCTTTGACGGTGAGCCATTGAGGGCGATTCTGAATTTGCAAAAGACCATGGTTATGACAGAAGCGCACCATAGTCTGAATTGGAAACTCTAGCATCTGCTCTACTGAGCATGACCAGATTGCGCCAATCATCGGCAAGAAATAGTTTTCTTTAAAGCTGTTGCTAAAGCGGTTACGCTCCAGAAAGTCTTTAATGCGCTCATCTGGCTCAGAGTATTCCAGTTTAGCGGTAATCTGCTCCTCAGCTAGTTGAGTAGCGAGACGGTTAAAGCGCAAGATGTCATAGGCCATTCTCCAAAAGGAGGGTGAAAACAAGTTTGATCTTTGTCCAAAGAAAGAATTGAGATCATTGCCTGCCCATTCAATTTTCTTGGCGCCCCCCGTTTTTTCACTGGTATCAATGGATACTGAAAATGACATCTCTGAAGGCGCAATCGGAACTTGGATCTCTTCAAATAGCCGAACCAAGCGAGGATAGGTTTTGCGATTAAAAACTAAAAACCCCGTATCCACACCATGAGTAATCTTGCCCTGAGGTGTTTCTAGGGAGAGATCTACTGTATTGCTATGACCGCCAATATGATTGCCGCCCTCAAATATGGTGATATCTAAATCGGGATGCTGTCTTAAGGCGTAGGCACAACCGAGGCCAGATATTCCAGCGCCAATAATGGCAACTTTTTTCTTACTCACTAAATTTTTTCTCCAAGAAGTTTTTCTATCTCGCCAGTAATGCTGGTACTGGTAGGTTTAGTCATGCTGCCAAACGCATCTATGACATTACCGTTGCGATCAATCAGGTATTTATAAAAATTCCATTTAGGTGTCGTACCAGTTTTGGCAATCAGCATCTTAAATAAGGGATTCGGATTTTTTCCGCTAACTGCGCTCTTGGCGAACATAGGGAACTTCACGTCATAAGTATTTTTACAAAAGTCAGCAATTTCTTTATTGCTCCCAGGCTCTTGTTGCCCAAAATCATTTGATGGGAAGCCGAGCACAACGAGGCCACGATCTTTATATTTGGCATATAGCTTCTCTAAGCCGTCATATTGGCTAGTGAATCCACAAAAGCTCGCCGTGTTTACTACCAAGATTACCTTACCTTGATATTGGCATAGGTTCTGTGGCACCTCATCCTGTAACCTTGGAAAGCTGTGTGACAAAAGGGGGCTACAGCTCGAGGATGCTGCGGGGGCTGCCTCCGCCAATTGCATAGCCAGTACTAGCAAAAACAGTGCCAATAAGTGCCGCGTCAAACTTCGAATCATTTAGAGCCTTTTGCTTATGCCGGAATACCCAAGTCTAAGACATTCTCGCAAATATCGTCGGGTCTATCTCAATGCCATTAATATGACGTTATGACCTCTTTACCGTTACCCTCATTTGAGTCCAAAGTGTGCCCCCCATCAGCATTAGATGCTCGTATTGCGGCACTTCCAAGACCGCTTGTGTTCACTAATGGCGTCTTTGATATTCTGCATCGTGGGCATGCTAGCTATTTGGCTCAAGCCCGAGAGCTGGGGGCTAGCCTGGTAGTTGGGGTGAACGCTGATACCTCAGTCAAGATGTTGGGAAAAGGGGATGATCGCCCTATTAATACAGAGGCGGACCGCCAGGCTTTATTGGCTGCACTGGCAAGTGTTGATTTGGTGGTGCTGTTTACTGAACAGACCCCGGTGAACCTGATTACCAAAATTCGTCCAGATATTTACGTTAAGGGCGGTGATTATGAAATCGATACCTTGGAAGAGACGCGTCTAGTCAAGACTTGGGGTGGCAAAGCAATCGCCATCCCATTTTTATATGAGCGCTCTACAACGACGCTTTTAGGTAAGATCCGAACCAGCTAAATACTCAAGTGGCACGAATAAAGATGGGGATATTTCCTTAGAGATTTTGTAGAAGCCAAGCCCAGAGGCCTCGTAACACTAAGCCCTCAATAGGCTCGACCGGAAGCGCAGCTAATTCTGGAAATTGCTTGATCTCATTCGCTAAAATTTTAGCGTTGCCACCATCAAGCCAAATTCGTTCAACAGGATGGTTCATTGCTTTGGCTAAATAAGCTGCGCGCAATATTGCCCCCATTTGCGCCGCATCACAACCACCAGTCATTGCCCCGTTGGTATTCATTCCAAAGCTTGCTTGCGCTGCTGTGGTACTGGAACGAACTGCTAATGGAAGTTGGGCCGTATTGCTTGAGAGACTTTCTTGCATCAAGTTCAGTCCTGGCAGAATCCAGCCACCATAATGAACGCCATTGCCACCCAATAGATCAATGGTGGTGGCTGTCCCGGCATTAATAATCAGTGTGTTGGTGCTTGAGAGCGCTCTTGCGCCAATCACGCCAGCCCAACGATCTGCACCGAGCTGACTTGGATCTTCATAGAGCGTGCGAAGGCCTTCATAGGGACTGTCACCGGTGAGTTGCTTCCAATTCAGGTCTTGCCACTGTGGAAAAAGACTCCGCAGATTTTGAATAGCAGTATCACCAGCTACACAGCAAAATCCAATCGCATCGGGCTTTGGCATCGTTTTAGAAATGTAATCCGATAGCTCTACGCGCAACTCGGGAGATTGGAAGGATTGATTGCTAATAGATCCAGAGTAGGCCCACAATTTCTTATTGCGGTCCGCAATGTTTTGTGTAGATTCAACAGCAGCCCATTTGAGACGGGTATTACCAATATCAAATACTAAATAGAGACTCATGATTGCACTCGTAAAGAAATGTCGCCTGCATGGATGGCAATAGTTTTGTTATTTTGATTGAGGAGAAGGGCGCCAGTGTCATTCACTCCAGAAGCAATTCCGCTGATGGGTTCTTTGCCTGCCCCAGAAATATAAACAGCTAGCCCATCATAAGCATCCCATTGTTTCCAACGATGTTGAAAGTGGCCAAAACCATGCTGAGTAAATTGCGCAATATGGCTCTCAAATGACTCGATCAGTTTTAGCCAAATAAACTCCGTATCAGGAGCCGTCATTTGATTGGGCATCAGTTGATCGAGGGCAGCTGCTTCGAGAGATGCATTCGCTCCTAAATGCTGTTTAATGATATTTACATTGCGCAAATTAAGGCCAAGACCCATCACCAGCCAAGTGGGCGAGCTTGGGTTGGCCTGACCTCCTTCAATCAGAATGCCACCAAGCTTGGCACTGTTAATGAGCAAATCGTTCGGCCACTTTAGCCGCAAACCTTGTCGATGTAGTGCTGTCTCGCTGATGCCAAGTGCTGCCGCAATTCCGGCAATGACCGCTAAGCCAATGACTAGGCTAAGGCCGCTCAGCTCGTTTGGGCTTTTGTAGAAAGGGTGGGCGAGCGAGAAGCATAGGGTGTCTTCGGGGTTTGACAGCCAAACCCTCCCAGCTCTACCCTTGCCCGCAGTCTGCTCACGCGCAATACGCGCAACAGGATCTATCAATTCCCCAGCACGCCAACGTGCCAATAAATCGTCATTAGTAGATTTAGTAGTGGCGACGCGCTCTAGGATGCAATTCGGGCTCATTTCCCCATTGTAGAAAGATCTGACCTAGCTGACCTAGAATGATGGGATGCGTCACGAAGATCAGCGCCCTCGGAAGTTTGTTTGGCCACTCCAGGCTATGCCTTTGGCCAGGGCTATTAGCTTGAGTTATGCGCTATTAATTGTTTATGTCAGCCTAAATCCCTTTGATTTCAACTTCCAGAATGGGATTGCTGCTTGGGCTTGGTTAGATGCCCCTTTGCCGCGCTTTATTACCCTTTTTGATGTCTCGGTCAATATTTTGGCTTATATCCCCTTAGGATTTTTATTGGTCTTTGCCTGCTATCCCCGTTGGCATAACTTTCTTGCCCTCGGTATCGCGTTGAGCTTCAGTGCCATATTGGCCTTTAGTGTGGAATCCTTACAAACTTGGCTACCAACCCGGATACCAAGCCAGATGGACTTGTGGGCCAATATGCTGGGCGGCTTGTTAGGTGGATTGTTAGCTATCCCCTTGGGTCCCCAGTGGCTCTCTGGGAGCGCTATCCGACGTCGATTTGATCAGTGGTTTGGCTTGAACTGGGCTGCATGCGCATTGTTTTTGCTGTTCCCATGGTCTCAGATTTACCCTCAGAGCTCTTGGCTGGGTACGGGAGTGTGGGGACACGCTATTTTTGCCTCAGTCGACTGGGGGACGATGGTGGTGAACCATGTCATCCAGGAGTCCATCATTACTGCGATGTGTTGGCTTGGTGCAGGACTCTTGCTGTCCTTGGGGATGCGAGTGAAAGCGCCCCAGTGGAAAATCTTAAATAGCCTACTTTGCTTCACTGTTTTAGTGAAGATTGCCTTTACAGCATTGCAATTTGGGGCAGAATTTAGTTTGCTTTGGCTTACAGCTGGAGCAGCTTGGGGAATGTTAGTGGGAAGTTTGCTGCTGAGATGGGCACTTTCTCTTCCCGGCATCAGTAAGGCCTGGCTTGCACTCGTTTGTTTGGTCAGTGCCACCATTGCAATTAATCTATTGCCGGATAATCCCTACTTCATCCTGACCTTACGACACTGGCACCAAGGTCGGCTATTGCACTTTAATGAATTAATGCAGTGGGTTTCAGTGGTATGGTTGCCATTAGCTTTATTTTGGGTGCTTCGAAATAAGTCAACCTTTAATTTAAAACCTTAATTGAGATTGCATATGAGTTTTAAACACCATGTTTTTTTCTGCCTAAACCAGCGTAGTAATGGCGAAGATTGTTGTGATCGCCACAATGCATTTGCATTATTTGATTACGCTAAGAATCGAGTCAAAGAGTTGAAATTAAATGGCCCTGGAAAAATTCGCATCAATAAGGCGGGATGTTTAGATCGTTGCGCTGATGGCCCGGTGATGGTCATTTATCCAGAGGGCATTTGGTATACCTTTATTGATACCGAAGACATTGAGGAAATCATTCAATCGCACTTAATACAGGGACGTCCAGTAGAGCGTCTGCAGTTAGCATAAGAAAGATTTGAGAAAGTCCACTTCATGAATAGCCGTACAAAAATAATTCATATTGAGGGTGTCGTAGGACAAATTGAAATGTCTATCGATCTTCCCGATGAATTAAAAAGTAATCCAGACTTCTCGGTGAGAGGCTTAGCTTTAGTAGCTCACCCCCATCCCCTCATGGGTGGAACAATGGACAACAAGGTTGCGCAAACAATGGCGCGCGCATTCAACCAACTGGGTTATGTCAGTGTGCGACCAAACTTTCGTGGCGTAGGTGCTACTGCGGGCGTGCATGATCATGGTGTTGGTGAAATGGAAGACTTACTACATGTCACTGATTGGATGCGTACCCCATCAAGCTGGAATCAATTCGAGGCAACATCAGATCAAGCGTGGATGCAAGCTGCGAATACTTTACCTGTAGTGGTTTCCGGTTTTTCATTTGGCAGTTTTGTTGGTACTCATTTAGTGCAACGATTGGCGGATCTCGGCCGTCCTGCTGAACGCTTAGTGATGGTGGGCAGTGCAGCGGGTAAGTGGACATTGGCACCCGTACCAGCAGATACGATTTTGATCCATGGGGAAGTGGATGAAACCATTCCCTTGCTCGATGTTTTGGATTGGGCGCGACCTCAAGAGTTAACTGTTCAAGTCGTGCCAGGGGCGGATCATTTTTTCCATCGACGTTTACATTGCATTCGGAACATCATCACTGGCGCTTGGTTGGGCATGCCGGATCATCGCAATCCATAAAGCAAGAGTAAAGAAAAAATCAAGAAAAAATCAAGAAAAAAGAAAGAAAAATTTATCATCATGACTGAAGAGCAGAAATCCCTTATTGAATATCCATCCGAGTTTCCGATTAAGGTGATGGGTAAAACGAATCCAGAATATCTACCTGCAATTTTGCATATCGCTCGCCAATTTGATCCTACATTCGATGAGAGTAAGGTTGAGCAACGTCCATCAAAGGATGGCAATTATTTAGGCATCACTTTGCCTATTACTGCAACGAGCCGTGAACAGTTAGATGAGTTATATCGCACCCTATCAACACATCCTTTGGTTAGTGTTGTTCTCTAGAATCGTTCATGTCCTTTTTAGTAAAACATTTGGGTGTTGCTGATTACGAGTCAACCTATCAAGCAATGCGAGATTTTACCCAGCAGCGAGATAGTGAAACTCCAGATGAGATCTGGATCCTTGAGCATCCCCCGGTATTTACTTTAGGTCTTGCTGGAGATCCGGGTAATTTGCATTCACCTAGTAGTCAGATTCCGATGGTGCAGGTAGATCGTGGTGGTGAGATCACTTATCACGGCCCTGGGCAAATCGTGATCTACCTCTTGTTGGATCTCAGGCGTTTAGGAATATTCGTAAAAGAGCTAGTGTCGCGAATTGAGCAGGCCCTGATCGATACCCTGGCAGATTTTGATATTTCGGCAGAGAGGCTCCCTGGAGCGCCCGGTATTTATGTTGCTCAAAATGTCTCGACTTTGGTGGAGTATCAGGGTGCCAAGATTGCCGCTTTGGGTCTCAAAGTCTCTAAGGGCTGCTCCTATCATGGGCTTGCCTTGAATGTTTCTACGGATTTAGCGGCTTTTGCCCGTATTCACCCATGTGGTTATGAGGGCTTAAGGACGGTAGATATGCAATCCCTCGGGATCAAGGACAATATAGACATTATTAGTCAAACCCTCTTAGGGCATTTGCAAAAGCAACTGATTTCATCATGACCACCAATAAGCTAGACCTCGATTCCGTAGCCAATAGTACTAATAGTCGTCAGGATCTCAACTACGACGCTTCGCGCAAGCAAAAGTCGAGCGAGAAGACCGCGCGTATTCCAATCAAAATTGTGCCCTTAGAGCAAGTGCTTAAGAAGCCGGACTGGATTCGCGTTCGAGCTGCTTCTGGTAACTCTCGTTTTTCTGAAATTAAAAAGATCCTTCGTGAAAATGAATTAGTGACTGTGTGCGAAGAAGCCAGCTGCCCTAACATTGGTGAATGTTTTGGCAAGGGTACGGCCACCTTCATGATCATGGGTGATAAATGTACGCGTCGTTGTCCATTTTGTGACGTGGGACATGGCAGGCCAGATCCATTGGATACAAAAGAGCCTGGTAATTTAGCTCGTACCATTGCTGCTCTGAAATTAAATTATGTGGTGATCACTAGTGTGGATCGTGATGATTTACGTGATGGTGGTGCCATGCATTATGTAGATTGTATTTCTCAATCAAGAGGCTTATCTCCTAATACACGCATTGAAGTGTTGGTTCCAGATTTTCGGGGTCGTTTAGATAAAGCTTTGGATATTTTTTCTGAGCATGCGCCGCAAGGCTTACCAGATGTGATGAACCATAACCTGGAAACAGTCCCCCGTTTATATAAACAAGCTAGACCTGGCGCGGACTATGCCCACTCTCTGAAGTTATTAAAAGACTTCAAAGAGCGCTTCCCGCATATTCCAACTAAGAGTGGTTTGATGGTTGGCTTGGGTGAAACGGATGAAGAGATTTTAGAGGTCATGCGCGATATGCGTGAGCACAATATCGACATGTTGACCATCGGCCAGTACTTGGCTCCTTCAGGACATCATCTGCCAGTTCAGCGCTACGTCCATCCCGATATGTTTAAGCGTTTCGAAGAGGAGGCCTATGCCATGGGTTTCTCACATGCTGCAGTGGGCGCGATGGTGCGCTCCAGCTACCATGCTGACCAGCAAGCGCATGAGGCAGGCGTTGTCTAAACGAATAGTCCAAAAGCTTGGGTTAGTTTTAGCGTTTGCATTACTGCTTTCTGCTTGCAGCCCCAAGTTGGATTGGCGTACAGTGCAGTCTTCTCAGGAAGGTTACAGCGCATTATTTCCCGGTAAGCCTGAAAAGATAGAGCGGAAAATCCCATATCAAAGCCAAGAAATTCCGCAAATCTTGGAAGCAGTAAAAATCGATGATGATATTTATTCAGTGAGCACCATTCAACTAAGTAAAGATCAAATCACGCTTGCGCCAAAATTGTTGGAACAACTTCAGGGCAACCTGTTTGGTAGGGCGGGCGTGAATATTGAAAGTGCAGCAGCTCTAGATGCTTCTTATCAAGCTGCTAATCGTCAGCGTCTATCAACTAAAGATTATTTTCTAGAATTCAAATCTACTGGTGCAGTAGAGCAGTCTATGCGAGTGCGTTGGATCACCAGAATCACGCCAGATAGCGGTGCTCGGATTTATCAACTTTCAGTTTTGCATACTGCACCCGCGAGAGTGAATGCGAAACAGTTTTTTTCTGAAGAGGCCTACTCAAACTTCTTTGATGAGTTTCGTCCAGAGTAAGCCTGAGTCGATAGACTTAAAACGTAAAACCCCAAGCTTACAATTCAAAAATTCTAATTAAGATTTTTCTAGGGCGGCAACCTTAGCTTCAAGAGCTTCCAGCTTCTCTCTGGTCTTAGCTAGTACTTTAGATTGCAGATCAAACTCTTCGCGAGTAACCAGATCCATCCTCTGAAAACCTTGATTCATCATGGCGCGCACATTCTTTTCGATTTCTTGCGCCGGTGAATTGCGAATAGCGTCACCAACTTTGTTTTGCATATCGCTAGCAATGCGCTGAATTTGTTCTAGGATTTCGCCTGGTTTTTGCATGATGCTGGCCGCCGTTCTATTGAATTTGCTTAAAAGATACAGTTCTTATTTTAAGTTGTAGAGCTAAAAACCTGCAGAAATAGCTCAAAACAGAGAATTTGTACCATATTGGTGCATAAATAAGCACCAAAAAAGGGCATTTGCATGGTTTGAGGGAATTGTGACAAATGCAGGAGTCTCCCGACATTCATGATCACCTCATGCAATAAAACATTCATCCATTTTCATTACACACAGCAAGGAACATCACATGAAAACGATTCAAAAGACAGCCATCGCTCTCGCAACATCTGGCTTATTCGCAACTGCAGCATTTGCACAATCAGCTCCTGCAGCTGCACCAGCAGCTCCAGAGGTGAGTCCTATTACAGCTAATATTTCTTTGGTAAGTGACTATCGCTATCGTGGTGTTTCTCAGTCAAACCTGAGACCAGCCATTCAAGGCGGATTTGATTATGCGCATGAAAGCGGTTTCTATATTGGAAACTGGAATAGCTCAATCTCTTGGGTGAATAACTTAAACCCCTCAGTAGCTTCAAGTATTGAAATGGACTTTTATGCCGGTGTAAAGAAGGAGTTAATTGGTGAAGGTTTTGCATCTGACTTGGGTGTATTGCAGTACTACTACCCAACAAGCGGAAACTTCTCCGGTACCAACGTAAATCCAAATACAACAGAGATTTATGCGGCTCAAAACTATACATTCGGTCCAGTAACTGGTTTCTTGAAGTTTTCTTATGCAGTAACCAATACATTTGGAAACCAAAACAGCTCTGGATCCTACTATCCTGATTTAACTGTTAACTACGATACTGGCATTTGGGGCCTTGGAGTAAATGCACACGTTGGCTATCAGTATATTTCTGGAACAGTCGCAGGTACATCTAACTCAAGCTTGTATAGCTATACAGATTGGAAATTAGGTGTAACTAAAGACTTTGGAGGCGGCCTATCTTTAGCTGCCGCTTATATCGGCACCAATGCAGGAAAAAATTCTTCAGGTTTATACAACTATGCATCGCCAACAGGCAAGAATTTAGCTGGTTCAACTGGTGTTCTTACACTTACCAAAACTTTCTAATTCCTTCCTCTGAACGGAGAAACGTATGAAATTAATTACCGCAATCATCAAGCCCTTCAAGCTTGACGAAGTGCGCGAAGCTCTCTCGGAAGTGGGAATTTCGGGCATTACCGTCACTGAAGTTAAAGGCTTTGGTCGTCAAAAAGGTCACACCGAGTTATATCGCGGTGCTGAGTACGTAGTCGACTTTTTGCCTAAGGTAAAAATTGAAGCTGCTGTTGAAGATGGCATCTTGGAGCGAGCGATTGAAGCAATTGAAAAATCAGCTCGTACTGGCAAGATTGGTGACGGCAAGATTTTTGTCTCCCCAATTGAGCACGTCATACGCATTCGCACCGGTGAAACCGGCGCGTCAGCACTTTAAAGAGAGGTTTACAATGTTCACTTGGATGAAACGACTCCTAGCTGGAAGCGCAATGGCCTTAGCCATTGGTGCAACCAGCGTCATGGTGGCTTCGCCGGCTTTTGCTGATGAAGCCAAGCCAATTGCCGCTGCAGCCGCCGCTGCAGTAGCTGCCGCACCTGCATTAGTTCCTAACAAGGCCGATACGGCTTGGATGATGGTGTGTACTGCATTAGTAATCTTGATGACATTGCCTGGATTGGCTTTGTTCTATGGTGGTTTAACACGTAGCAAGAACATTCTTTCTGTACTCGTACAGTGCATGTTTATCTTTGCATTGGTGACTGTGTTGTGGTCACTCTATGGATACAGCTTTGCATTTACTGAAGGCAGCCCATTTATTGGTGGACTTGATCGCTTGTTCTTGCAAGGCATTACGCCAGACTCAGTTGCTGCTACCTTTAGTAAGGGTATTGTGATTCCTGAGTATGTATTTATGACCTTCCAAGCTGCGTTCGCCACGATTACCTGCTGCTTGATCATTGGTTCATTTGCTGAGCGTGCGAAGTTTTCTGCAATCGTGTTGTTTGTCATTCTTTGGTTTACTTTCAGCTACTTGCCAATCGCTCATATGGTTTGGTTCTGGCCTGGTCCTGATGACATTAAAGATGCAGCATCACTGGAAGC
Organism: Polynucleobacter arcticus; assembly: GCF_013307205.1. Taxonomy (NCBI): domain Bacteria; kingdom Pseudomonadati; phylum Pseudomonadota; class Betaproteobacteria; order Burkholderiales; family Burkholderiaceae; genus Polynucleobacter; species Polynucleobacter arcticus. The sequence goes on along the minus strand of NZ_CP028940.1, from coordinate 1,973,753 downwards.
AATTACAGCTCGTGCTGGTTGGTTGTGGCAGAAGGGTGTTCTCGACTTTGCTGGCGGTACCGTTGTTCATATTAATGCTGCGATTGCAGGCTTAGTAGGTTCATTTGTGATTGGCAAGCGTTTGGGTTATGGCAAAGAAGCAATGAAGCCGCATAACTTAGTGTTCGTCATGATTGGTGCTTCACTCTTGTGGTTCGGTTGGTTTGGTTTCAATGCTGGTTCAGCTCTCGAGGCAAACGGCAGCGCAGCCTTGGCATTCGTAAACACATTATTGGCAACAGCTGCTGCAGTATTGGGCTGGTCATTTGCTGAGTGGGTTACTAAAGGCAAGCCTTCTATGTTGGGCGCTGCATCTGGTTGCGTAGGCGGTTTAGTTGCAATTACTCCGGCTGCTGGTTTTGTTGGCCCAATGGGTGCACTCGTTATCGGTGCTCTTGCTGGCGTGATTTGCTTATGGGGTGTTTCTGGTCTCAAGAAGCTTTTGGGCTCAGATGACAGCTTGGATGTATTTGGTGTGCATGGCGTTGGCGGTATCTTGGGCGCTTTGTTAACCGGTGTGTTCGCAGATCCAGCATTAGGCGGAACAGGCATTTGGGATTACGTGGCTAATGCTGCGGCTCCTGATTACTCTATTGCTAGCCAGTTATGGATTCAGAGCCAGGGTGTGATTGTTACCTTGATTTGGTCCGGAGTGGTGTCATATATAGCCTTCAAACTGGTGGATATGGTGATTGGCTTGCGTGTTAAGGAAGATGAAGAGCGCGAAGGCTTGGATGTCAGCTCACACGGCGAGTCTGCCTACGAGTCTTAATCAGTAGATTTACCCCTTATCGGGCGGCTTTGGTTGGCTGCCCGATTTTTAAGCGCGGGATCCTCGGATTCCGCGTCTTTCTTTTAAAAAATCTTACAATGGTGGAATGGTCCCACATCTCATCACCGCCCTTAGCGGCCCTCTTCTCGATCTCGAGTCGAAGGTATTAGAAGCAACCCCCACCATTGAGCGCTGGTTTAGGCTTGAATGGCAGGAGCACACTCCACCATTCTATTGCTCAGTGGATTTGCGTAATGCTGGATTTAAGCTAGCACCGGTCGATACGAACCTTTTCCCAGGTGGCTTTAATAATCTCTCAACTCAGATGCTGCCTTTGGCAGTTCAGGCCGCAATGGCGGCAATTGAAAAGATTTGCCCAGAAGCAAAAAATTTGCTGTTGATACCAGAGCGGCATACTCGCAATACGTTTTATTTACAAAATATCGCACGCCTCTCCTCGATCTTGCGTCAAGCAGGCCTTAATGTTCGTTTGGGCACCTTGTCTGACGAAATTCAAAAGCCGACCTGGATTGATTTACCGGATGGCAATCGTCTACTGATGGAGCCATTGTCACGCCTCGGGCTAAAGATGCAACGCTTAGGATTAAAGGATTTTGATCCATGCTCAATTCTGCTGAACAATGACTTATCAGCAGGCATTCCTCCGATTTTAGAAAACTTGCATGAACAATATCTCTTGCCAGGTTTGCATGCGGGTTGGCATATTCGCCGCAAGTCTAATCACTTCGCAGCTTATGATGAAGTTGCAAAGAAATTTGCCAAGGTGGTCGATATTGATCCGTGGATGATTAACCCCTATTTCACTAGTTGCTCTAACGTCAATTTTCATGAGCGCAAAGGTGAAGAAGAGTTGCAAGTAGCTGTCGAAAAGATACTCAAGAAGACTGCCAAGAAATACCGTGAATACGGCATTAAAGAAAAGCCTTACGTCGTTGTCAAGGCGGATGCTGGTACTTATGGCATGGGTGTGATGGTAGTCAATGACCCTTCACAGCTTAAAGATTTGAACCGTAAAGACCGCAATAAAATGAGTGTAGTTAAAGAAGGTCTTGAAGTGAGCGATGTATTGATTCAGGAGGGTGTGTATACCTTCGAGAAAGTCAATGAAGCAGTTGCCGAGCCAGTGGTGTACATGATCGATCGTTATGTCATCGGTGGCTTCTATCGCGTGCATACCGATCGTGGCCCCGATGAGAACCTCAATGCACCAGGCATGCATTTTGTACCCTTAGCATTTGAGCAAAATTCGATGCCAGACTTGGGAGCTAAGCCCGGTAGCGCAGCACCGAATCGTTTTTATCTTTATGGCGTCGTTGCTCGTCTAGCTCTGTTAGCCGCCTCCCTAGAGCTTGAGCGTTCAGATCCGAATGCAGAAGCGGCTTAATTTAATTTCTTCTACTTGGGTGTAACGATGGACCTTCTTTTCATTGCCGATCCCTTGGAATCTTTTAAGGTCAGTAAAGATTCCACTTTGGCAATGATGCGTATTGCGCAAGCGGCAGGTCATCAGCTTTGGTTTTGTCAAAGCCGTCATATTCTTTGGAGGGACGACTTTGTAGTGGCTGACTGCCAGTCTCTAGTTATTAAGCCGAGTAGCACAACTTGGTTTGATTTAGGCTCTGCAGAGAGTCGTCCATTAAATACATTTAATGCTGTCTTGATGCGTACTGATCCACCATTTGATATTGAATACCTCAACACCACTTGGTTGCTATCAGCTGCAACTCGTCAGGGTGCGAAAGTCCTTAATAATCCGATGGCCATTCGGGATCACTCCGAAAAAATATCCATTACTGAATTTCCTGAACTCATACCGCCAACCCTCATTACGCGCGAACTTAGTGCGATTGAAGTATTTCATCAAGAGCATGAGGATATCGTGATTAAGCCTTTGGATGGCATGGGGGGAATGGGGGTTTTCCGCGTGGGTCCAGATGGATTGAATTTGGCCAGTATCGTAGAAACTTTGGGTGAGAATGGTGCTCGCACTTTGATGGTGCAGCGATTCTTGCCAGAGATTGCACTGGGCGATAAACGGGTTCTTTTAATCGGTGGTGAAGTGGTTCCGTTTGCCTTAGCTCGTATTCCGCAGGGCAGGGAGATCCGCGGCAACTTGGCTGCTGGTGGTAAAGGTGTCGCAATGCCCTTAACGGATGCCGAAAAGAAGGTCGCAGAGCGACTGGCCCCTATTTTGAATGCGCGCGGTTTGTTCTTGGTAGGATTAGACCTCATTGGGTCTTACCTTACAGAGATTAATGTAACTAGCCCAACGTGTTTTGTAGAAATTACTGAGCAGAGTGGATTTGATGTTTCACAATGTTGGTTAACAGCGCTCGAAAAGGCAATTGCATAAACATGGTTGGAATCGTTATTGTTGCTCATACTCCAGTCGCAAGTGCGATGCTGGGTTTTGCTGAGCATACTTTCGGCGTGCTGCCTGAGGGTGTCAGAGCGGTAGACATTCCGCCTTATGAAGACACTAAAGTCAGCTTTGACCGCGTTGTAAAGGCAGCCTACGGAGTCAATACGGGTCAGGGCATCTTGATACTCACTGATGTGATGGGTGCAACCCCTGCCAACGTAGCCTCCAAGCTTGAAGCCTTAGGGCCATTGTCTGGTCTAAATACCCCAATCATTGTCCTTGCAGGATTGAACTTGCCGATGCTGATGCGTTGCATCTCCCATCGCAGTGAAGGCCTAGAGGACTTGGCTCACAAAGCACTTCAAGGTGGTCAAAATGGAATTTTGCGTTTGGGTTCTAAGGCCATACAAGAAACTACTGAAAAATAAGGTGGGCTATGCCGGTTGCTGAAATTGAAATTATTAATAAGCTAGGTTTACATGCGCGCGCTTCAGCGAAGTTGTCCCAACTAGCAGCTGAGTTTCCATGCGAAATCTACCTATCTCGTAACGGCCGTCAAATCAACGCAAAAAGTATTATGGGTGTGATGATGTTAGCTGCTGGTATAGGAAGTACGGTGACTCTAGAAACAGTAGGCGATCAAGAGAATGAAGCGATGCAGGCCTTAACTGCCTTGATCAACGATCGATTTGGTGAGGGTATATAGGATGACTTTTGCTTTGCACGGTATCCCAGTATCCAATGGCATTGCCATTGGCAAAGCTGTGCTGATTTCTCGTGCAGCATTAGAGGTAAGTCATTACTTGGTTGAAGTCGGCAAAGAAGAGGCTGAGGCCCAAAAGTTATTAGATGCCTTTGATCAAGTGCGTCTGGAGTTAGCGCAATTACGACAAGGTTTACCTAAAGATGCGCCTCAAGAGATGGCGGCATTTTTAGATGTACATGGCATGATTTTGGCTGACCCTGCCCTGACTGAAAAGCCACTGAAGCTGATTCGTACCCAACGCTTGAATGCTGCCTGGGCTTTGACAACAGAATTAAATGATCTCTTAGAGCAATTTGCGGAGATTGAAGATACCTATCTTAAAGAGCGCGCAAATGATATTCGCCAGGTTGCAGAGCGAGTACTCAAGGCCCTCAACGCTCAGAAAAAAGATACCTTAAGCGATTCCGATTTATTGTCACCTAGTGATATTGGGATCGATGCCATTATTGTGGCGCATGATATCGCCCCGCATGACATGTTGCGATTTAAGGAGCATGCCTTTACAGGGTTTGTCACTGACTTGGGTGGTAAGACCTCGCATACGGCAATTGTTGCGCGCAGTATGGAGATTCCTGCAGTAGTGGGTGTGCGCCATGCTAGTGAAATGATTCGCCATGGTGATTGGTTAGTGATTGATGGCGAGCATGGTGTTGTCGTTGTTGCTCCTGATGAGCAGTTGCTTGCTGAATACCGTCTCTTGCGAGAGCAGGCGATTTTGGCAACGAGCAAGTTACAGGAGCTTAAACATTCGCTCACTACAACTGTTGATCACGTTGCCATCGAGCTTTTGGCTAATATTGAATTGCCGGAAGATGCTGCGCAAGCAGTGGATTTGGGGGCCATTGGGGTTGGCTTATTTCGTTCCGAATTTTTATTCATGGACCGTAAGCAAGCACTTCCAGATGAAGAGCAGCAATATCAAGAATACCGCCGAGTAGTCGATTTGATGCATGGCTTGCCAGTAAATATTCGTACTATCGACGTTGGAGCTGATAAGGCACTCGGTTCTAGCTCGGATCTATCTGAGACCGGTACTTCGCCTTTGGGGTTGCGAGCTATTCGTTGGTCTTTAACTGAGCCTGAAATTTTCTTGACTCAATTACGAGCGATCTTAAGAGCCTCAGCGCATGGTCAGGCACGGATCATGATTCCGATGCTAGCGCATGTAAAGGAAATAGACGAGACATTGCGCTTGATTGAAAAAGCTAAGCAGCAGCTGCATCAACGCGGGCAAGCATTTAACCCCAATATTCAAGTCGGCGCCATGATTGAGATTCCTGCGGCTGCTTTGGTATTGCCATTATTTATTAATCGCTTTGATTTCTTATCTATTGGCACCAATGATTTGATTCAGTACACCTTGGCAATCGATCGGGCGGACCACGCAGTTGCCCATCTGTATGACCCTTACCATCCGGCTATCCTGAATTTATTGTTCAGCATTATTGATCAAGCCAAGCGAGCTAATATTCCAGTGGCGGTCTGTGGCGAGATGGCGGGTGATCCCTCGATGACGAGGTTGCTGCTGGGCTTAGGTCTGACGGATTTCTCAATGCACTTTAGCCAACTATTATTAGTTAAGCGGGAGATCTTGAAAGCAGATGTTGGCTTGCTAAAGTCGCGTATCGGACCAGTACTCAAAGCAATTGAGCCTAAGGAGCAGGCGGCTGCGCTCGAAGCGTTACTGGCTTAGTGGGCTTGACTGCAAACCACACACTCCGGATTTCTAGAAATACGGATCTCATCAATCTGAGTATTGAGCGCATTCCAAAGCAACATTCTTCCCACTAGAGGCTGTCCAAATCCAATCAATACTTGCAATGCTTGCGCTGCTTGCATCGCGCCAATAATGCCGACTAGTGGGGAAAATATGCCCATGCTGGCGCAACTGACTTCCTCAGGTCGATCTTCTGGAGAAAAGAGGCAGGCATAGCAAGGCGAGGCTGGATTCCGAAAATCAAAAACACTGATTTGCCCATCAAACTGTAGTGCCGATCCCGAGATTAGGGGAACTTGATGCTTGAAACAGGCAGCATTAATCAAGTGGCGAGTGGCAAAGTTATCCGTGCAATCCAAAACAATATCGATGTTTGGTAGCAGGCTATCTAGTAGAGCTTCTGAAGCTTTTACTTCATGCGTCGTAATGATCAGGTTTGGATTAATGCCTTGCAAGAACTCTTTGCCCGAGCTTACTTTGCTCTTACCAATCGACCGTTGACTGTGCATAATTTGACGCTGCAAATTGGTGAGCTCAACTGTATCGTGGTCTATCAGCGTGATGGTGCCAACACCTGCAGCCGCTAAGTAGGGTGCAGCAGCGCTGCCTAAGCCGCCCGCACCAATGATGAGGATGCGTGAGCTCAGCAGCTTTTCTTGGCCCTCTACATCAATTTCTTCTAACAGCAGATGCCGCGAGTAGCGAAGTAGCTGCTCATCATTCATGGACATACCTCTGCTATAGCTTACTCTAGCTTAGAGGCTGAGCGTTTGACAGGCTCACCATTGATAAATGCAACTGCTTGAGAGAGCATGAAGTCATCTGCACCACCGAGTTCTACAGGCTTCTTGGACTTGTCTTTCTCTTTTTCTTCGGGAGTCTTCTTCGCATTTTTTTCTTCAATGCGTTGTAGCTCTTCTAAGCGGCGTTTTTCACGATCGGCAGCCAACTTATCTTCTGAGGATTGTTTATTGCGCAAGTGCTTCTCGCTATCGATCTCGCGTGTGATCAGTACATCATCTGGATCGCCATCTTTATTTTGATCTACTGCGATATCGGGTTTGATGCCGTAAGCTTGAATCGATTTTCCACTCGGCGTGTAGTAATAAGCCGTAGTAATCTTCAGTGCCGAATCATTAGTCAGGGGACGGACCGTTTGGACTGAACCCTTACCAAAGGTAGTCTTACCAATAATAGTTGCGCGTTTGTAATCTTGTAAGGCGCCAGCAACAATTTCAGAAGCAGACGCAGAGTAGGCGTTTACTAAAACGACCATAGGTAGTTTTTTGAACACGGCAGGTACGCCTGCTAAAGGATCTCCAGGTTCGCTGAGTCGATACATTGCTGGCGTGGCATTAAAGACTTGCTTAGAGTCAGCTGTCTGTCCTTTGGTTGAGACGATGACTGCATCGGCTGGCAAGAAGGCTGCAGCAACACCTACGGCACCCTGTAGTAATCCACCGCCATTATTTCTGAGATCAAGAATGATGCCCTTCATTTTAGGATCTTGATTAGCAAGTTCAGTTAACTTCTTGGCGAGATCCGGAACAGTACGCTCCTGAAAGCTAGTGACTCGGACCCAAGCAATATTGTTATCCAATATTTTGGTTTTAACAGATTGCACCTTAATCTCAGCACGAGTGATTGTGACTGGGAAACTACGTTCTTCACTTTTGCGAAAAACAGTTAAAGTAATTTTGGTGCCTGGTGCGCCGCGCATGGTGCGCACTGCCTTATCAAGCGACATGCCACGAACTGGTTTGTCATCCAAGCGAGTGATTAAATCCCCGGCTTGGAGGCCGGCACGTGCAGCAGGACTATCCTCAATCGGGTTGAGTACTTTGACAACACCATCTTCAGAGGTGATTTCAATTCCTAGGCCAGCAAACTTACCACTCGTTTGCTCTTGCATTTCTGAGAAATCTTTTTTATCAAGATAAGTGGAGTGAGGATCCAAACTGCTCACCATGCCTTTGACTGCATCAGTCAGTAATTGTTTGTCTTCAATCGGCTCAACGTATTCACGTTTAATTTGAGCAAATACATTGGACAATGTCCGTAGCTCATCTAGAGGCAGCGTCGTGCTCTGTTGAGCAGTGGCGGATAGTTGAATGGTGGCTGCAACCCCAGCAATGAGGCCAACAGAGACGAGGGCAAAGTTCTTGAAAAATACGCGCATGCTTCTGTTTTACCTTAATCCAAGTAAAAATGCTGAGTGGGCTTGAGATTGTCATCTAACTCGTAAACAAGCGGGATACCATTAGGAACGTTAATTTCCATAATGTCTTCATCAGAAACCTGGTCGAGATACTTTATTAAAGACCGAATACTGTTGCCGTGGGCGACTAGCAAGACGCGCTTACCCGCTTTGAGGGCTGGGGCAATGGATTCATTCCATAGCGGTAAAACACGCTCAACATTGTCTTTTAGGCACTCGCCCAAAGGAATATCGGAGGGGCTCAGTTTGTCATAGCGGCGATCATGTTGCGGATTGCGCTCATCATTTGGCTCTAGTAGTGGTGGACGTACATCGTAGGACCGGCGCCATATATGGACCTGCGCATCACCGTATTGGGCGGCAGTCTCGGCTTTGTTGAGACCAGTCAGGGCGCCATAGTGACGCTCATTCAGTCTCCAGCTATGAACCACGGGTAACCACATGAGGTCCATGGTGTCCTGCACGTGCCACAGGGTGCGGATGGCTCTTCTCAAGACTGAGGTGTAGGCCACATCAAACTCATAGCCAGCTTTACGCAAGTTTTCCCCTGCGGCAAGGGCCTGTTCGGTGCCTTTTGGGGTTAAGTCAACGTCTGCCCAACCAGTAAAGCGGTTTTCTAGGTTCCAGGCGGATTCACCGTGACGAATAAGGACAAGTTGTTTCATAGAGCCATTCTATAATCCGGTGATGAACTTTCTCACTCAAATTGATAATTTAGCGCTTATTGCCCTCATGCTGGTTACGGGCACAGCGCTTTTCCTACCGACATTATCTACGCTAATTAGCGGAAAAGGCTTATCTCCTACAGAAGCTACCATTTGGATAAATCGCCGTAAAGCCGCCGTGATAGACCTCCGCCCAGAGGGTGAGTTTAAGGCTGGCCATTTGCCGGGTGCAAAGTATGTTCCATCGAATGAGATTGCCACCAGGATTGAAAAACTCAAATTGGATCGTAAAAACCCGCTAATTTTGGTTTGTGAAACTGGTGCGAGCTCTCGAAAGGCCGTCGCTGAGGTACAAAAACTAGGTTTTGCTGAAGTAGCCACTCTAGATGGCGGCGTTCAAGCTTGGCAAGCTGCCGCATTGCCATTAGTCAAATAACCAGCGAGTCCTATATGCCATCAGTCACCATGTACAGCACCCAAGTCTGCCCTTATTGCGTTATGGCAGAGAAGCTTTTGCAAAAGAAGGGCGTGACTAATTTAGAGAAGATTCTGATTGATCGCGATCCTGCCCAGCGCGAGATCATGATGACTCGGACGGGACGCCGTACCGTGCCGCAGATTTACATTGGGGAAACTCATGTTGGCGGTTTTGACGACTTAGTTGCTCTAGATCGTGCCGGCCAACTTGATCCGCTACTAGCCTAACAATTTACTCAGAAAGCTTTTATGACAGAATCAACTACTGCTGCTCCGGATGGGGCTGATCAATCAAAAGAGCCTGGTTTCCGTATTCAACGGATCTATCTCAAGGATTTATCTTTAGAGCAACCAAATGCCCCACAAATTTTACTGGTTGCTGCTGAACCACAAGTCGAGGTTGAGGTGGATGTTGCGATAGCCCGTTTGAGCGATGAAATTTTTGAGGTTGCCTTAATTGCAACAGTAACTGCCAAAGTGGATAGCAAAGTACTTTTTTTAGTTGAAGCAAAACAAGCAGGTATTTTCGAATTTAGCAATATTCCGCCCGAGCAAATTGATCCTATGTTGGGTATTGCTTGCCCAACTATTTTGTATCCTTACTTGCGCTCAAATATTGCAGACACTATTAGCCGTGCTGGATTCCAGCCAATTCATTTAAATGAAATTAATTTCCACGGTATGTATGAGCATCGCATCATGCAGGCTGCACAAGCTGCCGCAACGGAGAGCAGCGCTACTGATGAAGGCAAAATTATTCTTCCTCACTAAACCAGTTTATTAAAGCCCACAGATCATGAAAGTGACACTGCTTGGAGCTGGAGCTTGGGGAACTGCTATGGCCGTGCAAGCTGCGCGCCATCTTCAGTCGGGTGATGTTTGTCTATGGTCGCGCAGTCCTGAGCAGTTAGAGGTTATTCAGCGCATTGGCGAAAACGCCATTTATTTGCCGGGCGTCCAACTGCCTCAAGGCTTGCGCTTAGAGGGTAGTTTGGAGCGCGCCATTGAGCGCCTCTCTGAAAATGACCTCTTAGTCATTGCCACTCCGATGTCGGGCTTATCAGAAACAGTGGCGCAGGTATTGCGCATTGCTCAACATCCACTCAATATCGTTTGGTTGTGCAAGGGTTTAGAGCCCAGCACTACCTTGTTGCCGCATCAAGTTGTAGACCGTGAAGACAAGCTTCATAGCCACGGTCTTCAGCATGCCTATGGCGCTTTATCAGGACCCAGTTTTGCGCAAGAGGTAGGTAACGGTATGCCATGCGCATTAACGATTGCAAGCAAATCAAATGCCTTATGCGACATTGTTCAAGGTGCATTTCATCATGGGAATATGCGTATCTACGCCAGCGACGATTTGGTCGGTGTTGAGTTAGGCGGTGCCATTAAAAATGTTTTGGCAATTGCTGCTGGTATTGGCGATGGTTTAGATCTTGGTCTCAATGCCCGCGCTGCAGTATTAACTCGCGGTCTTGCGGAGATGATGCGTCTAGTAAAGGCTGCTGGTGGACGGCCAGAGACTTGTATGGGGTTAACTGGTGTGGGCGATTTGATCTTGACTGCCACTGGCGATCTTTCTCGTAATCGTCGGGTTGGATTGGCTCTTGCCGCAGGAAAACCATTGCCTGAAATTTTAGGCAACTTAGGTCACGTTGCCGAAGGTGTCTTATGCGCTTCTGCCGTTGGCAATCTTGCGACTCGTTTAGGTGTTGAGATGCCCATTACTACCATGATGAGTGAAGTTCTATCTGGAAAACTCTCGCCACAGGAGGCTCTCAAAAAACTGATGGGGCGCGATCCTAGGGTTGAAGTTTAGACTTCTTAACTTCCGCCAAGTAATCCGTTTTGGCGCCATGCTTCATACACCACAATCGCTACCGTATTCGAGAGATTTAAACTGCGGCTGCTATCTTGCATTGCTAAGCGCATTTGGTTGGGTACTGGAATCGAGTTCCGCACTTCTTCGGTGATGCCTTTAGTTTCCGAGCCAAAAACAAAATAATCTTCAGGTAAATATCGGCCATCATGAAACTTTCCTGAGCCTTTGGTAGTTAGTGCATAAATACGCTCAGGCTTGGGTTGTTCATTCGCAATAAATTGCGCCCAATTTTGATGCACCTTTACTTTAGCGAACTCGTGATAGTCCAGACCTGCTCTGCGAAGTTTCGCATCCTCCATCGGAAAACCCAGTGGCTCGATTAAGTGTAATTTGGCACCCGTGTTCGCACACAAGCGAATGATATTGCCTGTATTTGGCGGAATTTCTGGTTCGAATAAAACAATATTAAACATGTCCTGACCTTGCTTTAAATACTATGGATTGGGCGTAGTGTTCTTAGTAAGACCCAATTAATTACCCGAGATACGCCATTGTCCTTTAGAACGCGGGCGATCTCATTTAAGGTGGCTCCGCTAGTCATCACATCGTCAAAAACAATGATAGTGGCAGATTCAAGTTGCGCTTTGTATTTGGGGTTGACGGTGAACATGTTTTGAATAGCTCGATATCGATTTGCTCGGTTTTCTTTAGCTTGAGCTTGAGTGTGATGCTGGCGCAGCAAGATGTGCGGATTTTTGTGTATTGGATTGATGCAGTGAATACGCCTAGCTAATTCCCAGCTTTGATTAAATCCTCGAACGCACAGCTTTTCTTGGCTCAGGGGAACTGGCAGCAGGTAGTCTGCTTGTATATTCTGGACACTTTCAGTCATCAGCTGATTCCATGCGGATATAAGCCCATGAGCACAAGCAAGACGCCCTTGATATTTGAGCTGGTGAAGTGCTGGCTGTAGCATTCCGTCATATCGATCTAGGCAGTAGCTTTGATCAAAGTAGGGCGAGTTACTTTTGCATGACAGGCAGCGCTGTTCGGCAATTTCATTTGCTAGCAGAGTGAGACCGCATTGCCGACAACACTCATAATTTGAAAGTTGTTCTGTAGCCAATAGGGTGGCGCAACGGGTGCAGAAAATATGCTGCTGAAATGTCCCGCAAACAATACAAGCACTTGGCAGTGCGTGAGAATAAATTGCTTGAAAAAAATTCTCTAATGGATGCATGGGCTGCTGAGTATACTGAGCCAATGACCCAACCAATCAGATGGCTTCAAGACGAAATTGCAGATCGTATGTTGCAAAAATTAGATATTGTGAAGTTGGACGCAAAGGATGTTCTTCTGATTCCAGATTTCCCAGGGGCGCATTCACATTTTCTGACAAAACGTTTTCCAGGAATGCGTTTTCATAGTGCGTCAGAAATTGGCTTATCTAGTTTTGACTCATTGAAATTAAGGACGACTCGTTTTTGGAATTCAAGAATGCGGTTTGTTCCCCCTCTTTCCTTAGATGATTACAAAAAAACTGGACGCATTAATCTTCCTGACAATTCTGTTGATTTGGTATTGAGTGTTTTGTTGATGCAAGATTTAGAGGATCCAAAACATTTTTTACGCGAGTGTTGGAGAGTGCTAAAGGAGGGGGGGTTATTTACTTTTAGCTATTTGGGTCCGGACACTGCTAAAGAGCTCCGCTCTGAGACCTTGTTTCAGCAATTACCCTCGAAGAATTTAGCCAGCCCTTGGGATATGCACGATATGGGGGATGCGCTGTTGGGTGAGCGCTTTTCTGATCCAGTGATGGATATGGAGTTTTTGCATCTCGACTATCAGTCCGATGCAGTCCTATTAGCGGATGCCACAGCCCTAAATTTGCTTGCTGTTGGAGCTCAAAATGGCACTCCAGCTGCCCAATTACCTAAAAAACTCACTTTAGAGGTAGTTTATGGACATGCTTGGGCCTTGGGTAAGCACCTTGCGAAAGCCCAGGATCATGTTGCCTACATTGATCCAAATCAAATCCAACGCAAGACAAGTAGTGATTCTGCTTAAGTGTAAGTACTCACTATCTATTAAACCTTGATTTAGATTGAGCCAAGCCTGATTGCTTAGGTTTGTTCTTGAGCTCAATTAACCCTATAATTGAGGGTAGTAGTTTTGGCTTGATACCGCATTTTTGGACCCTCTGAGGCTGTATTGCCGCAGAAGTTCATGACAATAAACAGAGAATGAGATGAATTTATTTGGAAAAGTCAGTAGGGCTTCGCTCTATTTAGCAGCAGCCTTTGGCAGCGCATTTGCTAGCGCTGCAGAAAATATGCCAGGCGGCCCAGCCGTTAACCAGCTGAATTTCACTGCTCCTGCGACAAAAATCATGCAAGAGATTCATTGGCTTCACTGGATGATGTTGGTTATCTGCGTGGTTATTTTCGTTGCCGTTTTTGGGGTGATGTTCTATTCCATTCTCAAACATCGCAAGTCATTAGGCGCTAAATCTGCCTCATTCCATGAGAGCACTACTGTTGAGATTATTTGGACAGTGATTCCCTTACTCATTGTTATTGGTATGGCGTTGCCAGCAACCAAAACAGTTGTGGCTATGAAGGACACTACGAACTCCGATATCACCATTAAGACCACTGGCTACCAGTGGAAATGGGGTTACGACTACATCAAGGGTGAGGGCGAGGGCATTGCTTTCCTGTCCACTTTGTCCACCTCCCGTGAATCCATTAATAACTTGGAGCCTAAATCCAATACATATTTGATGGAAGTAGATAACGAGATGGTTGTACCTGTTGGTAAAAAGATTCGCATTATTACCACTGCAAATGATGTAATTCATGCATGGGCGGTTCCAGCATTTGGCGTAAAGCAAGATGCCATTCCAGGTTTTGTACGTGACACTTGGTTCCGTGCCGACAAGATCGGCGTGTACCGTGGGCAATGCTCTGAGTTGTGCGGTGCTCAGCATGCGTTTATGCCAATTGTTGTGAATGTAGTTTCCCAAGAGGACTACACCAAGTGGGTTGAGCAGAAGAAAAAAGAAATGGGCGCCGTCTCAGATGATCCTACTAAGGTTTACACAATGGATGAGCAAAAAGAGCGCGGTGCAAAGGTGTATGCGGCAAACTGCGCAGCATGTCATCAGCCTAACGGTAAGGGTGCGGGTGCATTCCCAGCTTTGGATGGCAGCAAGATGGTTCTTGGACCAAAAGCAGCGCAATATGACATCCTAAATTATGGAAAAGGTGCCATGCCGAAATGGGCTGGCGTAATCTCTGATGGCGATATTGCTGCAGTAATGACTTATACCCGCAATGCTTGGGGCAATAAAACGGGTGAAATTATTCAGACCCAAGATATTGTTGCTTCACGCGCAGGTAAGTAATTTCTTAATTAATACAAATTAAATTAAAGCGGAGTAATACATGAGCACAGTCTCTACCACCCACGATCACGCACACGACCATGCGCACGACGATCACATGCCACATGGTTGGCGTCGTTGGTTGTTCGCAACTAACCATAAAGATATCGGTACGATGTACCTGATTTTTTCTTTTGTCAGCTTGTTGGCAGGTGGTGTCATGGCCATGGGCATTCGTTTGGAATTATTCCAACCAGGCTTGCAATTCTTGCGCCCGGAGTTTTTTAATCAGCTCACTACGATGCACGGTTTGGTCATGGTGTTCGGCGCGATCATGCCGGCGTTCGTTGGATTTGCAAACTGGATGATTCCTGTGCAAATCGGCGCTTCTGATATGGCTTTTGCTCGCATGAATAACTTTAGTTTCTGGATTCTTCCGGTGGCTGCTACCTTGTTACTCGGTTCTTTCTTGGCTCCTGGTGGGGCACCTGCTGGCGGTTGGACTCTATATGCGCCGCTGACTTCCCAGATGGGCCCTGGTTTAGATATGGCGATTTTTGCACTCCACTTGCTGGGTGCTTCTTCCATCATGGGCTCGATTAACATCATTGTTACCATCTTGAACATGCGTGCCCCTGGCATGACATTGATGAAGATGCCAATGTTCTGCTGGACTTGGTTAATCACTGCTTATTTGTTGATTGCTGTAATGCCGGTATTAGCTGGTGCGATCACTATGGTTCTGACGGACCGCCATTTTGGTACGTTTTTCTTCTCCGCAGTTGGTGGTGGCGATCCAATCATGTTCCAGCATATTTTCTGGTTCTTTGGTCACCCAGAGGTTTACATCATGATTCTTCCAGCATTTGGAATCGTGAGTGAAATTATTCCTGCGTTTTCTAGAAAAACCTTGTTTGGCTATAGCTCCATGGTTTATGCAACAGCATCGATTGCGATCTTGTCATTCATCGTATGGGCACACCACATGTTTGCTACAGGTATGCCTGTAACTGGTCAGTTGTTCTTTATGTACGCGACGATGTTAATCGCCGTCCCTACAGGCGTGAAGATTTTTAACTGGGTAGCAACTATGTGGAAAGGTTC
This sequence comes from Polynucleobacter arcticus, assembly GCF_013307205.1. NCBI lineage: Bacteria > Pseudomonadati > Pseudomonadota > Betaproteobacteria > Burkholderiales > Burkholderiaceae > Polynucleobacter > Polynucleobacter arcticus. The sequence continues at coordinate 1,958,405 of NZ_CP028940.1, read as the reverse complement.
AATGACCTTTGAAACTCCGATGTTGTGGTCAGTTGGCTTTATTTTTGTATTTACTATGGGTGGCTTTACTGGCCTGATCTTGGCCATGGCACCTATTGATATTGGTTTGCAAGACACGTATTACGTCGTTGCTCACTTCCATTACGTATTAGTGGCTGGCTCTCTGTTTGCGATGTTTGCTGGTTTCTATTACTGGTGTCCTAAGTGGACTGGCTACATGGCTAATGAAACGCGTGGCAAGATCCACTTTTGGTCTTCCATGATTTTCTTTAACATCACCTTCTTCCCAATGCACTTCTTGGGATTAGCAGGTATGCCGCGCCGTTATGCTGATTACCCAACTCAGTTTGCAGATTTCAATATGATTGCCTCTATCGGCGGCCTTGGATTTGGTTTGGCCCAGGTTTACTTCTTACTCTTCGTTGTTTTGCCAGCCTACAACGGCAAAGGTGAAAAAGCTTCAATGAAGCCATGGGAAGGTGCCAAAGGCTTGGAGTGGACTGTGCCTTCGCCAGCACCACACCATACATTTGAAACTCCTCCTAGTGATGAAGAGTTACGTGCAGCAGGAATCTAAAGCAGCCTTACGTAAATCCCAATCTGCTGGTAATCGCAGATTGGGTTTTATCCTTTTGAGCGTTGCCATTGTTTTCTTTATCGGCATTCTCCTTAAGCGGAGCTTTCTGAGCTAAGCCTCAAATACCACTCATGCCTGCTATCGCCTCAGTCAACCGCCAAATACTACTGAAATTACTGATTGCTTCAGTAATGATGTTTGGTTTCGGCTATGCACTGGTGCCCATGTATAAAGCTTTGTGTGAAGTGACGGGTATCAACGTCATCACCAATAAGAATGATTATGGTATTCGGGCATATAGCCCAAATAAAGTCGGCAATACCCAGGTGGATTATTCACGCGTCATCACCATTGAGTTTGACTCCAACAGTCGTGGCCCATTTACGTTCCGTCCTGTTAAGAATTATTTGGAAGTACATCCAGGCGAAATGACAGAGATTGTGTACGAAGTCACCAATAATCTTAGTCGACCTGTAGATGCACAGGCGATCCCAAGCTACGCACCTAAAAGTGCTATGGAGTTTTTTACTAAGTTAGACTGCTTCTGCTTTCAGCAACAAACTCTTGCGGCTCATGAAGTGAAGAAGATGCCAGTGGTATTTGTAATTGATGCAGGCCTACCAGCCGATGTGAAAACCATTACTTTGTCATATACCTTCTTTGAGTTAGGGGTTGCCCAACAGCCAGCGGGTTCAACAACGCCTAAATCGAAACCGGTGCTATGAGTAAGAAGAGTACCTTTATGCAATCCATGATCGCAGTGTTGTGGGCTTTTTTGGGTGTGCGTAAACAATCTGGATTGCAGGAAGATGTAGCTTCATTAAGTTTTGTCCATATTATTATTGCGGGAGTGCTTGGTGCCTTAATTTTTATGGGCATCCTCCTGTTGATAGTTAAAGCAGTTGTGTCCCATTGATTATTTTTTGATTGAGTAGAGAGAATAAGATGTCATCCAATTCAACCCCTTACTATTTTGTTCCCGGACTATCTAGTCATCCAGTTTCAGCGGCCCTTGGTTTGTTAGCTTTTGGCGCCGGTATGTCTGGCTGGGTAAACCAGGCAGCCTGGGGAGGCCCTTTAACCGCAGCTGGTGTCCTTTGGGTGTGTTTTGTTATGTATCAATGGTTCGGCGATACGATTGCCGAATCAAATTCAGGTAAGAATGGTATTAACGTAGATATCTCTTACCGTTGGTCGATGGCTTGGTTCATCTTCTCTGAAATCATGTTCTTTGCAGCCTTCTTTTCTGCCCTGTTCTATGCTCGTAATATTGCGATGCCTTGGATGGGTGATGTGGAGAGCAAATTGCTTTGGCCTGACTTCACAGCAGTTTGGCCTAATGATGGCCCTGCAGGTTTAGTTGAGAAATTCACCACCATGGGTCCTTGGCCAATTCCCACCATTAATACTTTATTGCTCCTCAGCTCCGGCGTCACCGTGACTTATGCTCACCATGCGATTCGTGAAAATCACATGAAGCAGGCTATTAACGGCTTGGCTGCGACTGTAGCTTTAGGCCTTATCTTCTTAGGCTTTCAGGTATACGAGTACTACCATGCATATGCTGACCTCAATCTGAAGTTGACTTCAGGTATTTATGGCTCCACTTTCTTTATGTTGACTGGTTTCCATGGCTTCCACGTATTTTTGGGCGGCCTGATGTTGGCGATTGTCTTACGCCGTATGATTCGTGGTGACTTTACTGCTGAAAATCACTTTGCCTTTGAGGGAGCCGCTTGGTACTGGCACTTCGTGGACGTGGTTTGGCTAGGTCTCTACATTGCTGTTTATTGGATGTAAGGAAATAAAAATCGGGGCGTTCAGCCCCGATTTGTTTTAGATTGCGGTGATGATGTACCCGGCTTAGTTAGAACCTACGCGAATACCTGTGGCTTCGATATACCCAAAGTAGTGGGCAATCAAAATTCCTAAAAAGAGTACTATTGAAAGTCCTATCCGCAACATGAGGGATCGAACCATTCTTGAGCTACCGCCTTTATCTTTCATCATGAAATAGAGTGCGGAGCCTAAGCTTCCTACAATCATGAGTAGTGCAATTGGAATAATCCATTTCATCTTAAAGCATCCCTGTGAATATTTTTTCTAGCTTAATTAAGCATCGCATTGTTGCTACTTTATCAGCCTTGGTGGTAATTGGCATTGGTTGTAGTGCAGGCATTTGGCAATTAAGCCGAGCAGAGCAAAAAGTACGTTTGGGTGAATCTTTGGCCTCTAGGTTGGTGATGCCAATACTCAACGCAAATACTGAAGAGTTAACCTTGGAGTTAGCTGCTGAGCGTCGCATTACTGCGCGTGGATCCTTTTTAAAGGATGAGGCCGTATGGCTTGAGAACAGGCCAAGACCGATTCCGGAGGGGGTTTCTAATAGTGCGCAAGCTGGTTTTTATTTGATGATGCCGCTCCTATTGGAGGGTCAAAAAAAAGTTCTTTGGGTCAATCGCGGCTGGGCTCCGCGCAATCCTCTCAATCGGGTTGAGTTGCCTCCTATTAGTACCCCAGATACCATTGTGGTGATTGATGGGGTGGGTTTCGCTCATCCTGGTAGGGTTTACGAGTTGGGGCAGCAGATTGAGGCGGCAAGTAAGCCACGCATCGAGCAAAATTTTGAATTAAGTAAAGAGGCTAAATTACATCAATGGGACCAGCTACCGTTGATTGTTAGGGAATCTGGATCCAATAAAAGCGATGGTTTAGTTCGAAATTGGCCCTTACCAACAAATGGTGTCGATCGCCATTATGCTTATGCTTTCCAGTGGTTTGCATTGGCCGCTTGCGGCTTCTTATTTTGGCTTATCAGTGGTTTGATGCAATATCGGCGTCAACAACAAATAGATTTTGGAGATCAGGGTGAGTGATAAAGATTTGCTAATTCCAGCATCAAAGGCGGATTCATCTTTGGTGATTGCGCGGACTCGCCGCGGGCGGATTCAAATGCTTTTTTTATTGCTTGCCTGCGCCTCTCCTGTAATTGCATCTTATTTGGCTTATTACGTTTTTAAGCCAGAAGGTGCTAAGACTAACTTTGGAACATTAGTCCAGCCAGTGCAAGAGATGAATGCAGCTTGGTTCGATGTTCCCTTTAATGGGAAGTGGACTTTGTTGATTGCGAGACCAGCAGGCGAGTGCACTATCAAGGATGAATCCTGCCTCGAGGCATTATTTTTAATGCGCCAATTACGTATTGCTGTGGGTCGTGAAAGTGGACGAGTACAGTTGGTTTGGATTAATACCGATGGTAAAACTGTGGATCCCGAGGTTCTTGCTGCCTATGATGAAAAAAAAGCGGGATTAAAAGTGCTGCCATTACCAGCGAATCCTAAGTCAAACGCAGAGTTTTTAGCCTGGCTCAATCATGATGGTGCCGGTCAAAGCATTCAGTTAATTGATCCAAGCCCCGCCAAGATGATGTACTTTCCTGTGACGAATTCGCCTAAAGAATTTGGTAGCATGAAAAAGGACCTTGAGAAACTATTACGCCTAAATCGTAAGGGCGAGAAATTACAATGAGCGGCTTTTTACTATTCAGTGAGCTTGCTGCAATTGCCATTATTTTTGCCGGGCTACCATTAGCCTATTTATGGACTAGGCGCTCTTTTAACTTGTTTCAAAAGTTGAATTGGGTATTGGTCTTTATGACTTTCGACTTGATTGTGTTTGGCGCATTTACACGCTTAACCGACTCTGGATTAGGTTGCCCCGATTGGCCTGGATGCTATGGCACCTCCAATCCTTGGGATGCGCTCGGAGAGATCAAGCTGGCTGAAGCGGCGATGCCAACTGGCCCTGTAACCGTGATTAAGGCTTGGATTGAAATGATTCATCGTTATTTAGCGATGACAGTAGGCGCATTAATTTTGATTCAAGTGGGATTAGCTTGGGGTAAGTTAAGGAGTTTAGGTAAAGCACCGCTGATAGGCAGTATTGGCTTGTTAATCTTGGTGTGCATTCAAGGTGCTTTTGGTGCTTGGACTGTTACGCTCAAGTTGCAGCCGATTATTGTGAGCATTCATTTAATGTTGGCTTTGGTATTGCTAGCTTGTTTAACTGCCTATGCACAACAATCATGGGAAGAGCAATCCTCTTCAGCACGCCACTTACTAATAAAACCGCTTTCCGCGAAGTTGCTAGTACTTGCTTCAATTGTTTTGGCTTGCCAAGTATTTTTAGGCGCATGGGTGAGCACTAATTATGCTGTGCTGGCATGTCCTGATTTCCCTACTTGTATGGGTACTCTCTGGCCTGAGACTGCTTGGCAAGAGGGTTTTACTTTCTGGCGTCCGCTGGGTTTAAATGCTGATGGTCAATCTATTTCCCCTGTAGCTTTGCAAACGATTCATTGGGCACATCGCCTATTTGCCATGATTGTCCTGGCAACTATGGGTCTTTTGGGAATCAGTGCTCTGAGACTTAGTCACTCTGGAACATCAGACATGAGCCGTATTGCCAAGCTGTTGCTCGGCTTATTAGTTCTTCAAGTACTGACAGGCATTTCCAATGTAGTTTTTCAGTGGCCACTGGTTGCTGCGTTAATGCACACAGCAGGTTCTGCCGCATTAGTGTTCTGTTTAGTTCGCTTAGCTCGCTGGGCATCCTGGAGCGCGCCTATTCACATGAAGATAGCCAAACGATTATGAGCAGTCCGATACCTCTCACCCCCGAAGCAATGCCACGTTGGCGCCAGTTTTGGGTGTTAACTAAACCGCGCGTCACTCAGTTGGCAGTTTTCTGTGCTGTGATTGGGATGTTCTTAGCAACACCAGGGATGGTTCCTTACCCAGTGCTGATCGGCGGTATCGTAGGTATTTGGTTATTAGCAGGCGCCGCCTTTGCTATGAATTGCTTAATTGAGCAAGCTGTAGATGCCAAGATGAAGCGTACTTCATGGAGGCCCTCTGCAACTGGTGAAGTAACGCCATTTCACATTACCATTTTCTCTCTTGTTCTCGGTAGTTTAGGCGCGGTCATTTTGTGGTACTTCTGCAACCCATTAACGATGTGGCTCACCTTAGCAACCTTCGTTGGTTATGCTGTCATCTATACCTGGTTGCTAAAACCTGCAACCCCTCAGAATATTGTGATTGGTGGTCTATCTGGAGCAATGCCACCTGCCTTGGGTTGGGCGGCAGTAACGAATGGCTTGTCTGCTGAAGCGTGGCTTTTGGTGCTGATTATTTTTGTTTGGACCCCACCCCATTTTTGGGCGCTGGCTTTATATCGTCGTGATGATTATGTGCAAAGTGGTTTACCGATGTTGCCAGTAACTCATGGTGAGCGCTTCACGCTTCTGAATATTCTGCTTTATACCTTGATCTTGATTGCTGCCACTTTACTTCCCTATATATACGGTATGAGTGGTCTAGTGTATTTAATTTCAGCCATCATTTTGGGCCTTATATTCTTAGCTTATGTAATTGCTTTGTTTCTTTCCTATAGCGATGCCTTGGCTAAGAAGACCTTCCACTTTTCAATTACTTACTTATCACTGCTTTTTGCAGCCTTATTAATTGATCACTATTTCATTTGAGATGAAGATGAACTTATCAAAATTAGGTATCGGCATTAATCGCCTCTTGATGTTGACGCTCGTCGGCTTAGTCTTAATGGCTTGTAGTCCTCAGCAGAGTTTTAAGAATGTCGATATTACCGGTGGCAAGGCATTTGGTACGGACTTTAGTTTGCTGGACCCCGATGGCAAAGTAAGAACTTTGGCTGACTTTAAGGGCAAAGTAGTTGTCATGTTTTTTGGTTACACCCAATGTCCAGATGTTTGCCCGACTACACTGACAGAGATGCAGCAGGCTATGACTTTATTAGGCCCTAAAGCTGATCAAGTTCAGGTGCTGTTTGTGACACTAGATCCTGAGCGCGATAGCGCGCGCATCTTAAAACAGTATGTGCCTGCTTTTGATTCACGTTTCTTAGGTTTGCGTCCGGCGGATGAGGTGTCCTTAGAGAAGGTAGCTAAGGACTTTAAGATTTACTACAAGCAGGTGCCTGGCACTAGTCCTGGCTCATACACCATGGATCACACTGCAGGAAGCTATGCTTTTGATCCAAAGGGAAATTTACGCCTCTATATTAAGCATGCCCAAGGTCCGGAGACCTTGGCGCAAGACTTGAAAGAGTTAATGAAGTAAATTAGGCGGCTTGTGTTTGCAAAAGGCCGCGCATCTTTTTGAGTGCGGCAGTTTCAATTTGACGAACACGCTCTGCTGAGATGCCGTACTCACTGGCAAGATCATGCAAAGTTTTTGTGCCATTACCATCTGCATCCATCGCTAACCAGCGCGACTGCACAATATTACGGCTCCGATCATCCAAAGCCATGAGCGCTTGATCGAGCTGGGGGCCATGCAAAGCATCTGTTGCTGCCGCTGCCATCATTTGGGTAGGCTCTTGGCTGCTATCAGCTAACCACTGAATCGGCGCATAGGCTGACTCTTCATCATTATCATCGCCCTCTAAAGCAACGTCGCCTCCTGATAGGCGCATTTCCATTTCTTTAACATCTGACCCTTTGACATCTAGGGCTTTAGCTAAGGCTTCTACTTCACCCGGGGTGAGTGTCGCCAGAGTGGGTTTGTTGCTACGTAAATTAAAGAACAGCTTACGTTGCGCTTTCGTTGTCGCAACCTTAACTAAACGCCAATTCTTGAGGATGTACTCATGAATCTCTGCTTTGATCCAGTGAATCGCATAAGAGACTAGGCGTGCGCCTTGATTAGGGTCGTAGCGCTTAACAGCCTTCATTAGGCCGATATTGCCTTCTTGAATTAAGTCGGCATGGGGAATGCCATAGCCAAGATATTGGCGAGCAACCGAGACTACCAGGCGCAGATGGGAGAGAACTAAAGTTTTAGCGGCGTCGACGTTTTCAGTGCGACGAAATTCTTGTGCGAGGTGAAGCTCTTCTGCTGCGCTGAGCATCGGTACGCGATTGACGTAAGAAATATAGGAATCAAGTGTGCCAACCCCGAGGGAAGGCAACATGGGAAAGGCAAGCGAAGCCGCAGCAGTCTGCTCTGCTGGCAGTGTTTGCCTTGCTTGCAATTGCGGTTTGTATGCTTTCTTCTGAATCATTTTTTTTTATATTTTAAGTATGAATAGAGTTCTATTTTAGCACTCTTGTCAAGAGAGTGCTAATGGTTTTTTAGCTCTACAAGTAACTGATTTAATTGAATAATTCAGAAGAATATTGGGCGGCTGTAAAGGGAGCTAAGTCATCAATTCCCTCGCCTTTACCTAGGGCCAAAACAGCAGGTTTTGGCCCATTGCTTAAGGTGTGAGCAAGGGCACATATCACCCCGCCTTTAGCGGTGCCATCCAATTTAGTCACGATGAGGGCGGTAAGGTCTAATGCGGCGTGAAAGGCCTTTACCTGGCTTAAACCGTTTTGACCTGTATTGCCATCAAGTACGAGCAAAGTCTGGTGAGGTGCCCCAGGAAGGGCCTTACCGATGACTCTTTTGACCTTCTTTAATTCTTCCATGAGGTGATCTTGAGTGGCTAGTCTGCCTGCAGTATCAATAATTAAAATATCACTCTTGCGAGAAATTGCCGCATGAATGGCATCGTGCGCCACCGCAGCTGCGTCGCCACTCTCTTGCATGATGACGTCAACCTGATTACGACCACCCCACTCTAGGAGCTGGTTGCGTGCTGCTGCCCGAAAAGTATCACCAGCTGCCAGTAGGACAGATTTGCCTTGCGACTGAAAGAGTTTGCAGAGTTTGCCGATGGTGGTGGTTTTGCCTGCACCATTGACGCCAATGACTAGCCATATCTCTGGTATGGTCTTTTGCTCATGTACATACAGAGGATTGGGGGCTGGCTCCAATGACTTTAAGAGGCTTGCCACCTCTTGGATCAGCAGTTGCTTAAGGTCATCAGGGCTATTCGCTTTTTCTGATTTAGCGGCTTTGCGAAGCTTGCTAATCAGTTGTTCGGTCGTAGGCAGACCCACATCACTCAGAATAAGCGATTCTTCTAGGGCATCAAACCAGGCTTCATCAGTCTGATTCGATTTGAAAAGGGATCCGAGGGTTTTACGTAGGCCGAACATAATCGATACAATTTAATACTTGCATCTTATCAATTAAATTCTTGGGATAGGGGATCTTGCAGATGCGCTCCACTTTATTGTGTTTTTCTTTCTATTTGATGCTCTGTTGCCCTAGTGCTTGGGCAGCCACAGAACCAGGTCAGGCAAATACCCACGAGTTTCAACTCGCCAATGGACTCAAGCTCATTGTGCGCGAGGATCATCGGGCGCCTACAGTTGCACATATGGTCTGGTACCGTGCCGGCTCCATCGATGAGGTCAACGGTAAGACTGGGGTGGCTCATGTGTTGGAGCACATGATGTTTAAGGGCACTAACAAAGTAAAGTCTGGAGAGTTTTCTCGCTTGGTTGCGGCAGTAGGCGGCCGAGAGAATGCATTTACCTCGCGCGACTACACGGCCTACTTTCAGCAAGTAGAAAAGTCCAAGCTAGATGAGGTGATGAAGTTAGAGGCTGATCGCATGTCTAACCTCAACTTTGATGATGCGGAGTTTCTGAAAGAAATTCAGGTGGTGATGGAAGAGCGTCGCTTACGTACTGAAGACAATCCCAGTAGCTTGCTCAATGAATCGCTGGTAGCTACTGCTTACATGAGCTCTCCCTATCGTTATCCGGTAGTGGGTTGGATGAATGATCTTGAGAATATGAAAGCTGCAGATGCACGTGATTGGTATCGCAGCTGGTACAAACCAAATAATGCAACAGTAGTTATTGCGGGTGATGTCGATCCACAGCTTATCTTGCAGGCCGTGAAAAAATACTATGGAGTTGCTTCCGCAAGCGCGTTGCCCGAACGTAAGCCCCAGATTGAGCCGCCACAAAAAGGTATTAAGCGCGTGCAAGTGAAGGCGCCTGCAGATAGTGCGCAGTTGGCAATGGCATGGAAGGTTCCCAAGCTGCAGGTAGGAAAATTGGATGATGATGAGCCTTATGCATTAGAGCTTTTGACTGCAGTGCTCGATGGTTATGACAATGCCCGTTTGAATCGCGCGCTGGTGAAGCAAGAGCGCGTGGTAAATGATGTAGGTGTTGGCTATGACATGATCTCCAGAGGTCCGGAACTATTTTTAATTAGAGCTAGCATGGCCAAAGGGAAAACAGTTGAGCAGGCGGAGAGCAGTATTCAGAAGGCCCTAAAAGAAGTGGTTGATAAAGGCATTCTGGAGTCAGAGCTCAAGCGCATCAAAGTGCGCATTCTGTCCGATCAAATCTATAAGCGGGATTCGATCTTTGGCCAAGCCATGGAAATTGGCAGTACCGAGATGGCGGGATTTTCTTGGCGAGATATCGATGTCATGCTGGAGAAGATGCAAGCAATTACCCCGGCCCAAGTTCAAGCGGTTGCAAAAAAATACTTAGTCGATGAGGGGTTGACCATTGCAGTCTTAGATCCCCAGGCGCGCAAGTCTGGTGAGGGTAAGCAAGGAGGTAATCATGCTACAAAATAAATTGATCAAACAAGCTTATCTTGCGATGGTGTTGATGGTTGGGTTATCGACTTCTGCCCATGCAATTCTCCCTATTGAAAAGCTCGATTCTTTCAAGGGGGCTCAAGCCTATTTGGTACAAACTAAAGCACTACCCATGGTAGATATTGAGGTCAGCATTGATGCAGGCGATCGCTATGATCCAGCCTCTAAAAGTGGCTTGGCTTCGGTAGCTGCCCAACTCATGAACTATGGAGCTAAGTCTGATAAAGGCTTGCTGACTGAAGCGCAGATTGCAGATGAGATAGCCGATCTAGGTGCAAACCTTGGCATGTCTGTCGGTGGCGAGCGTGCAACTATGCGCATTCGTACCCTCAGCAGAAAAGATTTACGTGACCGCGCAGTTCAACTAGCATCAGCCATGTTGAGTGCCCCTACTTATGATGCCAAGATTTTGGTACGTGAGAAGCAAAGAATGACGACCGCTTTACGAGAGTCTGAGACTAAACCAGAGGCGGTCTTAGATCGGCGCTTTAGAAAATCTGTTTATGGAAATTACCCATTAGCAAATTCGCCAACAGTCCAATCTATTGCCAATATTAATGCAACAGACTTACAACAGTTTCATAAACAGTTTTACCGTGGCGATCGCATGATCGTGAGCATCGTGGGTGATGTGAGCAAGGCCGAGGCCGCTGAAATTGTTCAAGGTTTATTGCAAAAAGTGCCTCAGTCTGGTTCACCTGTAGCCAAGTTACCCGAGTTTGAGCGCTCACCTGTAGAGCCCTTAAGTCAACGGGAAGTCAGTATTCCATTTGATACTCAGCAAGCGCATATTGCTATGGGTATGACCGCAGTGACTCGTAGTAATCCGGATTACTTTCCATTGTTAGTTGGTAACTATGTTTTGGGTGGGGGTGGATTTGTTTCTCGACTCATGTCAGAGGTTCGTGAAAAGCGTGGCTTAGCTTATAGCGTATCAAGTTACTTTGCTCCCGGTAAGGATGTGGGGATCTTTCAAGCAGGCTTGCAGACAAAGAGTGACCAGGCAGCTTTGGCGCTAGAAGTTTTGAGTACAACCATTGCGCAATTTATTGCTAATGGCCCTACCCAAACTGAACTCGAAGCCGCTAAGGCAAATTTGATGAATGGCTATCCTTTAAGAATTGATAACAACCGCAAGTTACTCGATAACGTATCTTCCATTGCTTGGAATAATTTGCCGCTCGATACGATGGAGACTTGGACTAAACAGGTTGAAGCGGTCAGCTTGGAGCAGGTAAGGGCAGCGTTTCAACAATACTTAGCCATGGATCGGATGAAGATTGTGATCTTGGGGGCTAAAAATAAGTAAGCCTGCAAAATCAATGCAGCCTGGGAAATCAGGCAAGCAAGCAGAGTTACCGCAGAAAATTCGTATTATTGGCGGTGTCTGGCGTAGTCGTTTACTGAGTGTATTGGATGCACCTGGTCTACGGCCCAGCACGGATCGGGTTCGTGAGACCTTGTTTAATTGGCTAGGACAGGATCTCGTGGGCTTGCGTTGCTTGGATTTGTTTGCCGGCACTGGCGCCCTAGGTTTTGAAGCTGCTTCACGACAGGCGCATTCGGTGACTCTCTTAGAAAAAGACAAGAAAGCCTATACCAAGCTATTGGCTAACTTTGCATTACTACAGTCATTTCCTGCTCCTGGAGTAGTGCAGATTTTGCACAGAGACAGCTTGGAGTTTTTAAAGCAACAAGCCGACCGCTCTAGCAATTTGATTTTTATAGATCCCCCTTTTCAGGAAGAAGGTTTATTAAATCAAGCGCTTGTGGAGGCCGCTCGACTTTGTGACGATAGAGTTGGCGGGGGAATTTACGTAGAGTTTCCTGCAAGTCGTTCACGTGAGCAGCTTGAGGCCTTAGTGCCAGATTGGTGTTGTGATAAGTACTTAGAGGCTGGTCAGGTAAAAGCTTGTCTATTTCGTAGCAGAAGGGACTAAACTCTTACTTGTAGTTGATAAAGCCTTAGGAGTGTTATGACTGTTGCCGTATATCCTGGAACATTTGATCCTTTTACTCGTGGTCACGAGGACTTGGTGCGCCGTGCCTCAAGTATTTTTAGCGAACTGATTGTCGGCGTAGCTGATAGCCGTAGCAAGCACCCCTTCTTTAGTCTGGAAGAACGCATTTCCATCGCTAAAGAAATACTTGGCCACTATTCCAACGTCAAGATTGTGGGTTTTACCGGCCTCTTAAAAGACTTTGCTCGTGAACACAATGCTCGTGTGATTGTGCGTGGTTTACGTGCGGTGTCTGATTTTGAGTATGAGTTTCAGATGGCTGGTATGAACCGCTATTTGTTACCCGATGTGGAAACCTTATTTTTGACTCCATCAGATCAATATCAATTTATTTCGGGAACTTTTGTTCGAGAAATCGCTTCAATGGGTGGGGATGTGAGCAAGTTTGTTTTCCCATCTGTGGAAAAGTGGTTAGTGGAAAAGATTGCCGCTGCAAATCGAAGTAAAGAGTAAGGCTAATAGGCAAATCACATGGCTTTAATGATTACGGACGAATGCATTAACTGTGATGTGTGTGAGCCTGAATGTCCCAATGATGCAATTTATATGGGTCTAGAGATCTACGAGATTGATCCTAATAAATGTACTGAGTGTGTAGGCCACTATGACGCCCCGCAGTGCCAGCAGGTATGCCCGGTTGATTGCATACCAATGAATCCGGCATTCACGGAGAATCAAACGCAGTTAATGGCGAAGTATCAAGCTTTAACGGCCACCAAAAAAGCGCTAGCTAAGTAACGCTCAAGAAAACAAGCACTAGCTAATTTGTTTTGGAGTGCAATTGCAGCATCGCTGCCTGGGTATCACCCCTAAAGAATAATGACAGAATCTGTAAGCCATCATCCATGCTGGCATCGATCCGTTTTTGTTCTTCCTGTAAGGGCCTTCTCAATACATAGTCCGCAACATCCATTGGACGAGCGCCTTCCCCAACAAGATCACGAGGGTGACCAATACCAAGACGAAGGCGCCAGTATTCAGGGGTGCTGAGGTGAGCTTGAATATCTTTTAGGCCGTTATGGCCGCCAGTACCACCACCTAGCTTGATGCGCGCTGTTCCTGGCTTCAGATCCAGCTCATCTTGCACCACCAATACATCTTGGGGTGTAATTTTGTGAAAGCGACATAGTGCGCCAACTGCCTGACCACTCAGGTTCATATAGGTGCTGGGCTTGAGGAGAAAAAGATCTTCGCCATCCCACTTGGCTTTCGCAACTTTTCCATGAAAGCGCTTCTCAGTTTCAAAGCGGACATTTAATTGTTTGGCGAGAGCATCCACAAACCAGAAGCCAGCATTATGCCGATCTTTTAGGTGATCTTCTCCAGGATTGCCAAGGCCAACAATTAATTTAGTCATGATTAGTGCTTAAGAATAAAAGTATTTCTGCAAAAAAGAAAACCCGCTGATAAGCGGGCCTTCTCTGTCGCAAATATAAGGCTTAGATAATTATGCTTTGTCCTTTGGGGACTCAGCAGCAGGAGCTGCAGCAGGGGCCGCCTCAGTATCGGCAGATTTCACTGCTGGGATACGTGCGTTAGCTAGTACTGGGTTTTCTTGCTCGATGTGCAATACCAAGGAAACACCTTTTGGTAATGTGAGATCTTTAGCATGAATGCCATGGCCAACTTCAATCTTGCCCAAGTCCACTTCAATGAACTCTGGCAAGTCTGCTGGCAAGCAAGACACTTCCAGTTCTGTGGAGATATGGCTAACTACAGCGCCTTGCAATTTCACTGCAGCTGAGGTTTCAGCATTAATGAAGTGCAATGGAACGCGCATGTGAACTTTTTCAGTCGCAGAAACGCGCTGGAAGTCGATGTGCAGAACCAAAGGCTTGAATGGGTGCATCTGGTAATCGCGCAACAACACTTTTTGTGCTTTGCCGCCGATTTCGAGATCAAGGATGGATGAGTGGAATGCTTCCTTGCGGAGAGCATGGAACAGTGCGTTGTGATCCAACTCAATTACTGTTACAGCGTCTTTACCGCCGTAGATGATGCCCGGAGTTTTACCGGAGTTGCGCAGACGGCGGCTCGCACCCGTTCCCTGTACGCTTCTTTCAAAGGCTACTACTTTCATATTCAATTCCTAAAATTAAGGTTAATTTCCGTTCGCGACCAAACAGAAAAGCCTTTGATTATATCTTGGGAATAGGCGTTTTTGCCTAGAAAAGCCTCAAAACTGCCAAAACAGGACTGAAAACGCTATTTTTGACTTATTCGGCGAACATCGACATCACTGAATCACCCTTGCTAATGCGAGAAAGGGTCTCAGCAAGGATGGGGGCAACGCTTAATTGACGGATCTTGGCTACTTTTAGTGCTTCTGAAGTCAATGGGATTGTGTCGGTAACAACGAGTTCATCTAATTCAGAGGCGGCAATACGCGCTACCGCACTGCCTGAAAGTACGGCATGGGTACAGTAAGCAGTAACGCCCTTAGCACCACGTTCTTTTAGGGCCTCAGCGGCTTTACAGAGGGTTCCGCCGGTATCAATGATGTCATCCATGATGACGCAGTGACGACCTTCCACCTCGCCAATCAGGTGCATTACTTCAGAGACGTTTGCTTTTGGACGGCGTTTATCAATGATTGCTAAATCTGTGCCTAATTGCTTGGCCATCGCACGGGCGCGAACAACGCCGCCAATATCTGGTGAAACAATGAGGAGGTCTTTTTGGGTCTTCTGAGCTTGAAGGTCAGCGAGCAATACAGGGGATGAGTAGATGTTATCTACTGGGATATCAAAGAATCCCTGAATTTGGTCGGCATGGAGATCCATGGTTAAAACCCGCTCAACACCTGCTACCGATTGAAGCATATTTGCTACGATTCTGGCGGAGATTGCAACCCGTGCAGAGCGTGGGCGACGGTCCTGTCTAGCATATCCGAAGTAAGGGATCACTGCGGTTATGCGGCCCGCCGAAGCACGTTTTAGAGCATCAATCATGATCATCAGCTCCATCAGGCTATCGTTCGTTGGAGCGCAAGTAGACTGGATGACTACAACATTCTTACCGCGAACGTTCTCTTGAATCTCTACCTGGATTTCACCATCAGAGAACCGACCTACAAACGCTTTTCCCATCGGGAGATTCAACTCTTTGGCTACTGCATGGGCCAAAACCGGATTTGCATTGCCTGTGAAAAGAGTCAGTAAATCTGAATTGATTGGGGCGGACATAGGAGATTTTGGAATTTTGGTAGGAGTCGAATGGATATCTTTTGGTCGTATCTACAGTGGTTGGCAGGGGAAGAAGGATTCGAACCTTCGCATGCTGGAATCAAAATCCAGTGCCTTAACCAGCTTGGCGATTCCCCTACAGGTCAATCTGAAGAAACCAAATTGTAAGCGGGATTTTTATTTAACCCCCGAACAATTCGACCTATCCATCCTTTTGGAAGATTTTGCAGAAGATTTTCTAGGTTTGCGGTATCCGTCTTAGAGTCTAAGGCGGCAAATACGCTACTTCCAGAGCCGGACATACGGGGCGCCGAGTTTGGCGCTGCCTTATAAATCCAATCTAATGCTTGCTTCACTTCAGGACAATTCCGCACCGCTACTGCCTGACAATCATTCGACTGAAAAGACCTTGGCGATGCAAGAAAGCCATCAATTGTAATCGGAGCGTGATCCCGGGTCAATTGAGGGTCTTGAAAAATCTGTGCGGTCGCAATACCTTGATTGGGGAAGATCACCACAAAGTCTTGAGTTTCCAGGGAAATTGCCTGTAATTTCTCCCCGATCCCTTCTACAAAAGCATTTTGGCCAAAAATAAAAAATGGCACATCTGCTCCCAGTTTTAGGCCAAGTTGGCAAAGCGCATCGATATTGAGATGGATGTCCCAAAGTGTATTAAGGCCAATCAGGGTAGATGCTGCATCAGAGGATCCTCCACCCAAACCCGCTCCCATCGGAAGGTTTTTCTGGAGGCCGATTTCCACCCCGAGCTCGACCTTGCAGTGTTCTTTTAACAATTGCGCGGCGCGAACCACCAAATCTTGTTGTGGAGGCAACCCAGGAATAGGGTTGATACGACGAATCTCATTTTCTGGGATGCGACTCAGCGTGAGGATGTCGTACCAATCAATCAGCTGGAAAACAGATTGCAGTTGGTGATAGCCATCTTCGCGGCGTCCAACAATGTGTAGAAATAGATTGAGCTTTGCGGGGCAGAGGATTTCTATCGCATTACGCATTGTTCACACTTCACTCATTCGGATTATCAAATACCAAACGGATATCAATCGATCCGATATTCGAGCTACGATTCATCGTGAGTTTTTCTAGGCGCTGCGTATTGTTCCAGTTGTAATTTAAAGTCCAGCCATCTTGTGTAATTTTGCTCACTTGACCTTTTACATTTCGTTCAACGCTGGCATTGCCGCCGGGACGAGTTTGTCCGCGCAACCAGTCCGATAAGCCGCGAGCGGGCAGTGGTAGTCCTAAGGTATTTTGTATCAGAGTGTCAGCATCAATTGCGGTAGTCAGTTGCCCATCTCGTTCCAAAATCGCCTCACCAGGTTTAATCGTAATCTTGGCAATGGATCCACCAACGGGATTGCGAATTTCCAAAACATCAGTTTGTGCATCTTGAATCAAGGTAAAGCCACCTGAACCACCTTGATTTTTACCTTCAGTAAGTCCAGTGACCTTCACTGAAAAACGCCCGTCCCATGAGCCTTTGAGGGCGGTATCAGCTACCGACCAGTCTGGCTTTAAACGTTTTAAGGTTTCCTTGAGGGTGGGATTATTGGCATCGAGTTGTTGCCCTTTACGCCACATATCTTCCGCCTCGACTGAACGATTCATTGCCCATAAGACTTCGCCAATATGTGCAGCAATATCTGCCTCAGGTTTCATATTGAAGGCTTGTTGGAGCTGTTCGAGAGCTAATGTATTTTTACCCATTCGAAAGTTGACCCAGCCAAGACTATCTAAGATAAAGCCGTCTCTCGGTGAGATTTGATGTGCTTTGCTGATGAGCTCGAATGCCTCAGGTAGTTTTTGATTGCGATCAGCCAAGGAGTAACCTAATGCATTGAGACTATTTGCGTCGTCGGGGTTCTTGCGCAAAATCTCACGAAGCACTTTCTCCATGACATCAATATGTCCTGATTTTTCAGCAGACATCGCGTAGGTGTAAAGAAGACCGGGATTTGTTGGCTCGGGTTTCAGTACTGAAACAATTTGATAAAAAGCTCTTAAGGCCTCTGATTCATCGGTAGCTTTAGCCAGTAGCGATTGAATCTGCAGCAAGGTATTTTCACGTTGTGCTGGTGTTTGCTGATTTAATAAGGAGACAGCAGGTTTGACTGCATCTGACCAGCGTTGATTGAGGATTAAAAGGGTGATGAGCACTTCCTTGGGCTTGGTCTGCTTGGATCCCGCCAGACCATCCCAGGTTTGGGCA
This sequence comes from Polynucleobacter arcticus, assembly GCF_013307205.1. Lineage (NCBI taxonomy): Bacteria > Pseudomonadati > Pseudomonadota > Betaproteobacteria > Burkholderiales > Burkholderiaceae > Polynucleobacter > Polynucleobacter arcticus. Next base: position 1,940,837 of record NZ_CP028940.1, on the reverse strand, counting down.
GCCTGCAAGGCTAAATCGGGTGAACCCGCCGTAATGGCAATTTCCATGGCCCTTTGCGCCAAGCGGGGATCATCGAGCTGCCTAGCAAGCTCTAAATAGGTGCGATAGGCTAGACCAGCCTCACCTCGTTGTAAGGCGATTTCTGATGCCAAAACCTCAAATACAGCTTCGCCACTATCTAAGCTATTGGTTCTGGCGATGGCATGACCTGAGAAAAGGCTGATACCAAGCCCGGTTCCGAGCATCAAGGCCCAAATGTACGACTTGAATGAAAATTTGCTCATAAGCACATTCTAATCTCCGAATCTACAATTCATGCATGCCAGAACTCCCTGAAGTCGAAGTTACCCGATTGGGTATCCAGCCCCACTTAGAAGGGCGTAAGCTAAATGCAGTCAAGATTATTGATGGTCGCTTACGCTGGCCGGTACCCAGTAATTTAAGTACATTACTTTCGGGGCAGAAAGTGCTGGGTATAGAACGACGTGGCAAGTATTTGTTGATGGAATTCGATACGGGTTATTTATTGCTGCATTTGGGCATGACAGGAACCTTGCGAGTACTTCCGAGTAGTGATTTACTGAAACCACATGATCGTGTCACATTCGAGTTTGACAAGCTGAGTTTGCGTTTGCATGACCCCCGAAAGTTTGGCGCCGTTTTATGGCATTCAAAATCTAGCGGGCCGGTCCAGAATAATGCGCTCTTACAAAAGCTGGGGGTCGAGCCTTTCTCACCAGAATTTGCTGGCGAGCTTGGTGCGCAGGTTTTATACCGAGACTCTCGTAAACGTAGCGTTGCTGTGAAACAATTTTTATTGGCAGGACAGGCGGTAGTGGGTGTTGGCAATATTTATTGCTCAGAGAGTTTATTTGAGGCCGGCATTCATCCGGCAAAGGCCGCTGGAAAATTAACACGCCCGCAATGCTCTCGATTAGCTGCTGCAGTGAGATTGATTTTGAAAAAAGCGATCGCTGCTGGAGGTAGTTCACTAAAAGACTTCGTCAATAGCGAAGGTGATCCTGGGCATTTTATGGTGCAGACCAAAGTCTACGATCGTAAAGATCAGCCCTGCAAGGTCTGTAAAACCCCAATTAAACAAATTGTGCAAGCTCAGCGCTCAAGCTATTTTTGTCCTCAATGTCAGAAGCGCTAATTAAACACTTCGCAAAAAAACTCATTGCTTGGCACGGCCTAGATGGTCGGCGGGGCTTGCCTTGGCAAAGCGTGCGCGATCCCTATGCTGTGTGGGTCTCGGAAATCATGTTGCAGCAAACTCAGGTAGCTACTGTTCTAGAGCGTTATCCGCGTTTTATGAAACGGTTTCCCACGGTCAACAAGTTGGCTGCTGCACCATTAGATGATGTCTTAGCTGAATGGGCTGGGCTCGGTTATTACACTCGCGCTCGTAACTTACATGCCTGTGCCAATCAAGTTATCAAAGAGTTTGGGGGAAACTTTCCGCGCGATCCTATTTTGCTTGAGCAATTAAAAGGTATTGGTAGGTCAACGGCAGGTGCAATCGCAGCCTTTGCATTTCATGAGCGGGCACCTATTCTAGATGCTAATGTGAAGCGTATTTTGGCGCGCTTGTTTGGCATTGAAGGTGCCATTCAAGAAAAATCGGTCAATGACCAACTGTGGCTCTTGGCTCAAGAGTTGCTTCCTAAAAGTCCAACCGATATGCCGGTGTACACACAGGCATTAATGGACTTCGGAGCTACCTGGTGTACTTCTCGTAAACCGGTGTGTATGAGCGGCACAAAAAAATGCCCTTTTGCAAAAGCGTGTCAGGCTAATTTAAGTGATCAAGTATTGCTTTTACCTCGCAAACCAATCAAAGCAAAATCTCCTGAATTCGATTGCGATATGTTGTTGTTACGACATGGCAATTCAGTGTTGTTACAAAAGCGTCCTGAAAAAGCGATTTGGGGTGGCCTCTGGTCTTTGCCCGAATCTGTATGGAGAGCAAAAGAGAAAAATTTAGCGAGTCATTCTGAAAAAGCCAAAGTCAATTTAACTGCAAAGGAATTATTTAAACTGGTACTACCAAATCAAAAGACCCTCACCACTTTGAAGGCCAGTGAGCCAATTAAGCCTGGCTCAGAAATTAAGCATGTCTTTACCCATCGACGTTTATGGATGCAGATTTGGCACGTATCTTCGAGCAGTGCAACACCATTTTCTGGTGCAGACTTCAAGTGGGTATCCTTACATCAATTAGGAAAGTACGGCTTACCGCAGCCGATTAAGGTGCTGCTACAGGGATTGAGTCTAACTCGCGATGACGACTTAAAAAATTAATCTGGAGTGCAGCCAAATCTTTTTGCGGTAAAAAATGTGCAATGATTCTGCTAACGAGATAGACCGAGCGATGTTGTCCACCAGTACAGCCAATGGCAACCGTGAGATAACTGCGTCCATCTGCAATGTAGTGGGGTAACCATTTTTCAACAAACTGAATGATGTCACTTTCCATGCTGACTACTTCAGGAATTTTCTCTAAAAACTCTCTGACTGCTTGATCCTTACCGGACAAGGGGCGTAAAGCTTTGTCATAGTGAGGGTTTGGAAGGCAGCGGACATCAAATACCAGGTCTGCTTCACTCGGCAAGCCTTTTTTAAATCCAAAAGACTCAAAAATGACCGTGAGTCCCTGGGGTTTATCTTTGAGTAGATCCTGAATCCAAGAGCGCAATGCATGAGCGGGAAGGCTACTGGTATCAATGCTATGTGCTTGTGCACGCAAAGGTTCTAGCAGACTACGTTCCTTATCAATTGCCTCGATGAGGGTGGCTGCCTGAGTTTGTTGGGTTTTACCGGACAGTGGATGACGTCTACGGGTTTCGGAGAAGCGCTGAATGAGGGTGTTGGTATCTGCATTCAGAAAAACGATACGCACCTGATGATGGCGTCGTAAGTTTTCTAAGATCTGAGGTAGCTCTGCAATAGATTGACCCCGACGAGCATCAATAGCCACTGCAACACGCTCGCTCTTTTCGCCTTCTAGGGTTGTGATGAGACTTTCTAGCAAGCTCACTGGGAGGTTGTCTACACAGTCATAACCAGCATCCTCAAAGGCCCTCAGTGCAACTGATTTACCAGAGCCTGAGATACCGGTAATCAGATTGATTTGCATATTAGAGGAGTCTACCCTGCGACTTGGCGGACTCTGCCTCGGCATTCATTTGTAAACGCTGGCGCTCCATAAATTCTTTTAAGGTATCAATGCCGCGCAATTGCAAAATGGTGTTTCGCACAGCAGCCTCTACTAAAACAGCTAAGTTACGACCAGCAGCCACTTGAATTTTCACGGTTCTGATGGGGATGCCCAAGACATTGATGTGCTGCGCCTCAAGAGGTAATCGCTCAAATTCACCATCATTACGGCGAACTAACTGGACAATTAAGCGCAACTTTAATTTACGACGTACGGCAGTTTCACCAAAGATGGTGCGGATATCTAATAAGCCTAGTCCACGAACCTCTAGGAGATTACGCAAGATCACAGGGCAGCGACCTTCAACATAGTCTGGCCCAAGACGAGCAAAATCTACTGCATCGTCGGCCACTAAACCGTGACCGCGAGAAATGAGTTCTAAGCCCAATTCGCTCTTGCCTAGACCTGACTCGCCCATGATTAAGACGCCCAAGCCGAGAATATCCATAAACACGCCGTGCATGGTGATCTGAGGGGCACCAATTTTGGTGAGGTAGGTACGAAGGTGATCAATCACCTCGGCAGCAGAAATCGCTGTTGTAAATAAGGGTGTTGATGATCTTTGGCAAAAGAGTTGAAGATCAGGGTCGGCTGCTTTACCATCCGCGACAATGACACAAGGTGGCGTCTTTGAAATCAAATTAGAGATTTGCTCTTGTCTTTGCTTCTGCTCGAGCTGAGCATGGTAGTCAACCTCTTGTTCACCAAAAATCTGAATTCGACTTGGATGTATTAGGTTTAGGTGACCGACCAAGTCAGAGCTAGCTGCAGCCGCTTTAACGGCCTCTGGAGGAAAAGTGCGATCGGCACCTTCTAGACCACCAATCCAGGAAAGCTTTAAATCTGAGACATTGTCATCAAAGATCTGCTGGGCGGTAACTCCTTCCAGGAGTAATGGCTGGGTTGTCAAACAGATCCCCATGTTTGTAAAAGCTGATATACCTTCTCTGGACTAGCTTCAGAGGAAAGTGACTGGCGAGCATCTTGGTCTGATAAGAGCTGGGCAATCGAGGACAGAATTTCTAGATGCTGTTGGGTCGCCTTTTCAGGAACCAGTAGAAAAATCAAAATAGAAACCGCCTCACCATCGGGCGCGGCAAATTCAATTGCTTCTTTCAGCTTCACAAATGCTGCAATAGGGTGCTTAAGCCCTTTTACTCGTCCGTGTGGGATGGCTACGCCAGCACCCAGGGCGGTAGAGCCCAAGTCTTCACGTGTATTTAAAAAGCCAACGATTGCTTCGGGCTCTAGGCCAGCTTGTTTGGAAAATAGCTGCCCTACAGCCGCAAAAACCTCAGCCCGATTCTGAGCAGGATTATCTAAGGCAATGCGGTCGAGGGTAAAAAGATCAGTCAGGGCATTCATATCAGATGATTATAGGTGCCTTGACACCAGAAATTACTCAAAATGTTTTTCGTGGTGATGATCTTGGATCTTTTCTTTGTGCTTTACAACTTGGCGCTCGAGTTTATCGACTACCGCATCCATGGCATGGTAAAGATCCGCGTTATGGGCTTGTGCAAAAAGCTCTTTGCCCTTGAGATGAATGGTGATCTCGGCTGTTTGACGAAGGTCTTTTTCTTTAGCGTTGTCGACAATCAAAAAAGCAGAGGCATCTAAGACATGGTCAAAGTGCTTGCGAATTTTGGCTAAGCCAGTTTCTAGGTGGGTGCGCATAGATGGGGTAACTTCGACATGACGGCTATTAATTTTTAAGTTCATCAGCAGCTCCTATTCATAACAAAATGCATGCGCAAATAATCACCCGGGGTGCGCAGCAGACCCCTGTAATGTTGTACTTGTTTATATGGAAGTGCACTTCATGAACCTCCAGCGTATCAGCGATTTTGCTGAAAACCAAGGGGTCAGATCATTTTTATTTAATAAATACTCAAAAACTCTGAATATCTACATGCGGAAGTTTTCGCCTAGGTAAACTCTTCTAACAGCATCGTTCTCAATGATTTGGTCTGGCTTGCCTTCCGCCAGCACACTACCTTCACTGATGATGTAGGCGTGATCGCAGATACCTAAAGTTTCACGAACATTATGGTCGGTGATGAGGACCCCAATTTGGCGGTCACGTAAAAAGCGCACAATCCGCTGAATCTCGCCAACTGCAATAGGATCAACACCAGCAAAAGGCTCATCTAACAAAATAAACTTAGGCTGGGAGGCTAAGGCTCTAGCAATTTCAACTCTTCGACGTTCTCCACCGGACAATGAAAGTGCTGGGTTATCCCGGAGATGGCTGATTTGAAGTTCGCCTAAGAGCTCATCTAAGCGATGTGCAATTTCAGCTTTACTTAAAGGTTTGCCACCTTGAACCTGAAGCTCTAATACGGCCTGAATGTTCTCAGCGACGTTGAGTTTTCTGAAAACAGAGGCTTCTTGTGGGAGGTATGACAAGCCCATACGGGCTCGCTCATGGATAGGGAGACGGGTAATATCAGCGCCATCGAGAACGATGTTGCCGCCATCGAGCGGAACTAGACCAACAATCATGTAGAAAGAGGTTGTCTTTCCAGCACCATTTGGCCCCAAGAGGCCAACTACTTCACCACACTTTACTTCCACTGAAACATCCCGCACCACTGTGCGAGAGCCATAGCGCTTCTGAAGATGATGAGCGCTTAAGGTCGCTGGTATTTGACTGCTACTGGAATCCATGGTCATTTTACTAGTGTAGCTTTTCTTCTGGGTGAAAGGATGGCGCGAGCCAAAGGGAGATCTCCAGCTTTGGCATTGGTAGGTGGGAAGACCTGATATCGCTGCGTGACATCGTCGTAGTCAATTTTCCAGCCGCGTAATTGATCTAGCATTTGCATATCCTGAAGACGCTTCAAGCTGGCGTCCCCAGTCAGAGTCAGAAGCTCAGTCTTGGCGTTGTAAGTTACCGTTTGGCCGCGACCCTGCATGAACTCATTAGCTGGCCCTTCACGTCTTTGCCGAAAGCTAGCAATAGACTCGGAAGCACCTTGAATATCCACGTATTCATAACCTTCGGGATCGACTTTAATGTTCCCCTTCTCACCAGTAATTAAAATACTGCCTTTGGTCAAGAGTACTGCGCCATTGAGTTCGTAAATTTGCTGCACATCATTCACTGAAACTTTTTCAGCCTCTAAGATAATTGGTTTATCTTGATCAGCTTTTTCAGCATGAGCGGCTGTCATCAAGCAACCGACCAATAGCGCTAATGACATTGCTATTTTGCGCAATGTCATCATGGCTGCGCTCCTGGCTGTATGCGCTCGATACGACCCTTTACCTGTCCTGATAAAACCATACTCTGTTCTATGTTGTTGAAAATACCGCCATCATTTGAGTGCATGACAGAGATGCCTTGCTCGAGCGTGACGGGTTTATCAGTCTCTACGATGTCATCATTGATCAGTACCTTAAAGTACGAAGAGCGTGCCAGCATGCGTGGTCTTGCAGGCTCAGTTGCTGATGCAGCTTGAGGTGGTCTAAAAATTTCTGCGTTATCCATCAAATCCAAAACAGTCAGGTCGCCATCTAAATGGCCTTTATCCGCCTTGACTGTTACGGCCGATTTATCAGGCGGGAACAGACGAATGCGAGGTGTTTCAATATCGATAGAGGCGTCATCATCATAGTGAATAACTTTCTTGCCTAACACGCGATATTTAGTATTGCCTGATTCATTTAGCGCGGAAAGTGCGCCATTGGTAATGGTGTAATCAGGCTCATGTAAGCGTACGCGCTCGATAGCAGATTTTTCTGCAGGTGTATTTTTCTTGACCAGCCAAAACGTCACAAGAGTCAGTGTGCCCATTAAGATCAAAGGCATGAGGCGTAACAAGTTCCGCCCGATGCTCAATTTGATTTTTTGGGGAGTGAGTGCCATTACCAAAAACCTTAAGCACGCGCCTGAGTCAGTAATTCTTCATAGCGGTTTTGTGCTTTCAAGATGAGGTCGCAGACTTCACGAACTGCACCGCAACCACCGGAGCGAGTAGTAACAAAGTGAGCAATTGCTTTAACGGCATCATGTCCTTGTGCGGGACACACTTTTAATCCTGCAGATTTCATCATTTGGAAGTCAGGCCAATCATCGCCAATGACGGCACAATCAGCAGGCTTCAATCCTAAAGATTGCAGAATATTTTCCAAAGCCACTGCTTTGTTTTCTACACCCATGTGTACATGTTTGATGCCTAATTCTTCGCAACGCGCTAAAACCATTTTGGAGCTGCGCCCAGTAATGATCGCCGTTGGAATGCCAATTTTTTCCAATAGCTTGATTCCAAAACCATCTTGAATATCAAAAGCCTTGAATGATTCCTTGCCATTCTCACCTATCAATACCTGACCATTAGTGAGAACACCGTCAACATCCAATACCAATAACTTGACTGTACTGGCGCGATCCCAAGCTTGGGGGTGCTGGCTTGAGGGGTTGGTATTGTGGGGGGTAAAAGCGCTAGGCATGGGTGTAAATCAATGAGGGATTGAAGGTCTATTAAATAACCTTAGCTGCAAACAAATCATGCAGATTGAGTGCGCCAAGCAGTGCGCCATTCGGGTCAGTGACGACTAAATGATTAATACGGTGTTTCTCCATCATTTCAATGGCTTCCTCTGCTAATAGCTCAGGAGGAATTGTGCGAGGTGCCGAAGTAATCGCTTTTGCTAAAGTGAGGCCATCCAAGTTGGTACTCTTCTCAAGTAGACGACGTAAGTCACCATCGGTAAAGATGCCGGCAACCTGATTTACGCCATCTAAAGCCACTACCATGCCCATACGTTTGGCAGTCATTTCCAATAAAGCCTCTTGTAGTGAAGCGGAAATTGCAATCTTCGGAGTTTCATTAAAGCTACGCATGACTTCACTGACATGCATTAACTGTTTTCGGCCTAAGCGACCTCCTGGATGAGAGCGCTGGAAATCTTCTGCTTGAAAACCGCGGGCATCTAACAAGGCAACCGCCAAGGCATCGCCCATCGCTAATGCTGCTGTCGTACTAGTAGTTGGTGCTAGATTGAGCGGGCACGCTTCTTTCTCAACGCTGGTATCTAAATGGGCATCTGCCAATTTTGCTAAAGCAGAGTTTGGCGCTCCAGTAAGGGCGATGAATTTTGCGCCCGTACGTTTGACGATCGGCACGATAGTCAAAAGCTCATCGGTTTCACCAGAATTAGAGAGGGCAACAAAGACATCGTCCCGAGTCACCATACCTAAGTCACCATGACTAGCCTCTGCCGGATGGACAAAAAAGGCAGGGGAACCAGTAGAAGCAAATGTGGCGGCAATCTTGCGGGCAATATGTCCGGATTTACCGATGCCAGAAACTACGATGCGACCCTTACAAGAATGCAAGAGATCAACGGCCAGCACTAGGGCATCCGCATTGGCGCCTTCAAGGCGATCGCGCATGGTTTGCAGCGCAGCAGCCTCAATCGTGAGGGTGTCACGCGCAAGCTTTAGGGTTCGGTCACGAGTCTTAGCTATCATGGGGTGAGTATATGCCGTCAGTCCTTCAATTAACTCTCATCTTGCTTGCCTCCGGAGTGGCCGGGGTAGTTATTTTCCGCTATTTTGGGCTACCCCCTATTTTGGGCTATTTAGCCATTGGTGTCCTAATTGGGCCTCATGCCCTTGGTTTGGCCAATGATTCGGCCACCGTCAAGTATTTGGCGGAATTTGGCGTGGTTTTTCTGATGTTCTCTATTGGCCTGGAATTTAACCTCCATAAGCTCAGGGCCATGCGGACTATCGTGTTTGGCTTGGGTGGCAGTCAGGTCATTTTGACCATTCTGCTGGCGGTTCCAGTTAGCCTGCTCATGAACTGGATCTATCCCATCTCATGGCAAGCCGCCATTGCTTTGGGGGGCGCACTAGCAATGTCCTCAACCGCGATCGTCACCAAACTGATCTCTGACCGTTCAGAACTTGAAACGGAGCATGGCCGCAACATCATCGGTATTTTGTTGTTTCAGGACTTGGCAGTGGTTTTTCTGCTGATTTTGTTGCCCTCTTTAGGTAAAAACCCAGGCGATCTATTGCTGGCACTAAGCGCGGCATCTATCAAAATTGCAGTGGCGCTCTTTCTCATTTTCGTCATTGGGCAAACCTTAATGAGTCGCTGGTTTAGCTTGGTGGCTAAACTGCGCTCTCAAGAGCTCTTCATGCTCAACCTGTTGCTCATTGTCCTGGGTATGGCTGGACTGACAGAGCACTTTGGTTTGTCTTTAGCTCTTGGCGCCTTCTTGGCCGGTATGTTGATTGCAGAGACGCCCTACCGCCATCAGGTGGAGGAGGATGTTAAGCCCTTTAGGGATGTTTTGCTGGGCCTCTTCTTTATTACAGTTGGCATGTTGCTCGATTTCGAGGTGATTTATCAGCAATGGGCGCTAGTCTTGTTGTTATTGATTGGCCCTTTAATTTTTAAATTTGGCTTAATTACTTTACTTTCCCGTTCCTTTGGTTCTAGTCTTGGTATCTCCATTCGGACGGGTTTGTGTTTGGCGCAGGCAGGTGAATTTGGCTTCGTCTTACTAAATCAAATTGATGGTCTTGACTTGATTGATCCTGCTTTAAGTCAGGCGGTCTTAGCGGCCATGCTGCTCTCCATGTTCGGCGCGCCGTTCCTTATTCAATACAGCGATCGTATTGCGATGCGCTTCTCTAGTAATGAGTGGCTGTTGCAGTCATTGGCATTGACACGTGTTGCAGCAAAGAGTGTCCGCACCGAAAAGCATGTGGTCATTTGTGGATTTGGTCGCTCAGGCCAAAGTTTGGCCCGCATGCTTGATCAAGAAAAGATTCCGTACATTGCTTTAGATATGGATCCCGATCGCGTGAAAGAGGCTGCTGCAGCTGGCGATAACGTAGTGTATGGCGATGCGAGTAGAGAAAACTATTTAGTTGCTGCAGGTCTGGCAAGGGCAAAAGCAGTCGTAATTACCTATGCGGATACACCGGCTACCTTGAAGGTGTTGCACCAGGTTGAGCATTTACGCCCAGGTATGACTATCTTGGTGCGCACTAAAGACGATGCAGACTTAGCGAAGTTGCAGGCAGCAGGTGCAACTGAAGTTGTTCCCGAGTTAATTGAGGGTAGTCTCATGATGGCATCGCATGTATTACTCATGATGGGTGTACCTATGCGTAAGGTTGTGCGTCGTATTACCAGTGCGCGTGAAGCTCGCTATAGCCTGTTACGCGGCTACTTCCGCGGAGCTGCTGATGATGATTTTGGATCCAATGAATCGTGGCGTTTGCATTTAGTAACCTTGTTACCTGAATCCATCAGTATTGGTAAAACACTCGATGAACTGCATCTTGAAAATGAAGGTGTGAGCGTTCAGGCAGTCAGACGTAAAGTAGGTGGCGCCGACTACATTAAGTTAGAGCTCACTCCAGAATTACGTTTGCAGGCTAACGATATCCTTGTGCTCTCAGGCAATTCAGAAGCGACTGATTTAGCCGAATCTAAATTGCTCTGATAGCCTAATTCAACTGATTGAGTTTGAATTATTTTTTCTTTTTAGCGGGGGCAGCTTGTTTGCGAACCAGCAGTGGCGCCAGATAATGGCCGGTAAAGCTAGCCTCATTTTTAGCAACTTCTTCGGGCGTACCGGTGGCAATAATTTGTCCACCACCAGCGCCACCCTTAGGCCCTAAGTCAATAATCCAGTCAGCAGTCTTAATCACATCTAAGTTGTGTTCAATGATGACGATCGTATTACCTTGTTTTTTTAAGGTTTGTAAAACTGTTAAAAGCAGCTGTATGTCATGAAAATGTAGACCAGTAGTGGGCTCATCCAAAATATATAAAGTTCTACCGGTGTCGCGTTTCGAAAGCTCTAGTGAGAGTTTGACGCGTTGCGCTTCACCGCCCGATAAGGTAGTGGCGCTTTGGCCTAGCTTGACATAACCCAGGCCAACATCCAGCAAAGTTTTGAGTTTACGTTTGACGATGGGCACTGCTTCAAAGAACTCATGGGCTTGCTCGATAGTCATCGACAGCACTTCATGAATATTTTTTCCTTTGTAACGAATGTCCAAAGTTTCGCGGTTGTACCGTTTGCCATGACAAACGTCGCACGGTACGTAAACGTCAGGTAAGAAATGCATTTCTACTTTAATAACGCCATCACCCTCACAGGCATCGCAGCGACCACCTTTAACGTTAAAAGAGAAGCGACCAGCTTCATAGCCGCGTTCACGCGCAGCAGGAACACCGCAGAAGAGCTCTCTAATCGGCGTAAATAATCCAGTGTAGGTTGCTGGGTTAGAGCGGGGTGTCCTACCAATGGGGGATTGATCTACGCTAATCACCTTGTCAAAGTTCTCTAGGCCTTTGATGGCATCGTGCGCTGCCGGCTCAGCATTCGAGCCATAGATATGTTTTGCAACTGCGTGGTGTAGGGTGTCATTAATCAGCGTGGATTTACCTGATCCAGACACTCCAGTGACACAGGTCAATAAGCTGACTGGAATTTTGGCGTGAACCGATTGCAAATTATTACCACGTGCCCCAATGATTTCTAAGAACTTGTCATTAACTGGGATACGTTTTTCGGGAACAGCAATCCACTCTCGACCAGATAAATAAGCACCTGTCAAAGATTTAGGATTAGCTTCTACTTCTGCTGGTGTGCCTTCGGCCACTACTTCGCCGCCATGTATCCCGGCACCAGGGCCAATATCAATGACATAGTCAGAAGCACGAATCATATCTTCGTCATGCTCAACCACCAGCACGCTATTGCCTAAATCGCGTAAATGTTTCAAGGTTCCAATGAGGCGATCATTATCACGTTGATGTAAGCCAATGGATGGTTCATCCAACACATACATCACACCAGTCAGGCCAGAGCCAATCTGGGAGGCTAAGCGAATACGCTGGGCTTCACCACCAGAGAGCGTATCCGCACTGCGCTCTAATGAGAGGTAGTCCAAGCCTACATCATTTAAGAAGCGCAGACGCGAGCCAATCTCCTTAACAATCTTATCGGCAATTTCTCTTTTGGCACCTTTGAGCTCGAGTACTTCGAAATATTCTTTTGCTTCTTTTAAAGGCAGGGCACTAATTTGATAAATAGCACGAGATTGTTTGCCTTCGCCTACCTTAACAAAGCGGGCCTCTTTACGTAAACGACTACCGCTACATTCTGGGCAGGTCTGCATATTTTGATAGCGGGATAATTCTTCTCGAACTGTCGCAGAGTCAGTCTCGCGATAGCGTCGTTCGAAGTTCGCAACAATGCCTTCAAAGGCATGTTCACGAATACTGTTCTTGCCACGCTCATTAATGTATTCAAAAGGAATGGTGATATCACCTGAGCCTAATAAAACAAGATCTTGCTGTTTCTTATTCAGGGTCTCAAAGGGTTTCTCAACATCAAAGCCACCATGCTTTGCGAGTGTTTGTAATAGCTTGAAGTAAAACTGATTGCGACGATCCCACCCTTTAATGGCGCCAGATGCTAGGGATAAGTCAGGATGCGCAACGATGCGTTTTGGATCAAAGAAAGACTGGTGGCCTAGCCCGTCACAAGATGGGCAGGCACCCATCGGATTATTAAACGAGAAAAGACGCGGCTCAAGTTCCTGCAATGAGTAAGAGCAGACTGGACAAGCAAACTTGCTCGAGAAAATCATCTCTTTGCCGGTATCCATATTGACAATCATGGCTTTACCATCAGCAAGGCGTAGGGCAGTCTCAAAAGATTCTGCGACTCGCTGCTGAATATCCGGACGAACTTTAATGCGATCTACCACTACTTCAATAGAATGCTTTTCGTTTTTCTTGAGTGTGGGTAATTGGTCAACTTCGAAAATCTCTGCTTTTGCGGTATTGGTTGTGCCGCCACCGGAGCGCACACGAAATCGAACGAAGCCCTGAGCTTGGAGATCTTGGAATAAATCTACAAACTCCCCTTTACGCTCGCTGACTACGGGAGCCAGAATCATGAGCTTGGTATCTTCAGGCATTGCCAAAACGGTGTCCACCATTTGAGAAACACTTTGGGCTTCTAAGGGAAGATCGTGTTCTGGGCAGTGCGGGGTGCCAGCACGTGCAAATAACAAACGTAGATAGTCATGAATTTCTGTGACCGTACCTACTGTTGAGCGGGGATTGTGGCTGGTTGCTTTTTGCTCAATCGAGATTGCGGGAGAGAGCCCTTCAATCGTATCGACATCGGGCTTTTCCATTAACTGCAAAAACTGGCGGGCATACGCAGACAGAGACTCTACGTAGCGACGTTGACCTTCGGCATACAAGGTGTCAAAAGCCAATGAGCTTTTGCCTGAGCCGGATAGTCCAGTCAAAACGACCAATTTCTCTCTAGGGATATCTAGATTGATATTTTTGAGGTTGTGCGTGCGCGCACCGCGGATCTTAATTTCGTTATTCATGATTTTTTAGCGTAACTTGTTAATATAGCTCTTTCCCATGAATCCTTCTGAACTTCGCTCTACTCTGGCCTTAGCGGGCATTTTTGGCCTCCGTATGTTGGGCTTATTTCTGCTTTTGCCTGTTTTTAGTATTCATGCGAGGGGCTTGCCTGGTGGCGAGCACGCCCTCTGGGTGGGTCTTACCCTCGGAATCTTTAATATTGTTCAGGCTTGCTTCTACATCCCCTTAGGTCGTCTTTCCGACCGAATTGGTCGAAAACCAGTCGTTTTGTGGGGTCTATCTTTATTTGTAGCTGGTGCGTTGATTTGTGCGGCCCAAGACGATCTCTTGTGGATCGCCATCGGTCGTGGAGTAATGGGCGCTGGAGCTGTTTCAGCAGCGATTTCCGCTTGGGTCGCTGATTTGACTCGGGAGCAAGTGCGCACCCGTGCGATGGCCTTAGTTGGAGGCAGTATTGCCCTCTCGTTTGCCCTTTCCCTGGTTATTGCCGCCCCAATCTATCGCATAATTAGCTTGAGCGGCATTTTTGTAGTGTTAGCAGTCCTTGGGGTTGGGGCGATGTTTGTTGCTTATTACGTTCTACCCAGCACGAAGCCCGAGCCTAGGGCACTGCAAGCGAGCCTGAGGAAGGTATTTTTGCGTCCGGAGTTAATGCGCTTAAATGTGGGGGTATTCGTATTACATGCTACTCAAGTCGCCATGTTTCTGGTGGTGCCCCGTTTATTGGTGGAAGCAGGTCTGCCATTGGCGTCCCACTGGCAGGTTTATCTTCCGGTAGTACTACTTTCTTTTTTCTTGATGGCGCCGATTCTGATTTTTGGTGAAAAGAAGGAGCAGTTACGTACGGTTTTATTGGTGGCGATTGTGCTGCTCTTGATCGCTGAATTGGTGTTTACAAGCGCCTATTCAATTACTGCTATCGCTATTGCTTTATTGATTTACTTCGTTGGTTTTAATTTGCTGGAAGCATTGCAGCCTTCACTAGTTTCTCGTTTTGCTCAAGAGTCTAAGGGTACTGCGCTGGGCGTTTACAACACCACCCAGTCAATTGGTCTCTTTACAGGGGCTGTAATTGGGGGTTGGCTGATGGATAGCCACGGCGATGTATCAGTCTTTGTGATGGGCGCAGCGCTACTTTTATGCTGGCTTATAATTGCTTGGTCAATGGGTACTATGCCAACGAGAGCCATAGATTCAAAGGATCTAGCACCAAAGACAGCACCTTAGTTTCAACGATTTAATTAAAACGAGTAGTTTATTTTTAGTAGTAATAACAGCAGCATTTTTCTTCGGGAGACAACATGGCTTCGGTAAATAAGGTCATCGTCGTAGGTAACGTCGGGCGCGACCCAGAAACGCGTTATATGCCAAGTGGCGACGCAGTAACCAATATTTCAGTAGCGACATCAGATCGTTATAAAGATAAGCAGTCTGGTGAAATGAAAGAAACCACAGAATGGCACCGTGTTGCATTCTTTGGCAAGCTTGCAGAGATCGCTGGTCAATATCTCAAAAAGGGTTCACAGGTTTATGTAGAAGGTCGTTTGCGTACCCGTAAATGGACTGATGCTAGTGGCCAAGAAAAATATTCCACTGAGATCGTTGCAGAAACAATGCAAATGCTTGGTGGCAAGCCAGTAGGCGGCAGTGGTGATGGTGGTGAAAGCTACAGTCGCTCAAAGCCGGCTGAGCAATCTGCCCCAGCGTCTTCAAATGCTGCTTCATTGGGCGCAATGGATGACGATATTCCGTTTTAAGTAATACATTCATTCCTATTGCTGCATGTAAAAAGCCCTTTTAGAAGGGCTTTTTCTTTGTCAGTAGATTTTGTTACTGCCTTGCGTGGCGAATGTTGTCAGGCCAGGGTGCATTGTGATCGGTGCGGAAGGGGTTGATGTCTAGGCCGCCGCGGCGAGTGTAGCGCGCGTAAACAGAAAGCTTTTCTGGTTTGCATTGCCGCTTGATGTCGCAAAAAATAGTTTCAACACAATGCTCATGAAATTCACCCAATTGTCTGAAGCCGATGAGGTAACGAAGCAAGCCCTCTTCCAAAATCGGGCGACCTTGATAGCGAATTTGCACACTTGCCCAATCTGGTTGACCGGTGACCGGACAATTGGATTTGAGTAGATGCGAGACCAAGCATTGCTCGATAGGACCAAAGGATTCGTTCACTCCCAGCAAGCTCGGATCTGCAGGTAAGTTGGGATCAACCTCAATATCAAGGCGATCCATCAGGACCCCGCTCATTTCTTGCATACCTTTTTTGGCAATGCTTTCAGTTGGATTAATGCGCGTAGCAATTTTGCTGCCAGCTACTGCTGATAAATCAGTAATTAATCTTTCTCGAACTTCAGTCTCATCCTCAAAGCGAGCGCTATTGAAGCTATTAAGATACAGCTTGAATGATTTAGACTCAATCATGTTGACCGAGTCTGCCGGAATCTGAAATTCCGCTAATGCAATTTGGGGCTTGCCTTTTTTATTGAGCCAGCTGAGCTCAAAGGCATTCCAAATATCCACGCCGACAAATGGCAAGGCTTGATTTGCTTGGATATTTAACTTGAGGCGATTTTCAGCGCGCGGAATGGGAAATAGCAGGCTTGGATCGTATTGATCTGGATATGGCGTTGCTTGACCAAGAGTGAGTGTAGACATTAGTTTTTGGGTTTATTAGATACACCAGAGACGACGTGACCTGTGGGCGCTACGGATGCAGCAGATTGGCAGTGACCCGTTTGATCATCAAAGAAGAAGTCCGGCTCAAACTCGCGCAAGAATTCGCTTTTAGAGAGTCCACCAAGAAACATGGCTTCATCCACATCAATACCCCAAGCCATGAGAGTACGAATGGCGCGCTCATGTGCAGGTGCAGAGCGCGCAGTAACCAAGGCGGTACGTATGCGCATACCTTTTTCGCTAGTGGAGCGTTGTAAGCGATGTAACGCCTCTAGCAATGGCTTGAATGGACCCGGCGGCAAGGGGATGGCAGCTTTCTTGCTTTCATGATCTACAAAGGCAACTAAGCCTTCACTTTGGAATACTTGCTCGGCTTCATCTGAAAAGAGCACTGCATCTCCGTCAAAGGCAATGCGGATTTCATTCGGATGAGACTCTGCCGTCTTACTCGATTCTGGATACACGCGCGCCGCAGGAAAGCCCGCATCAATGGTGGCGCGTACATCATCTTCATTAGCCGAGAGAAATAAGTTGGCATGCAAAGATCGTAGGTAGTGATAGGGCGGTCGGCCTCTTGTGAATACGCCACGCTCTAGATGTAAGCCATGATGCTCAGCAGAGCGGAAGACTCGTAAACCGCTAACAGGATCATTGCGCGACAAGATCACTACTTCAACGCGTTGCTCACCTTCTTCATTAAAAGCTAGTAACTTCTTCACCAATGGAAATGCAACGCCAGTCTGTGCAGCTTCAGACAGGCGGTCCAATTGCAGCTTCATATAGGCGCTGTCATCAGTAGATTCGAAGATACGATTCTCTTCTTCGAAATCAAACAAGGCGCGCGAGGAGATCGCAACGACGAGTTTTCCGGTGAGTGTGTATGACATTAATGAATTCGATCTGATGTATTAACGCTTATTTAAGGAATAGACGATAAGCGGGGTTTTCAGTTTCATTCCAATGGGGGTAGCCAAGTGAGGCCAAAAAGTTCTGGAATCGCTTCTGTTCATTTTTAGGCACTTGTAGGCCAATCAAGATACGACCATAGTCGGCGCCGTGATTACGATAATGAAAAAGACTGATATTCCAATTGGGTGCCATGCTGGTCAGGAACTTCATGAGGGCGCCTGGACGCTCCGGAAATTCAAAGCGGTAGAGCAATTCATCTTTAGCAAGTGATGAACGACCACCCACCATGTGGCGTAAGTGGGATTTTGCTAACTCATCATGGGTCAGGTCGATCGTGGCAAATTTTGCCTTGCGGAAGTTCTTTGCAATGGCTGTGCTGTCAGCTGCTTTTTGTGTACCTATACCGACAAAAATATGTGCTTCACTTTGGTCAGCGATGCGATAGTTAAATTCCGTTACGTTGCGATTGCCGAGCAGTTCACAAAAACGTTTGAAGGAGCCGCGCTCCTCAGGAATAGTGACGGCAAACACAGCTTCGCGGAATTCGCCAACGTCAGCTCGCTCAGCCACAAAGCGCAAGCGACTGAAATTCATATTGGCGCCACAAGCAATGGCCACCAAAGTTTTCTTTTTCAGTCGATGTTTTTCCACATATTTCTTCATGCCGGCAATAGCTAGGGCACCAGCAGGCTCCAGAATGCTTCGCGTATCAGTAAACACGTCGTTAATCGCAGCACAAATCTCGTCAGTATCGACAGTGATAATGTCATCCACAACACGTTTGCAAATCCGGAAAGTTTCTTTGCCAACTTGCTTGACTGCAGTGCCATCTGAAAAGAGGCCGACATCTTTCATTTCGATACGTTTATTGGCTTCGAGAGATCTTCTCATTGCATCCGAATCTACTGACTGAACGCCGATCACCTTGGTTTTAGGACTGACTGCTTTGACGTATTCGCCAATGCCAGCAATTAAGCCACCACCACCAATGGCTACAAAAATAGCCTCGATTGGCTCTTGGTGCTGCTGAAAAATTTCTAGGGCAATCGTGCCTTGTCCCGCAATGACGTCTGGGTCGTCAAAAGGGTGGACAAAGGTTAAACCCCGTTTTTTCTCTAAAAGTTCAGAGTATTTGAAGGCATCGCTATAGGATTCGCCATGCAGGATCACCTCCACCCAGGGCCCACCACGCGCCTTAACGGCATCAATTTTGACACTCGGGGTAGTGAGGGGCATCACGATAACCGCTTTGCACTTCATTTTTGCTGCTGCTAGGGCCACACCTTGAGCATGATTGCCTGCAGAAGCAGCAATGACGCCTCGTTTTAGGGCTTCTGGAGGCAAATGCGCCATTTTGTTATAGGCACCACGCAGTTTGAAGGAGAAAACCGGCTGGTTATCTTCCCTTTTGAGTAAAACTTGGTTACCTAAGCGTTTAGTGAGTTCGGGGGCTACTTGAAGCTCTGTTTCCCTGGCCACATCGTAGACTCGGGCCGATAAAATTTTCTTTAAATAGTTCGTTGCCATGCGATGAGCGTACCATGAATAGGCTCTAAGCCCTTAAATTTGCAAGGGTTTATCCCCTCAACCAACATCTTTCTTAGATTCCTGCCAATATCAAGATCCTCAATTAAAATGCGTATTTATTAAATATGATGTTATGAACGCTCCATTAGCTTTGAACCAGTTGTTAGATGCTGAAGCGGGTTCACCTCGCCTTCGCGAAATCCCCTACAACTACACCTCTTTTTCCGACCGTGAAATTGTGATTCGCCTTCTGGGCGAGGAGTCATGGCGCGTTTTGAATGATTTGCGCGGAGTGCGTCGTACTGGTCGTTCAGCTCGCATGTTATTCGAGGTATTGGGTGATATTTGGGTGGTTCAACGTAACCCCTTCCTGCAAGATGACCTATTAGATAGCGCCAATCGCCGTCAGTTATTAATTGACGCGCTGTGGCATCGCCTTGGCGAAGTGAAGAAAAGATCAAGTGGCGAGTCAGCTGAGCAAGTACAGATCTTATTAAAGGCAGCGCATCAAGCGGTTGAGAGTTTCGAGCAGGGCTTTAAAGAAGTGACCGAGATTCGTAAGCGTGCGCGTAAGGAGCTTGGCCGTATTACTGCCTCTGACAATATTTGTTTTGATGGCTTTTCTCGCGCAGCACACGTAACCGACGCCACTGATTGGCGTGTTGAGTTTCCACTCGTGGTTCTTAAGCCGGATTACGAATCGGAAATTCCGGGATTGGTGAAGGCCTGTATTGCATTAGGTCTGACAATTATTCCGCGTGGAGGTGGCACAGGTTATACCGGTGGCGCTATTCCTCTATATGCCATGTCAGCAGTCATCAACACTGAGAAGCTGGAGCAGATTGATAACGTCAAGGCAAAGCGTTTGCCAGGCGTGGCTCATGAAGTTTCAACCATCTTTACAGGTGCCGGTGTAGTCACACGTAGAGTCGCAGATGCTGCAGAGCGTGTTGGCTTGGTGTTTGCAGTTGACCCCACCTCTGCTGATGCCAGCTGTATTGGTGGCAACATCGCCATGAATGCCGGCGGTAAGAAGGCGGTTCTCTGGGGTACAGCCTTGGATAACTTGGCTAGCTGGCGCATGGTGGATCCAGAAGGTAACTGGTTGGATGTTGAACGTCTTGATCACAATCTGGGAAAAATCCACGTAGCTGAAACAGTACGCTTTCAACTTACTTGGTCTGATGGTTTGAGCGAACCAGGCGAGCGCATTCTGAAAACGGAAATTCTTGAGGTAGAGGGTAAGCGCTTTCGTAAAGAAGGCCTTGGTAAAGATGTGACTGATAAGTTTTTATCAGGCCTACCCGGCGTTCAAAAAGAAGGCTGTGATGGATTAATTACCAGTGCTACTTGGATCTTGCATCGCATGCCCAAATACATGCGGACTGTTTGCCTAGAGTTTTTTGGTCAAGCACAAGAAGCGATTCCGAGCATTGTTGAAATTAAAGCTTATCTTGATGGCCTAACCAAAAATGGCGGCCCTATTTTGGCTGGTTTGGAGCACTTGGATGATCGTTATTTAAGAGCAGTTGGATATTCCACTAAGTCCAAACGTAATGCTATGCCCAAGATGGTTTTGATTGGTGATATTGCCGGTGATGATGAAGAGGCTGTGGCTGCGGCAACAAGTGAAGTCGTGCGCATGGCCAATAACCGTGTGGGCGAGGGCTTTGTCGCTGTTAGCGCAGAAGCTCGCAAGAAGTTTTGGTTAGATCGTGCTCGCACTGCTGCGATTGCTCGCCATACCAATGCTTTTAAGATCAATGAAGACGTGGTGATTCCATTGCCGCGCATGGGCGAGTACACCAACGGTATTGAGCGTATCAATATTGAACTTTCCCTCAAGAATAAATTACAGGTTTTGGATAGTCTCGAGACCTTCTTAAAAAAGAGTGCACTGCCATTAGGTAAGGCAGCTGCTGAAGATTATGAAATCCCGACAGCTGAAATTTTGGGTGATCGTGTTCAGCAAGCGCTTGAACTGATTGCAAGAGTGCGTATGCGCTGGTCCGACTGGCTCACGCGGATGGATATGTACTTTCCGGACCTGCAGAATTACACTCTGCGCGCTTCTTGGAAGACAGAAGTGCGTGCTGAGCTCAGAATTATTTTTGGTGGCTTAGCATTTGAGCCCATCCTCAATGAACTAGAGGCGATTCATAAAACTACTTTACGCAAACGCGTTTTTGTAGCGCTACATATGCATGCTGGTGATGGCAACGTTCATACCAATATTCCGGTGAACTCAGATGATTACGAGATGTTGCAAGATGCACATCGCGCAGTTGCTCGGATTATGAAATTAGCGCGCTCCTTAGATGGCGTGATTTCTGGTGAGCATGGTATCGGCATCACAAAACTCGAATATTTGACTGAGGCGGAGCTCAAAGATTTTCGTGCTTACAAAAATCGCGTTGATCCTGAGGGTCGTTTCAACAAAGGCAAATTAATGCCGCATGCTGATCTCAGCATTGCCTACACCCCGAGTTTTGGCTTGATGGGGCACGAGTCCATCATCATGCAGCAAAGTGATATCGGTGCGATTGCGGATAGCGTGAAAGATTGCTTGCGCTGCGGTAAGTGCAAGCCAGTCTGCTCTACCCATGTGCCTCGGGCGAATTTGCTGTACAGCCCCCGCGATAAAATTTTGGCCACTTCTTCCTTGATCGAAGCTTTCTTGTATGAAGAACAGACTCGTCGTGGCGTTTCGATTCGCCATTGGGAGATGTTTGATGATGTGGCGGCGCATTGCACCATATGTCATAAGTGCTTAACCCCTTGCCCTGTCAACATTGACTTCGGTGAAGTCACCATGAATATGCGTAACTTGTTGCGCAAGATGGGGCAGCAACGCTTTAATCCGGGAACGGCAGCATCGATGTTGTTCTTGAACGCCACCGATCCAGATACTATCAACTTAGTCCGCAAGACGATGATTGGTTGGGGTTACAAGCTTCAACGCTTGGGTAATGATGTATTCCGGAAGTTGGCGCGCAAACAAACTGCGCACCCACCAGCTACAGTCACTAAGCCGAATATTAAAGAGCAGGTGATTTTCTTTGTGAATAAGAAGATGCCTGGTAACTTGCCTAAGAAAACGGCTCGTGCACTTTTAGATATTGAGGATGCAAATTACGTACCGATTATTCGGGACCCAAAAACTACCTCTGCGGATACGGAAGCCGTATTTTATTTCCCGGGTTGCGGTTCAGAGCGCCTGTTCTCACAAGTGGGATTAGCAACCCAAGCGATGTTGTGGAATGTGGGAGTTCAAACGGTATTACCGCCAGGCTACCTCTGTTGTGGATATCCGCAACGTGGGAATGGTGATTTTGACAAAGCCGACAAGATGATTACGGACAATCGTGTCCTCTTCCATCGGGTTGCGAATACCTTAAATTATTTAGATATTAAGACGGTGGTGGTTTCTTGCGGAACTTGCTACGACCAGTTAGCGGGCTACCAATTTGAGCAGATCTTCCCTGGTTGTCGCATCATTGATATTCATGAGTATTTGCTGGAGAAGGGTGTCAAGCTTGCCAACGTGACCGGCGTGAAGTACATGTATCACGATCCATGTCACTCACCCATGAAGTTGCAAGATCCACTCAAGACGGTCAATGAGCTTATTCAGTCGGAGGATGGCACGGTCATTCAGAAGAATGATCGTTGCTGTGGTGAATCTGGAACGCTTGCGGTAACACGACCAGATATCTCTACGCAGGTGCGATTCCGTAAACAGATTGAAATGGAGAAGGGCGCCAATGAATTACGTAAAGACGACTTCACTGGCGATGTGAAGGTCTTGACGAGCTGCCCATCTTGCCTACAGGGCCTCACCCGTTTTGATGCGGATAGCGGTACTACTGCCGACTACATTGTGGTTGAAATGGCGCAAAAAATATTAGGTCCTGATTGGATGCAAGAGTATGTCGCTAAGGCCAATCAAGGCGGGATTGAAAGGGTATTAGTTTAATGATCCCAAGCAATATTGTTGTTCATCAACAATCAAAAGTGCTAGAGCTCGCTTATGAGAATGGCAAAACCTATCGCCTCCCATTTGAATTCTTAAGAGTGGTGTCACCTTCTGCTGAAGTGCAGGGTCACGGCCCTGGGCAAGAGACTTTGCAAACCGGTAAGCGTGAGGTACTGATTGCGAATATTGAGCCAGTGGGGCATTACGCTCTGAAGCCTTCTTTCTCTGATGGGCATGATTCCGGTTTGTACTCCTGGGATTTCTTGCAATTTTTATGCGAGAACCACGAGGCCTTGTGGAAAGAGCATTTAGATAAATTAGCTGCTGCTGGTCTTGATCGAGATGCGCCAATGAGTATTGCTGGTGGAAAGTCTTGCGGTAGTCATTAGTCGTGATTTCAGTAAAGTAAAAAATATGAGTAAGACCCATTTTGGATACCAGAGCGTTGATGAGGCTGAAAAAGCGGGTAAGGTCGCAGAAGTATTTCATTCTGTAGCCAGCAAATACGATGTCATGAATGACTTGATGTCATTTGGCCTTCACCGTTTGTGGAAGAAGGTGACTATTGCACGTGCACAAGTGCGCCCCGGTCAAAAAGTGTTGGATATTGCGGGTGGTACAGGCGATCTGGCTGCGGCATTTGCACGAGCAGCGGGCTGGGGACACAATGCCGAAGCACAGGTATGGTTGAGTGATATCAATGCCTCCATGCTGGGGGTTGGACGAGACCGACTTTTAGACAGTGGCCTGGCCTTACCTTGTGTTCAGTTTGATGCAGAACAAATTCCCTTTCCCGATAACCACTTCGATGTCGTCACAGTGGCATTTGGTTTGCGTAATATGACCCACAAGGATGTGGCCCTGGCAGAGATGCGTCGCGTGATTAAGCCGGGGGGTAGAGTATTGGTGCTGGAATTCTCTCAGCCAGATGCTTTTTTGCAGCCAGTCTATGACACCTACTCATTCAAAGTGCTGCCTTGGCTGGGTGAGAAAATTGCTCAAGATTCTGAGAGTTATCGCTATTTGGCGGAGTCTATTCGGATGCATCCAGATGCCCATGCCCTTAAAGAAATCATGTTGGGGGTGGGTTTTGATGAAGTGGATACCCATAGAATGACTGGGGGTATCGTTGCGCTGCATATTGGTATTAAATACTAATGAATTAGTAGCTTTTAGTAGTCCAGAATTCGAGTTGTTCTATAGGGGATCAAAATATGAATAAGCAATTTTTTAAAGCAGCGCTCTTAAGCCTGAGTTTGGTATTTGCATCTGTCGGGCACGTGGATGCGGCGCGCTTAGGTGGTGGCAAAAGTGTTGGTAAGGCACCAAGTGCGCCAATGCAAAAACAGGCTGCACCTGTACAGAAGCAAGCTCAGCCAGCTGCTGCACCTGCACCAGCACCGGCTGCTGCACCTAGCCGCTTTGGCGGTATGGGCGGTATCTTAGGCGGCTTAGCCGCAGGTTTAGGCATCGGCTACCTCTTGTCCCATTTGGGTATGGGTGAGGCCGCATCGTCCTTAATTACTGGGTTATTAATCGCGGTTCTTGCTGGATTTGTCATCATGTTTGTGATGAGAAGACTCATGCCCGCTTTATCTGGCGCTAACAAAGGTCCTCAAGTGGGTTCACAGGGAATGCAGCGTGCCAATCTAGACCAGGCACCAAGACAAGAGCCAGCGTTTACGCCTGCGTCAAATGCTTTTGCCGGCGTTGCGGCGGAGCCTGCCCCATATCAATCCACTTTGCCGCCAGGCTTTGATGAATACGCATTTTTAGAAAATGCTAAACAATATTTCTCGGGTCTGCAAAAAGCATGGGATCAAGGTGATTTAGCTGCATTGCGTGAGTACACCACTCCTGAGATGTTCGCCACGATCGAGCAAGATCTCTCAGGTCGGGCTGATGCTGCTAATCAAACTGACGTGGTGACACTCAATGCGCAATTAATCGGAATTGAGACGGCTGATAATACGTATTACTGCAGCGTGCAGTTCACCGGCATGATTCGTGAGCAAGCTGGTGCACAAGCAAATAATTTCTCTGAAGTGTGGAACCTCAGTAAGCCTGTAGCTGGCCCTGGTGGCTGGGTACTGGCGGGTATCTCCCAGTTAGTTTAAGCTTAAGGTACTTTCCACTGAAAGCCCGCACTTGTGCGGGTTTTTTACGCCCATGACCACCGCATCCTCCATTAATCATCCTATTGCAGCTGTAGCCGCCTGCCGAGGGATAAATCACATTCTGAAAGCGGAACCCTGGGCGATGGGCGAGTTGGCTCGACACGCTGGCAAAGTCATCTTGCTGAAGTTGCCTGTCGGCAACCTTTTTTTTGAATTGACGCCGGCTGGGACTTTAACCGCTGCAACTGACTTAGATATCCCCTCTTTAGAGTTGGATGTTTCTGCTGATGTCATGAGTGCACTTACAGGCGGTTCTGGTGGTGTACGAGAGCAGGCAATGAAGTCGGTCAAGATTACTGGCGATGCCGACTTAGCTCAATTACTGGGGCGTCTAGCAGGACAGATTCGTTGGGAGTATGAGGAGGACTTAGCACAGCTTATTGGTGATGCGCCCGCCAACTTCGCCGTACGCCAAGGCAAGAAATTCGTTTCCGCAGGACGATCTGCTGCTTCTGACTTATTAGCTAATGTGGTGGAGTATGTCAGCGAAGAAAAAAAAGTACTTCTGAATAAGCGGGATTTCATCATTCACAAAAATCAATTAAATACCTTACGTGATGCAGTTGATCGCATGGAAAAGCGTATTCAACTGCTAGAGCGAAAAGGTTAATTTACCGTGCGTCGTCTTGCCCGCCTCTCCTTTATTTTCTTTACTGCATGGCGCTATGGCATGTTGCCATTACTGCGCGATATTCTCAAACCGGGGATTCGTCGCGGTGTATTAACCATTATTTGCTGGACCTCTCCTGGTCAAGCCTTGCCAAGGGGTGAGCGTATTCGTTTGACCTTAGAGGCCCTTGGCCCCATCTTCGTGAAGTTTGGACAAGTGTTATCAACCCGACGAGATTTATTGCCAGAAGATATTGCTAATGAATTAGCGAAGTTGCAGGATCAGGTCCCCCCATTTTCGAATGATGAATCATGTCGCTTGATTGAGCAGGCCCTTGGACAATCCATTCAAGAAGTATTTATTAGTTTTGATGCGACTCCTGTAGCCAGTGCCTCTGTAGCTCAAGTGCACTTTGGTTTATTACGTGGCACCGCAAAGCATCCTGAATGGGAAGGTCGCGCTGTCGCAATTAAAGTCCTGCGCCCAGGCATTTTACCGATCATTGATGGCGATCTTGCTTTGTTGTATGACTTGGCAAAAATTATTGAGCGAATCTCTGAAGATGGTCGTCGCTTAAAGCCCCGTGAAAACGTTGCAGAATTTGATACGCATCTTCATGATGAGTTGGACCTCATGCGTGAGGCAGCCAATGCAAGTCAGTTGCGCCGTTATTTTGTCGACTCACAGAAATTGATGATTCCGGAGATGTATTGGGATTTATGTCACACCAATGTCATCGTGATGGAAAAGATGAATGGAATTTCCATTGGCCGGACTGCTGACTTGCGCGCAGCAGGTATTGATTTTAAAAAGCTCGCTGCGGATGGTGTAGAAATATTTTTCACTCAGGTATTTGAGCATGGTTTTTTTCATGCGGATATGCATCCTGGAAATATCATGATTAGCCTGGAGCCAGAGACATTTGGCCGTTTTATTTCTTTAGATTTTGGCATTGTTGGTGCGTTGAGCCAATCCGACAAAAGTTACCTCGCTCTCAATTTCTTAGCTTTCTTTAATCGTGACTACCGCCGTGTGGCTGAATTGCACATTGAGTCTGGTTGGGTTCCTGCTAACACTCGCGTCGAAGAGTTGGAAGGTGCAGTGCGCTCTGTTTGTGAGCCTTACTTTGATCGCCCTCTGAAGGAAATTTCCCTCGGAATTGTGCTGATGCGTTTATTCCAAACCTCACGTCGTTTCAAGGTGGAAATTCAGCCACAGTTAACCTTACTCCAGAAGACCCTATTGAACGTCGAGGGTCTTGCACGTGAGCTGGACCCGGACTTGGATCTCTGGAAGACCGCCAAGCCGATCTTGGAAAAATGGATTAGTCAGCAGCTCGGTTGGAGGGCCTTGGTAGACGGTATTAAGGCTGAGGCACCAAGCTGGGCACAGATTCTGCCAACTCTACCCCGCCTCATTGCAGAGAGTTTGGCGCAAGTGAAAGCGCCGCAAAAGGGGCAGAATGGCGAATTAGAGGTCCTAAAAGCCCTTTTATTACAAGAAAGACGTACTCATCGCCTCTTGGTGGGGGCTTTATTGTTTGCGGGAGGCTTTTTGGCGGGAATTTTGATTATTGGCCTTGGTCTTTATTAGTCTGTCGTCGGTCATCGCTTAAACCGCTAAAATGCTAGGTTAGGCAAAGCATGAGCACAGGCAAATGAAAAAATACTTTATCGCAGGCATTCTGGTGTGGGCACCGATGTCAATCACCATTTGGGTGATTGGATGGGGCCTTGGTCTGCTCGACGGGGTGTTTGGCTCTGTGATGCATGCCATTATTGCCGTCTTCCCCAATCAATTTGCTGCCGACTTGCAGCATTTCCGTGACCTGCCTGCGGTTGGCATCTTGATCGTAGTTTCAGTAATCATGCTTACTGGGTTGTTCGCCATCAATTTTGCAGGGCAATGGTGGATGAAGGTATGGGATCGTTTTGTGAACCGCATTCCAATCGTGCGCTCTATTTACTCCAGCGTTCAACAAGTCTCTTCGACGCTATTTTCAGGTAGTGGCCAAGCCTTTAGTAAGGCCTTGTTGATTCGTTATCCGCACGCAGATTCTTGGGCGATCGCATTTCAGACTGGCATCCCTGCAAGAGAAGTTTCTGCTAAGTTGGGTGAAGATTTCGTCAACGTATTCTTGCCAACCACCCCAAATCCAACTTCCGGATTTTTTATGATCGTCCCACGTGCACACACCATTGAATTAGAGATGAGTGTCGAAGAGGCGCTCAAACATATTGTTTCAATGGGATCTGTTCCCCCCACCAGTTCAACTGGTTTGACCGCTATTGGGTCAAGCCAACATCTTTGATTTATAGGAAATTGTTATGTCGATGCGAAGCCATACCTGCGGTCAGGTAACCGAATCACTCATTGGTCAAGAAATTACTCTCTCTGGTTGGGTAAATCGCCGCCGTGACCACGGTGGCGTGATCTTTATTGACTTGCGTGACCATCAAGGTTTTGTACAGGTAGTATGCGATCCAGATCGCCCAGAGATGTTTGCTTTGGCAGAGCAGGTTCGTAACGAGTTTTGTATTCAGGTCAAAGGCCTGGTGCGTGCACGTCCTGCTGGCACTGAGAACAATGATTTGGCGAGCGGTAAGATTGAAGTACTTTGCCACGGCCTAGTGATCTTGAATGCCTCTATTACACCTCCGTTCCAATTAGAAGATGAGAACTTATCTGAGACTACTCGCTTAACTCATCGGGTTCTGGATTTGCGTCGTCCGCAAATGCAAAAGAATTTACGCTTGCGTTACAACGTTGCTATGGAATGCCGCCGGTACTTAGATGCTGCCGGCTTTATTGATATTGAAACACCGATGCTGACCAAGAGTACGCCCGAAGGTGCGCGCGACTATTTAGTGCCATCCCGTGTTCATGATGGTCAATTCTTTGCTTTGCCACAGTCCCCTCAGTTATTTAAGCAGTTATTAATGGTGGCGGGTTTTGATCGTTACTATCAAATTACTAAGTGTTTCCGTGATGAAGATTTGCGTGCTGATCGTCAACCTGAATTTACTCAGATCGACTGTGAAACAGCTTTCTTAGATGAATTAGAAATTCGTGAGTTATTTGAAAACATGATCCGTCATATTTTTAAAACCACGATGAATGTCGAGTTACCAAATCCATTCCCAACAATGC
Source organism: Polynucleobacter arcticus (assembly GCF_013307205.1). NCBI lineage: Bacteria > Pseudomonadati > Pseudomonadota > Betaproteobacteria > Burkholderiales > Burkholderiaceae > Polynucleobacter > Polynucleobacter arcticus. The sequence continues at coordinate 1,912,195 of NZ_CP028940.1, read as the reverse complement.
CTTACTCAGAAGGTATGGCACGCTTTGGTTCGGACAAGCCTGATCTACGTGTGAACTTTGAGTTCACCGAGTTGACTGACTTAATGAAAGATGTCGATTTCAAAGTATTTTCTGGTGCAGCTAATCAAGAGGGTGGGCGTGTAGTGGGCCTATGTGTTCCGGGCGGCGCTGAGATCAGTCGTAGTGAAATTGATGACTACACTCAATTTGTAGCGATCTATGGTGCTAAAGGTTTAGCTTGGATCAAAGTGAACTCTGTAGCAGAGGGTCGCAATGGTTTGCAATCACCCATCGTAAAAAATCTACATGATGCTGCAATCGAGGGAATCTTAAAGCGCACAGGCGCTAAAGAAGGCGATATTATTTTCTTCGGTGCCGATAAAGAAAAGGTGGTAAACGATGCAATCGGTGGCTTACGTTTGAAAATAGGCCACTCTGCCTGGGGTAAAGAGCACGGTCTCTCGACTGAAGGTTGGAAACCATTATGGGTAGTTGATTTCCCAATGTTTGATTACGATGAAGGCGAAGCCCGTTGGGTAGCTTGCCATCATCCGTTTACTAGCCCTAAAGATGAGCACATGCAGTATCTCGAATCCAATCCCGGTAAGTGCTTAGCTAAAGCCTACGACATGGTCCTGAATGGCAGTGAAATTGGTGGCGGCTCAGTTCGTATTCATCAAGAGGCAGTGCAGAGCCAAGTATTCCGTGCCTTGAAGATTGGCGCTGAAGAAGCACAAGCTAAGTTTGGGTTCTTATTAGATGCGTTGCAGTATGGTGCCCCTCCGCATGGTGGTATTGCATTTGGATTAGATCGTATCGTCACAATGATGACGGGCGCTGAGTCTATTCGTGATGTGATTGCTTTTCCTAAAACACAGCGTGCACAGTGCTTGCTAACCCAAGCCCCTAGCCCCGTAGATGAGCGTCAGTTAAAAGAGCTGCACATTCGCTTACGCCAAGCTGCTCCGGCTGCTTAAGCAAGAAAGCATTCAAAGCATCTTGAAAATCCCTATTTCGGTTTTAGTGGTCATCTATAGATCGAATGGGGAGGTCTTACTAATTGAGAGGGCCGACAGGCTCAACTTTTGGCAATCTGTTACAGGCAGCATCGACACCTTGGATGAAGATCTGAAGTTGGCCGCTTCGCGCGAAGTCCTTGAAGAAACCGGCATTGATATTCAATCACTGCCAGAAAATGCTTTGCAGAATATGCACCATCAGATTGAGTACGAGATTTATCTGCAATGGCGTCACCGCTATGCTCCTGGAGTCACCAAAAATACTGAGCATTGGTTTTCATTACTTGTTCCAGATGATGTCTCAGTCAGATTGGCCCCAAGAGAACATGTCGCTTACCAGTGGCTGCCTTTTAATGAGGCAGCAAAAAAATGTTTCTCTCCTAGCAATGGGGAAGCAATTCTCAAGTTATTTTCTGCGCACCAGAGCGTAACTCACTAAGATAGAGCGATGAGACATTCATCAGGGCATCATCAAGCGGCAAGCGCTTCTAAACCTTCACAGGGGAATGATTGGAAAGTCATTCGTGATTTACTTCCCTACCTATTGGAATATAAGTTTAGGGTTGCGATTGCTCTAGCATGCCTCGTGGCTGCCAAGGTCACTAACTTAGGCATCCCGATTTTACTAAAGCGTTTAATTGATGATCTAAACATTCGGGTAGATTCTCCACAAGCTTTACTCGTCGTTCCCGCAGGACTCATCTTGGCTTATGGCCTACTCAGAATGTCTGCATCCTTGTTTGCAGAGCTGCGTGAATTTCTTTTTGCACGAGTGACCCAAAATGCTGTTCGTAAGGTAGCCCTTCAAGTCTTTGAGCATTTGCACTCTTTGGCACTCAGCTTTCATTTAGCTCGCCAAACTGGTGGAGTCAGTCGTGATATTGAGCGCGGCACTCGTGGCATCCAGTCTCTGATTGCCTACTCTTTGTATAGCATCTTGCCAACCTTGGTTGAGTTCATATTAGTACTGGGATATTTGGCTTACTCGTACGATATTTGGTTTGCAGTGATTACTTTATGTGCCTTAGTTTTCTATATCATTTTTACTGTCGTGGTAACCGAGTGGCGCACCCATTTTCGTAAGACCATGAATGACATGGACTCTAAGGCAAATCAGAAAGCAATTGATTCTTTATTGAACTTTGAGACGGTGAAGTACTTTGGTAATGAGGCTTTTGAAGCCAGTCGTTACGATAAAAACTTGGAGCGCTATCAGGCTGCTGCTGTTAAGTCACAAAAATCCTTAGCCGTTCTCAATTTTGGTCAGCAAACAATTATTGCAATTGGACTGGTATTAATTTTGTGGCGCGCTACGCTTGGTGTAGTAGACGGCACGATGACTCTGGGAGACCTTGTTCTAGTCAATACTTTAATGATTCAGTTATATATTCCCCTCAATTTCTTGGGCGTGATTTATCGCGAGATCAAGCAGTCCTTAACGGATATGGAGCGAATGTTCTCCTTATTAAATACAGATAAAGAGATTGCTGATGCGTCTAACGCCCAGCCTTTGCATATTAGCGACCAAGGGCGTGGTCCAGATGTTCGTTTTGAGAATGTCTCATTTCATTACGATGCCAAGCGAGAAATTCTTCAGAATGTCAGCTTTCATATTCCGGCCGGAACCATTACTGCCGTAGTGGGTCAGAGTGGTGCTGGTAAGAGCACCTTAGCGAGATTACTATTTCGTTTTTATGATGTGCAATCAGGCAAGATCTTGATTGATCAGCAAAATATTCAAGATGTCACGCAAGCTAGCCTACGCAAAGCGATTGGCATTGTTCCCCAAGATACGGTCTTATTTAATGACACCATCGGCTACAACATTGCCTATGGTGATACTGCTGCCTCTATTGAAGAAGTTCACGAGGCGGCTAGAGCTGCGCAAATAGATGGTTTTATTAAACGTTTGCCAGATGGATATGAAACTCAAGTGGGTGAGCGCGGCTTAAAACTTTCTGGTGGTGAGAAGCAGCGAGTTGCTATTGCACGTACTTTGCTCAAGAAGCCTGCCATGCTCATCTTTGATGAAGCCACTTCAGCCTTAGATTCCAAAACGGAGCGCGCGTTCCAGGAAGAGTTGCTTGGTCTTGCCAAGAATCGCACTACCCTGATTGTTGCTCACCGACTTTCAACTATTGTTCACGCCGACCAAATTTTGGTGATGGATCATGGTCAGATCGTAGAACGCGGAACACATAGTGAACTTTTGTCTGCTAATGGTCGATATGCAGAGATGTGGCAAATGCAAGAGCGCACCGCTCTTGATTAAACTATTTTGATGAGCCAGCAAGAATTAATCCTCAGAAATGCCTTTGCGGCTGCGGTAGCAGTAGCTGACCCACAGATCGTTATTCCGCAATATTTGGCGAAGATTTTTCCGCGGGGGCATGAGCCTAAGGGACGATGTGTTGTAGTAGGTGCAGGCAAAGCCAGTGCTTCCATGGCCAGTGCATTGGAGTCATATGCTAAGTCAGATTGGCCTCAGGTTGATATTGAGGGCATAGTGTTGACTCGTTATGGTCATGGCTCACCAACTGGGCATATTCGCATTATTGAGGCGGGGCACCCCGTCCCAGATCAAGCCGGGATGGATGGCGCCAAAGAGATCTATCGCTTAGTTGGTGAACTGCAAGCGGGTGATACTTTAATTGCCCTAATCTCGGGTGGCGGCTCTAGTCTGCTCACTTTGCCTCAGGCTGGTATCAGTATTGATGATATGCGCAAGACTACTGAGGCGCTATTGCGCTCTGGTGCGCCAATTGAAGAGATGAATGTGGTGCGCAAACATTTATCTGCGATTCTGGGTGGTAACTTGGCTAGATTAGCCATTGATAGAGGTGCTCGAGTAGAGGCTTTGTTGATATCCGATGTGACTGGAGATGATCCTGCTGACATCGCGAGCGGGCCCTGTGCACCCGATTATTCGACTTATCAAGATGCTGTGCATATTCTGGAAAAGTATCGATTAGGAGGAGATGCTATTCCTTCTTCCGTTTTGCTTCATTTGCAATCCGGCATTGCTGGCCAGGTTGCTGAAACTTTAAAAATAGCTGATCTACAAAATACTCAAGTCAATAACCACGTCATTGCGACAGCGTACAAAAGTCTTGTGGCGGCTGCAGACTATGTGCGCACTCAGGGTTATGAGCCAGTGATTTTAGGTGACACGATTACTGGCGAGGCTCAGGATGTTGGTTTCGAGCAAGCTGCATTGGCACGTCAGTATTTGCAGACTAAGACTAGTGCACCAATCGCCCTGATTTCGGGTGGAGAGTGCACGGTGACCATTTCCGAGGGTCTTCAAGGTCGAGGGGGCCGTTGTAGCGAATACTTGCTCTCACTATTGGCTGCTTCTGCAGACTTTCCAAAGATAGCGGCTTTGGCTGCTGATACGGATGGCATTGATGGTAGCGAGAAGAATGCCGGTGCATGGTTTACTCCTGCTATTCGCCAGGCTGCTGATACCCAAGACCTCTTTCCGGCCCAGTATTTAGCCCAACATGATTGCTATGGTTTTTTCTCTAAATTAGACGCTTTAGTGGAAACTGGCCCTACACTAACTAATGTGAACGATTTCCGTATTATCTTGCTTGATTAATGCAATAAAAATTGATTACACAAAACTTCATCAAAAATATATGTCTACTAGCTCAAACCAAATTCAATTGATTCAGCCAGACGACTGGCATTTGCATATTCGTGATGGTGCGGTCATGAAGGATGTATTGGCAGATACTGCTCGGCAATTTGCACGTGCCATCATCATGCCTAACTTGAAGCCGCCAGTGACTACTGTGGATTTAGCAAATGCTTACCGCAGTCGAATTGAAGCCAATCTCCAATCTCTCGGAATCTATGGTTTTACGCCCTTGATGACCTTGTACCTTACAGACAATACTTCCGCCGATGAAGTTCGGAAAGCCAAGACTGCAGGTATTGCTGGATTTAAGTTGTATCCCGCTGGAGCAACTACTAACAGCGATGCTGGGGTGAGCGATATTAAGCATTGTTACGCCGCGCTGGAAGCGATGCAGGCTGTAGGTATGCCGCTACTGGTTCATGGTGAAGTGACTAGTGCTCACATTGATATTTTTGATCGCGAGGCGGTATTTATTGATCAAATCCTTGTGCCATTACGAAAAGATTTTCCTGAGCTCAAGATTATTTTTGAGCACATCACAACCAAGCAAGCAGCGCACTATGTGCGTGATACGTCTACTGGTGGAAAAAATATCTTAGCAGCTACGATTACTCCACAGCATTTGCTCATGAACCGCAATGCGATTTTTGCTGGCGGTATTCGGCCACATAACTATTGTCTGCCGGTACTCAAGCGAGAGGAGCATCGCGTAGCTTTGCTTGAAGCGGCTACCAGTGGCAGTTCACGATTTTTTCTAGGTACCGATAGTGCGCCACATGAGAAGGGAGCAAAAGAAGCCGCCTGTGGTTGCGCAGGTTGTTATAGCGCATTTAATGCCTTGGGTTTATACGCCGAGGCATTTGAGAGTGTTGGCAAGTTGGATATGCTCGAAGGGTTTGCTAGCTTTTTTGGTCCCGATTTTTACTGTTTGCCGCGCAATACGAAAACCATCACTTTGGTAAAGCAGGCGCAAAGCGTTCCTGCTGAACTTCCTTTGGGCGAGGCAACCATCGTGCCATTGCGTGCTGGTGAGACCATTGCCTGGTCTCTGGCTTAGACCCCACTTCACCAATCCCTGTTTTTTCGTTTTTAGGTTAAGTTTCTGCGACTGCGTTAGACTGCAGGCGCAGAGTCAATTGGGCAATCGCCGCCTCTTTATTGAGGGGGAGGAAAGTCCGGACTCCATAGGATAGGGTGATGGTTAACGACCATCCACGGTGACGTGAGGAATAGGGCCACAGAGACGAGCGTATTTAGTTACGGTGAAACGCGGTAACCTCCACCCGGAGCAATCCCAAGTAAGCAGGCGATGAGGCGATCCGCTGAGTCTGCGGGTAGGGAGCTTGAGCCGTCAGGTAACTGCCGGCCTAGAGGAATGATTGCCCCTAGATGCAAATCTAGGCGACAGAATCCGGCTTATCGATTGACTCTGCACTTATTCAGAAATGAGATCAATGCTGTAAGTGATTTCAGCGGTTTTTGCCAACATGTTGGTCGCTGAGCAATACTTTTCGTGAGATAGCTTTACGGCCCGCTCAACCTTAGCTTGCTCTAGGTCTTTGCCGGTTACTGTGAAATGCAGATGAATTTTTGTAAAGACCTTGGGTTCCACTTCCGCCCGTTCCGCAGTGAGCTTTACGTCACAAGCGCTAATAGCTTGTTTGGCACGCTGTAGGATTAAAACTACATCAAATGCAGAGCATCCTCCAGTACCAGCCAAAATCAACTCCATCGGTCTCGGGGCGCTATTTTGACCGCCTGCATCGGGTGGGCCGTCCATTTTTACAAGGTGGCCGCTACCTGTTTCTGCTGAAAAAGCCATGCCACCAACTCCCAACCAAGATACTTGACATTCCATATTAGTGACCCCTAACTTAGTAAATTAATCAATATTATCAATAGTTTATCAATTTTTAAGGAAAGAGGTTTTGGCTAAAAAACATCAATTAATTGATTTTGGTCAATTTTCTTGCGTTGCACCATAATTTTTGTGTAGAATAACCATATTGGTAGTCAGTCTTATACAAGACTGCGACTTACCTCCCAGTGTCTCCTCCACTTAAACATAGGTGGATTCCAACCCAGGACTCGTTCCTGGGTTTTTTTTGGGTTACAATTCAAGGCTTTACTGAATTACCGAACCAGTCAGCGGTAATGGTTGTACCAAGTGAATTACAGAATCTGCGAGCTTGCAAACATAAGCAGGGCCAAGGTGGACGTAGTTTGGTTGGAGTAATTTTTTTTGACTATAACAATTTGAGAAATCATGAAAACTTTTTCTGCAAAATCCCATGAGGTAGTGCATGAATGGTTCGTGATTGACGCTACGGACAAAGTCCTCGGTCGTGTCGCCAGTGAAGTGGCACTCCGTCTACGCGGCAAGCATAAACCTGAATACACCCCACACGTTGATACCGGCGACTTCATTGTTGTCATCAACTCTTCTAAGCTGCGTGTCACAGGCACAAAAGGCTTGAACAAAATTTATTACCGTCACAGCGGATACCCAGGTGGTATTAGCTCGACCAACTTCGACAAAATGCAAGATCGTTTTCCAGGTCGCGCTTTAGAGAAGGCTGTGAAGGGAATGTTGCCAAAAGGCCCACTAGGCTATGCCATGATTAAGAAATTAAAAGTCTACGGCGACGCCAGTCATCCGCATGCGGCTCAACAGCCAAAAGCGTTAGAGATTTAAGGAAACCAAATGGCTATTAATTACGGAAATTGGAATTACGGTACTGGTCGTCGCAAGAGTTCTGTGGCGCGTGTATTCATTAAATCTGGCAAGGGCGAAATCATTGTGAATGGTAAGCCTATCGACGCGTATTTTGCTCGTGAAACATCCCGCATGATCGCTCGTCAGCCTTTGGCTCTCACAGCCCACTTAACGACCTTTGATATCAAAGTAAACGTTTCTGGTGGCGGTGAAACTGGCCAAGCTGGTGCAGTACGTCACGGCGTAACTCGTGCGTTGATGGACTACGACATCACTTTGAAGCCAGCCCTGTCTAAAGCAGGTTTGGTAACTCGCGATGCTCGTGAAGTTGAGCGTAAGAAGGTTGGTCTGCACGGCGCGCGTCGTCGTAAGCAGTTCAGCAAGCGCTAATTTCTTTCAGTCGCTTAGTATTATTGAAAGGGTCGCGCAAGCGGCCCTTTTTGTTTCTACAATTTTGTTTCTACAATCTAGGTATGAAAGAAATAAAATTCACCTGTCAGTATTTTGGAGAATGACATGATTAAAGTTGGCATCGTTGGTGGAACCGGATATACCGGCGTGGAATTATTGCGTTTGTTAGCGCAACACCCTGATGTGAAGATCCAGGCGATTACGTCTCGTACAGAAGCTGGTATGCCAGTAGCGGAGATGTTCCCCTCTTTGCGTGGCCGCATTGATCTGAAATTCACAACGCCTAACGAGGCTAAGTTAAATGAATGCGATGTCGTGTTCTTTGCAACGCCACATGGTGTCGCAATGGCACAAGCTAAAGAATTGCTTGCGAATAATGTGAAGATTTTGGATCTGGCTGCCGACTTCCGTTTAAAAGACGTGAAAGAATTTTCTAAGTGGTACGGTATGGAGCATGGCTGCCCAGAGATTTTGGCTGAAGCAGTTTATGGTTTGGCGGAAATTAATCGTGAAGCAATTAAAAAAGCCCGCGTAGTAGGTTTGGCTGGTTGCTATCCAACTTCAGTACAACTGGGCCTTGCGCCATTGCTTTCACCTAAGTCTACCGGTGGCAAGCAATTAATTGATGGCACACATATTATTTCTGACTCAAAGTCAGGAACTTCTGGTGCTGGACGCAAGGCAGAAATCGGAACCTTGTTGTCTGAATCGAGTGATAACTTCAAGGCTTACGGTGTTAAAGGCCATCGCCATCTTCCCGAAATCGTCCAAGGTTTAAAAGCTATTGCTGGTCATGATCAGATTGGTCTGACTTTTGTGCCGCATTTGACGCCAATGATTAGAGGAATTCATTCAACCTTATATGTCCGCTTGACTGAGGCTGGAATGCAGGTGGATTTCCAAAAGTTATACGAAGAGTTCTACAAAGGTGAGCCTTTTGTTGATGTGATGCCAGCTGGAAGTCATCCAGAAACACGCTCTGTAAGGGGTAGTAATGGCTTACGTATTGCCATTCATCGTCCTGGCGATGGGGACACTTTAGTCATTTTGGTGGTTGAGGATAACTTGGTAAAAGGTGCTTCAGGCCAGGGCGTGCAGTGCATGAATTTGATGTTTGGCCTGCCAGAGACCACGGGGTTGACCCAGATCGCTGTTTCACCATAATGGGGTCAGCTGGAGAGACCCTTCAGCACGCTTAGAATTAAAAGCCTAAAATAGACTATTGCCTTTTGAATTAGGAGTAAATCATGACCCAATTAGCTACGCAAGAAACTGCGCAACCCGCACAAGATTTAGCCGAACCACCAACCCCATTGGTGTTTACGGACAGCGCTGCTGCAAAAGTAGCTGACTTGATTGCTGAAGAAGGTAATCCAGAGTTAAAGCTACGTGTATTTGTACAAGGTGGTGGTTGCTCAGGATTTCAGTATGGCTTCACATTTGATGATGCTGTGAATGAAGATGACACACTCTTTGAAAAGAACGGTGTGACTTTATTGGTTGATTCAATGAGCTTCCAATATTTAGTTGGCGCAGAGATTGATTACAAAGAAGATATCAACGGCTCACAGTTCGTAATCAAAAATCCAAATGCCCAAACTACTTGTGGTTGTGGATCTTCTTTCTCTGCTTAAAGAGAGAAAGCAATTTAATTACGCAGGATAGCAAGCGCCTAGAATTCTAGGGCCCTTCGCTCCCGTAACGGCTGGCAAATTTGCTGGCCGTTTTTCTTTATGGGCCCAGGCAAGCCATGCGAACGCGAGGCCTTCTACAAGTTGTGGATCGATACCAAGTACATCACTGGTCACAATTTCCAGTGAGTTTTTGAACAAGGCTTCGGCTTTGGTTTTAAATAAATCCAATAAGGCAGTATTGCGCGCACCGCCACCACAGATAACCAGTGTTTGGGTTTGCGGGGCATAGCCCTCTAAAGCTTGCAAGGCTGAGTCCACAGTTAATTGCAATAGCGTTGCTTGAACATCTTCGGAATTAATGTTGTCCGAACCAATTTGCTTTTGCAACCACTCTAGATGAAAGTCATCACGCCCCGTGCTCTTTGGTGGCGCTTTTGCGAAAAATGAATCTGTCAGCATTCTTGATAACAGCGCTTGATTGACTTTGCCTTGTGATGCCCAAGTACCGTTCTCATCAAAAGGGTGACCCTGCTGATCCGCAACCCAAGCATCCATCAACATATTGCCGGGGCCGCAATCAAAACCCTTCACCTCACCATCTTTGGGTAATAGAGTGAGGTTGGCAATGCCGCCAAGGTTGAGTACGGCGATATTTTGATCTGTAGCAAATTGTTGTGCATGAAAGGCTGGCACTAGAGGGGCGCCATGACCACCAGCGGCAAGGTCACGACTTCTAAAGTCCGCAATCACATCAATTCCAGTGAGCTCGGCCAATAGTGCTGGATTGAGGGTCTGGTGGGTATAGGCCAGGTGATTGGCGAGATTGGCCTGATGTCGAATAGTTTGACCATGGGCACCAATTGCGCTGATTTCAGTGGCATTCAGATTCTTCTGGTTAAGCAGGTCCTGAACGACCTTTGCATACTCTATAGCCAGGGCATTTCCGGCTTGTTTTTCTCGGTGGAGTTCATTTGGCCCTGGGGCTTGAAGGTCTAGTAGGGCTTTACGTAATTCAGGTGTGAAGGGTTTGCTCAATGCCCCTATTAGGGTTGCGTCACCTTCGGAGCCTATTTTTGCTAACACGGCATCTATTCCATCTAGGCTAGTGCCAGACATCAAGCCAATGAAGAGGGAATCGAGCTTATTCATGCGGTTCTAGGTTGTATTCTCAGGAATGCGACAATTATGCTTTAGTAATCTAAACCTTAATTTAACCGAATCAGTTTATAGACTCCGCATGACGGCTAAACCAGAACAAAAATATCCACTGACTCCTGAAGTTTTTGCAGCCCTTGAGGTAACCAAAAGGGGTTGTGATGAGTTATTGGTCGAGGCGGATTGGATTCAGAAGCTAGCCAAGAGTCAGGCTACGGGTACGCCTTTGCGTATTAAGTTGGGTTTAGATCCAACGGCGCCTGATATTCATTTGGGTCATACGGTTGTTTTGAACAAATTACGTCAGCTACAAGATTTGGGCCACACCGTGATTTTCTTAATTGGTGACTTCACCAGCATGATTGGTGATCCCTCTGGACGTAATGCAACCCGTCCACCGCTGACTGCAGAAGAAATTGCCGTTAATGCGCAGACCTACTATCGTCAAGCCAGCATGGTGCTCGATCCTGCTAAAACTGAAGTCCGTTACAACAGCGAGTGGTGTGATCCACTGGGCGCACGCGGCATGATTCAGTTGGCAGCGCGATATACCGTTGCGCAAATGTTAGAGCGGGATGACTTTACCAAGCGCTACCGTAACGGCGTGCCCATCTCTGTACATGAGTTCTTGTATCCATTGATGCAGGGCTATGACTCTGTTGCTTTAAAGAGTGACTTAGAGCTTGGTGGTACTGATCAGAAATTTAATCTCTTAGTCGGTCGCGAGCTCCAACGTGAGTATAGCCAAGAGCCACAATGTATTTTGACTATGCCTCTCCTCGTTGGTTTGGATGGCGTAGACAAGATGAGTAAGTCCAAAGGAAATTACATTGGTATCAGCGAGCCTGCTGGCGAGATGTTTGGCAAGCTCTTGAGCATCTCCGATGAGTTGATGTGGGATTACTTCACATTGCTGTCATTCCGCCCGATGGCTGAAATTGATTTAATGAAACAAGAAGTTGCTGCTGGCAGAAATCCAAAAGATTGCAAAGTACTGCTCGCACAAGAAATCGTTGCGCGCTTCCATTCGCAAGCTGCTGCAGAAAAAGCTTTGGAAGACTTTAATCATCGTGCTAAAGGTGGAATCCCAGATGACATTTCAGAAGTAAGCTTGTCTGGAGCGCCAATGCAAATCGCCAATCTTCTGAAGGCTGCTGGCTTAGCCCCATCAACATCCGAAGCGAATCGCAACATCGAACAAAACGGTGTAAAAATTGATGGCGCAACGATTACTGATAAACAGTTAAAAGTTGAAGCTGGTACGTATGTAGTGCAGGTAGGTAAGCGTAAGTTTTCCAAGGTAACGCTGAGCTAGTTCTTAAGACTCTATTGCGGAGTTGCTTGGTGGCGTAAGCCCAAAGTGCTCATAAGCTTGACGCGTTGCTATCCGTCCACGAGAGGTTCTTTGTAGGTAGCCCTGTTGAATCAGGTAAGGCTCCAACACATCCTCAATGGTGTCACGCTCTTCGCCAATCGCTGCAGCCAAGTTATCAATGCCTACCGGGCCACCATCAAACTTATGCAAAATGGCTTCTAGTAATTTACGGTCCATCACATCAAAACCACTTGGGTCGACATCAAGCATCTTCAACGCTGCATCAGCCATTTCTTTAGTAATCGTGCCAGTACCTTTTACTTCAGCATAGTCACGTACGCGGCGTAATAGGCGATTAGCGATACGCGGAGTACCTCTAGCGCGCTTCGCAATCTCAATTGATCCCTCGGGGTCAATATCAGCCTTCAGTAAGCTGGCAGAGCGAGTAACGATTTTGGTCAGCTCTTCGGTTGTGTAGAACTCCAGTCTTGCCACAATGCCAAAGCGATCACGCAGTGGATTGGTGAGCATGCCAGCACGAGTGGTTGCGCCAATCAGGGTAAATGGCTTGAGATCAATCTTGACGCTGCGTGCTGCGGGACCTTCGCCAATCATGATGTCTAGGCTGTAATCCTCCAGTGCTGGATACAGAATCTCCTCAACTATCGGAGAGAGGCGATGAATCTCATCAATAAAGAGCACATCGTTTGCTTCTAAATTGGTCAGTAAAGCAGCGAGGTCACCAGGTCTATCGAGAACGGGGCCGCTAGTTTGGCGCAAGTTCACACCAAGCTCTCTAGCAATAATGTGAGCTAAGGTGGTTTTACCTAATCCGGGAGGGCCAAACAAAAGAACGTGATCTAGAGCTTCTTGACGTGCTCTTGTCGCAGTGATAAAAATCTCTAATTGGGCACGAGCCTTGGTTTGACCAACATACTCATCCAGTTGTTTTGGACGCAGGGCCCTTTCAAAGACAGCTTCAGCATTGCCGGCTGCACCACTAACGATGCGATCGTTATTCTCCGGTAAATCTTCGGGGATTGAACTGAGGTCTTCTGTGTGGATTGCCATACTGCAAGTGTAGTGGTGTTTGGGTGACTAGTTATGAAGACTTGGAGAGGTATTTCAAGCCCATGCGAATACCATCCGAAACACTGCTATCTGGAGGGATTTGTTTGAGGGCCAAGAACGCTTCTTTTTCTGAATAACCCAGTGCTAAGAGAGCTTGCAATACTTCGCTACTCGCTTCCACTGCTTGGGGTTTGCCACCCACGATTCCCAGATCGGGAGCTAGCTTCCCTTTTAACTCAAGACAAAGGCGCTCAGCAGTCTTTTTGCCAATGCCGGGGACTTGAGTCAGACGTCCCGCTTCTTGCATGGCAATTGCTTGAGCTAATTCATTGACGCTCATGCCAGAAAGTACGGCAAGGGCGGTACGTGAACCGACACCGCTAATCTTGATCAATTGTCTAAATGCTTCACGCTCAATTTCTGTAGCAAAGCCAAAAAGTTGCTGGGCATCTTCACGAACTTGGAAGTGGGTAAGAAGCGTAATTTTTTGATTGGTTTCTGGTAGTTGATACAGGGTGCTCATCGGCACGTCGATCTCATAGCCAACGCCTTGGCAATCGACCAAGAGGCGGGGTGGATGAACTGAAACGAGAATGCCTTGTATGCGACCAATCATGTAAAGATCTTAACCTGTTTGTATTGTTATTTCTTACTACTCTTTTTGGGTGCAAGAGCAGCGGTAATTGCTTTCGGAATCTGGGCATGATGCGCAGCGCAGATGGCGACCCCTAAAGCATCTGCTGCATCGGTTCCAGGAGCACGACTTAAGCGCAGCAAACGTTTCACCATTTCTTGAACTTGGGGCTTGGTGGCTCTCCCGGTCCCTACGATGGACTGCTTTACCCTGAGTGCGCTGAACTCTGCAACAGGGAGTTTGTCGGAGACTAGAGCTGCAATCACCGCACCTCGTGCCTGACCTAACATCAGGGTAGAACGAGGATTAACGTTCAGAAATACTTCTTCGATAGCTGCTTGTTCTGGGTGGTAGATCTCTAGAACCTCTTTAATGCCTGAGTACAAGATTCCTAATCTCACAGGAAGACCTTGGTCTGGATCACCGCTTTCAATCGTCCCAGAGGCTACGTAACTCAGTTTTTGGCCATCAACATCAATGACACCAAAACCGGTTGTTCGTAGACCTGGGTCGATTCCTATCCAGCGCATAAGTGATTAGTGGCGGAAATGGCGTGTGCCAGTAAAGATCATGGCAATACCATGTTCATCAGCTGCTGCAATGATTTCATCATCACGCATACTGCCACCGGGTTGGATAGCGCAGCTGGCGCCGCCATTCACAACTACGTCTAAGCCATCGCGGAATGGAAAGAAAGCATCACTGGCTACCGCTGAGCCTTTGAGACTAAGACCTGCATTCTCAGCCTTAATACTTGCCATACGAGCAGAGTCTACGCGGCTCATTTGGCCTGCACCGATACCCAGAGTCATGCCGTTAGCGCAATACACAATCGCATTGGATTTGACGAACTTGGCAACCCGCCAGGCAAACATCATGTCGTGCATTTCAGTAGGGGTTGGAAGACGCTTGCTAACAACCCGCATTTCGTTATCAAGGACGTTCTTCGCATCAGGAGATTGAACGAGCAAGCCACCACCAACGCGTTTGAAATCAAAGGTATTAAATGCGGTACCTAGGGGAATTTCTAAGAGTCGGACATTTTGCTTGGTAGCAAAGATCGCTTTAGCTTCAGTGCTAAAGCTGGGGGCAATTAATACTTCTACAAATTGCTTGGAGATAGCTTCAGCTGCTGCACCATCACATGGCACGTTAAAGGCAATGATGCCACCGAAGGCTGAACTAGGATCTGTTTTAAATGCTTTTTGATAGGCCTCGAGAGCATTGGCAGCAACAGCTACGCCGCAAGGGTTAGCGTGCTTAATGATGACGCACGCTGCAGCACCACCAGCATTGCCAGTAAAGCTCTTGACGCATTCCCAGGCAGAATCTGCATCAGCGATATTGTTGTAGGAGAGCTCTTTACCTTGCAATTGCTTGTAGTTGGCAAGCGCACCATCCACTAGATAAATGTCTTTGTAGAAAGCAGCTGATTGGTGTGGGTTCTCGCCATAGCGCATCTCTTGTACCTTCTCAAAGGCAAGATGCAGCGTTTCTGGATAAGCAGAGCGTTTCTTGTGATCGAGGTCATCACCTAATGCAGATAAATAATTGGCAATCGCACCGTCGTATTGTGCGGTATGAGCAAATACTTTTTTAGCCAGGCCCAAATTGGTCTTATAAGAAACTACGTTCTTATTGGCTTTCATTTCTTCGAGAACGGGCGCGTAATCCTCTGGAGAAATGAGCACAGTCACGTCTTGGTGATTCTTAGCAGCAGCACGCAACATCGCTGGACCACCAATATCAATGTTCTCAACCGCATCTTCAAACGAGCAATCTGCTTTAGCAACTGTCTCGTTAAACGGATAGAGATTAATCACGAGCATGTCGATCGTATCGATGCCATGCTCTTTTAGTGCGGCCATGTGTTCAGGAAAATCTCTGCGAGCCAGTAAACCGCCATGCACTATGGGGTGCAAAGTCTTTACGCGACCGTCAAGCATCTCTGGAAACTTGGTGAGTGAAGATACTTCTACTACGGGTAGGTTATTTTCAGCCAAGAGTTTTGCGGTACCACCAGTAGAGATCAGCTTGATGCCTTGCTCATGCAGGGCTTTGGCAAAAGGCACGATGCCATTTTTATCAGATACAGAGAGTAGGGCTGTGCGGATCATATTTTTTAGAGGGGGTAATGAATAAAGAATTGGTTAATTAGGTGTGATTTGTTTCAGGAGCTGGTGCTCGACCAATTTCTTGTGCAGCGTATTACGGTTAATGCCAAGATACTGAGCAGCCAAAGACTGATTCTGCTTCGCATGTTGCATGACTAATTCAAGCATGGGCTTTTCAACTACCGCGAGAACCATTTGGTACAAGTCGGAAGGAGGCGTGCCCTTGAGATCGTCTAAGTAACCCTGGAGTTGGGTTTCAATGCATTCGGTGATGGGGTGCTTATTGGTCATAAATAAATTAAATAACTAAAAACAAGATTTAGGCTGCTTCTAAAAATAACAAACGATCCGAGTGGGATTTCATTTCATTAAAAAAATCATTAACCATTTGTAATTGGGTTTTGCAATCATCAGCTGTATTCATTCTTTGACGAAATGCATGGGAATCACGTAAACCCTTGCAGTACCAGCCGATATGCTTACGTGCTGTACGTAAGCCGATATATTCACCATAAAACGCATAGTGATCCAGAAGGTGGGCATTCATGATGTCCTGAATCTCATTAATTTGGGGTGTCGGCAATTTACCGCCCGTCTCCAAAAAATGATTGATCTCACGAAAAATCCAAGGGCGTCCTTGAGCGGCACGACCAATCATGATGGCATCAGCACCAGTTTCCTTTAAAACAAATTCCGCTTTTTCAGGTGTGGTGATATCGCCATTTGCGACGACTGGAATGGCAACACTGTTTTTCACGGCGGTGATAGTTTCATACTCAGCTTCGCCATGATACAAATCAGCTCGCGTACGACCATGTACGGTCAACATGGAGATTCCTGATTTTTCTGCAAGGCGGGCGATATCGATCGCATTCTTGTGCTCGCGATCCCAGCCCGTCCGAATTTTTAAGGTTACAGGAACTGCATCAGCGCCTACACCCACAGCTTGAACGACAGCTTCCAGAATTTGTTGTACTAGGGGTTCATCTCGCAATAGTGCGGAACCAGCCGCAACATTACATACCTTTTTGGCGGGGCAACCCATATTGATATCAATAATCTGGGCGCCATGATCAACGTTGAGCTTAGCTGCTGCGGCCATCATCCTGGGATCAGCACCAGCGATTTGGACTGCGATGGGATTAAATTCACCTTGGTGATTCGCGCGACGTTGGGTTTTCTCACTCTTCCACAACAAAGCATTGGAAGCAACCATTTCGGAAACAGCATAGCCAGCACCCAGCGTTTTACACAGTTGCCGAAATGGACGATCTGTTACTCCCGCCATGGGGGCAACAAATAATCTATTGGCGAGAAGGTGTGGGCCGATCTTCATGTGTCGCAGATTGGGTTATGGGGGTCTTTAGTGCTGGAGAAAGGGTGTCACTTTAGCACAGGTCGGCCTAAATTTGCCTAAAAAATAGGCAGATTCACTGATTTAGATCAAACCGGGAACGCTTGTAGTTTGGAGGCTATTTCAGCCCTTTAGCGCCTGCCAAACATCATCTGGCGAGCTAAGGCTATTTTGACTGATGGGAGCCATTGGAGGGCCGATAGAGCTAATCCACGGCCGATCACGATGGGCAGCAGATTGGAGGTAAAGATTCTAGCCATAAAGTCAGTTAGGCCAATCGTGGCGGATCGGTCTAACTTACGACTTTGAGCGTACTCCTGAAGTGTCGCTTCAATTGCCTTGGGAGTTTTTTGATCTTCGGGCTTGGAGAAGAGGGCGCTGAGTTTTTCAGCCAAAAGATAAGCATCCCTCAATCCAAGATTGAGACCTTGTCCTGCGACCGGATGCAAGGTCTGGGCGGCATTGCCAATCCACACTTCGTTGCCTTGGGTAATTTCTTTGCGGTAATTCAGCCCTAGTTCATAAAGACGACGATCTTGGATTTTGAGGAACTGTCCAACGCGTGAGCCAAACTCCGCTTGTAAGCTTTTTAAGAAATCCGCATCACTCAAGGCGAGACGAGCTTTTGATGATGCTGGTGATCCGCACCAAATCAAATTGAGAATATGGGGGCCGGAGTGGCTTGGTAAAACTGCTAAAGGCCCTTCTGAGGTGAAACGCTCCCAAGCTTGATGTGGTGCTACTTGCTCAACCTCAACTAAGCCTACTAATGCGGACTGTTCATAGTCCCGACCAGACTCGACCCAATCCTGAGTTTTAAATAATCCACCCTCAGCATGCACTACGCATCGAGCTTGTGCTTCTTTAGTATCGACGTTGGTATTGCTATCAAGGTGCTCCCAAACAAAATGGGGGCTATTTTTTTGAATAGCTCTTAGGGCTTTGCGCAAAGTGAGGTGAATATCGCGATAGCGAATGATGTGACCCAGCGCATCTTGCTTCAGTTCTTCGCGTGTCATGAGTGCACGACCAAAGCGACCTGCTTGAGACACATGCACCTGATGAATGTCAGCGCATTCAGTAGGCCAAGCATTAATCGTGTCTAACAATAGCTTACTGCCATGTGATAGGGCGACTCCCCTACTATCTGCAGCCACTAAATCAGCATCATCAATCGGATTTCGGTCTAGTAAAGCAAGCTTGGCTTCTGGAAACTTTTGCAGGCACCAGGCTGCGCAGGCTAAGGCCACTGGCCCTCCACCTTGAATCACAATATCGAAGTTATTTACTTGCATATTAGGTAATGTTGTATTCAATGATGCATTAATGATTTTTTATCAGCGCTTCGATTTCATCAGCCTTGACTGGCACACCACGAGAAATCAATTCACAACCAGCATCATTCACTACAGCATCATCCTCAATGCGAATACCGATATTCCAAAAGCGCTCGTCTACATCATCTGCTGGGCGAACATACAGGCCTGGCTCAATAGTTAGTACCATACCCGATTGGAGAAGACGCCATGGCTTTTCTGAAGCATTTGTTGCTGTGCTAAGCGGTTCGCGATACGAACCAACGTCATGCACGTCCATGCCTAGCCAATGTGAGGTGCGGTGCATATAGAAACGACGATAGGCCCCTGTCTCAATCGCGTTATCTAGTGAGCCTAACTCTGCAAGCTTGAGTAGCTTCTCATCGAGCAAGCCTTGAGTGAGTACCTTGAGTGCGGCCTCATGTGGCTGCATAAATGTGTTGCCGGGCTTGGTAGCCGCAACGGCAGCCTCTTGTGAGGCAAGTGTGATGTTGTACAAAGCACGTTGAGGACCAGAAAATTGACCGTTGACTGGAAAGGTCCGGGTGATATCGGAGGCATAGCCATCCAGTTCGCAGCCGGCATCAATCAAGCAAAGTTCACCACTACGGAGTTCAGTATCGCCAGCGCGGTAATGAAGAATGCAAGAGTTGGCACCACCAGCAACAATGCTGTTGTAGGCAACACTTTGTGCGCCGCTATGACGGAACTCATAAAGTAATTCTGCCTCAAGGTGGTATTCACGAAGTCCAGGTTTGCAAGTCTGCATAGCGCGGATGTGAGCGCGCGCAGAAATGGCTGCAGCACGACGCATGATGTCAATCTCATGCGCATCTTTAAAGAGACGCATTTCATGAATCAAACTTTCTACATCATGAAACTCGGAAGGAGGGTTAATGCCGGCACGGGCTTGGCCTCGCACTTGTTTCATCCAATGACGTAAGCGACGATCTGCCTCTGCACTTTCAGCCAGGCGAACATAAACTGCATCTTGATCCGCTAGAAGCGCACTCAGTTTGCGATCAAGCTCATGATTACTGTGAGCATATTCCACGCCTAACGCTTCAGGTGCAGCCTCTGGACCTAGGCGAATGCCATCCCAAATTTCACGCTCTGCATCTTTGGGTCTGCAAAAGAGATGTGATTCGAGTTGGGGTTGCGATGACGATCCAGTAATCTTCAATACGAGCGTTGCGCCTGGCTCTTCAAAGCCGGTGAGGTAGAAGAAATCACTGTCGTGACGATAAGGAAATTCGCTATCTCGATTGCGCGCAGTCTCAGGCGCTGTAGTGATTATGGCAATGCCACCACCAGTTTTGGCGCAGATCTGTTTGGCCAGATCTGTTCGGCGTTGTTGGTAGATGTGGATTTTATTCATCAACTGCATTGAGCTCTTGTAATCGTTGTGGCGTACCTACATCGTGCCACGGACCGGTGTATTTTTCACCGGACACTCTATTTTCAGCCATTGCCTCTCTAAGTAGTGGGGCCAGTTTGGATGGCACGTCTAGCTCTAAATCCTTGAAGAGGTCGAGGTGATAGAGTCCAATGCCGGAAAATGTCAGCTTTTCAGCACCATTGAAGGGCTCAAAAGCCACCTGGGATCCTTTGAGATAAAAGTCGCCCTCAGGGTGCTGTACTGGGTTTGGAACCATTAATAGATGCGCTAAAGGCTTGTTTGGCATGCTACGTAGGCTAGAAACTTGGTCTAAAAGCTGCTCAATTGGCAGATACGGACTAAACACATCACCATTGATGACTAGGAAATAGTCGCTGGGCCTAAGTAAAGGCAGTGCCTTCCGAATGCCCCCTGCCGTTTCTAGGGCTGTAGCTTCTGGCGAATAGGCAATATTGAGATCAAACTGACTGCCATCACCTAGGGCATCCTCAATCTTTTTACCAAGCCAAGCATGGTTAATCACCACTTGTTTGATCCCTGCCGGACTAAATGCTTCCAGATGCCAGGCTAACAGAGATTTATTTTTGATCGTGAGGAGTGGTTTTGGTAGCTCATCCGTTAAAGGACGCATGCGCTCACCTCGACCTGCGGCAAGCAACAAACAAGGAATACGACTGGTCTGATTCATCATGAATGGGTGCTTATTTCTGAGTTGGCCGTGTCGATTCTAAAATTCGCGCCAAAGGCTTTAGTTCAATATAACGATTAGCAGTAGCAATCGCATATTCGAGTACTAATGGAATATCTTTGAGATAAGCATCCTTACCATCACGATGAAATAGCCTTGCAAAGATACCTAAGACTTTGAGGTGGCGTTGTAAACCCATCCATTCAAAGTCACGATAGAACTGCCCAAAATCATTAGGCATGGGTAAGCCTGCTTGACGACCTTCTTCCCAGAACTTAATAACCCAATCAATCACGCGTTCTTCGGGCCATACAATGTAAGCATCACGCCAGAGAGAAGCGGCATCGTACGTAATTGGTCCATACACAGCATCTTGAAAATCAATGACGCCTGGATTATTTTTTTCAGTCACCATGAGATTGCGTGAATGGTAATCACGGTGAACATAGACTTTCGCCTGTGCAAGGTTATTTTGCAGGATGAGTTCAAACGCCTGCTTCATTTGAGCATGCTGAAGTTCGGTTAACTCAAGGTGTAGATGTTCCTTTAGATACCACTTAGGAAATAAATCTAATTCTCGTTGCAACAGTGCTTCATCGTAGTTTGGTAATACATCGGGTTTGCTCGCTAATTGCATTTGCACTAAAGCGTGCGTCGCATCTTTATACAAATGATCAGCGCTCTCAGAATTGAGTTCCGCTAGGTAGGTTTTATTGCCCAAATCGTTGAGTAAAAGAAAACCCTCGACAGTATTTTGTTCTAGGATTTTTGGAACATTTAAACCCCCATTGTCGAGCAATAAATCGACCGCGATGAAGGCATCTAAGGGCTCATGTTGGGGTGGGGCGTCCATCACAATTAAAGTCCGAAAATCGGGGTTTTTAGACTCAATCCGGAAATATCGCCGAAAGCTGGCATCTGCCGAGGCCGGGGCCAAAGTGGGGAGATCTAATTGCCAGCTAGGTTCAAGGCCTTTTAGCCAGTTGCGGAGGGAGTCTAAGCGGGAGTCAGTCATGGTCGATTCGTATAATAAGGCGGGTCTGGATCTATGAGTCATTATCGCCGTCGCGCCGGCCTTTGCGCCCCTCTTTTTTTAACTGTCACCCTGCGCGTAATGATGGGGGTTGGATTGTCGCAATTTGCGCTCCCAAGTGTTGCTCAAGCACCAGCGCCTCTACCCCCCTCAGCGCAGTCTTTAGGAAGCTCTGCTAACTCTGTTTTGATCCCTGATCGTGGCGATGTCACCGTTCTCAAGCTGGATGATCAACTGCGAGTTGGAAAGCCTATTGAGGATAGCAAAGCATTAACCTTTACATCGAGTGATTCGATTGATGGAATTGTGGATCGGGAAATGCGTTTAAAAGGACGGGCACAAATTCGTCGTAATGGCGCCGTCATTAAAGCAGATGAAATTAAATACGACCCTGATTCTGATGTGGCAAATTTATTAGGTAATGCTGAATTTTCAAAAGGGAACGCATTATTTAAGGGCCCAAAGGCGCGTTTACGAGTAGATGCACGTGACGGTGAAATGGAGACTCCAAATTATGAGCTCCGAGATAATCGCGCTAGTGGTAAAGCAAAAAAATTAACGATCGCAAGCTCTGACGTATTCGTATTTGACAAGGCAACTTACACTACTTGCACTCCAGAAAACCTCGATTGGTATTTCACAGCTAGTACCCTTGAAATAGATAACGAACAAAAAGAAATGGTGGGTACACATGGTGTCATGCGGTTCTTTGACGTACCCATTGCTTATGTACCTTATTTCACGGCCCCAACATCGAATCAACGTCGTTCTGGAATATTAGCCCCAGTAGCTGGCTATAACTCTAACAACGGTATTGACATCACGCAGCCCTATTACGTCAATATCGCTCCAAATCGTGATCTGCTGTTACTGCCCCGAGTCATGGGTCAACGTGGTGTTCAGTTGGGTGCCAAGTATCAGTTCCTAGATAAGCAATATTCAGGTAGCTTAGGCGGAGACTATCTGCCTTATGACCGTAAGACTGGAACTGATCGCTGGCGCTACGACTGGCAGCAGAGACAGAACTTTAGTGGCGATTTATTGGGAATGGGCGGGATCCCCATTGCTGGGGCATGGACGGGCTATGCCAATGTGGCTCGCGTTTCGGATAACTTATATCCAACCGACTTCTCACAAACTATTGCCGGGGCTGTGACAAACCAATTTCGTCAAGATGTCGGTACTACCAAGAATCTGACGGGGACATTAAGTAATTGGACTGTGGGAGCAAGGGCAATGACCTTTCAAACCTTGCAGCCAGATCCAACTGTGACGGTGCAGTCCCCTTACAATATTTTGCCTAATATTACGGCCGCCTATAACAACCGCTTAACACCAACAGTTGCTGATGCTAGTGGGAAGTACATTATTTTGCCATCTGGTCCCACAACGACTTTTTCAACGGATTTCACACGCTTTGCCTATAACATTGGAAGCAACCTGGCGGCAACCGCGCCGGGGGCTTATAGCCAAGCGGATAGAACGGTAATTAAGGGCGCCTTAGCCCTGCCTCAAATTACCCCTGGCTATTACATTACGCCAAAGGTGAGTTTTCAGTCGAATACTTATAACGTAACACCATACAACCCAGTAGGCGCTCCGATTGCCCAAGGTTTTACGATACCCACAGTTAGTTTGGATTCAGGTCTGTCATTTGAAAGAGATGCCGCAGAATTAAAAGGCTTCTTTGGTCGCGATATGTTGCTCACCATGGAGCCAAGAGCTTTTTATGTTTACACGCCATTTCAAAGCCAAGCCCAAACCCCATTGTTTGATACGGCCGATGCTGGTTTTGGGGTCACTCAAATTTTTAGTGAAAACACGTTTATCGGTAATGACCGTATTGCCGATAACAATAAATTGACTGGTGGTTTAACTAGCCGCATGATTGAAGCTAGTACCGGTGCAGAGCGCGCTAATGTCACACTTGCTCAGCGCCAGGCCTTTACGGGCCAGAAAGTGGGTCTAAATGGCACTATTGCCAACCCAACAACCTATTCCGATACCTTAGGCTCGGCTTCAGTGCGCTTGCTTGGCAATTTCAGCACGGATGTATTCGGCCAGTACAACACTCAATTAAATCGCCTGGTTCAAACAACGGTTGGGGGAAGTTGGCGCCCTACACCGGGTAGAAGTTTGAACTTTGGCTATCGCAATGTTTGGACGCCGCCAACGCAAGCATCCGTTCAGAATAACCAAGCTTTTGTACCCTCAGCAACCACCACAGATCAATACAATATTTCAGGCCAATGGCCCCTCACTCGTGAGGTCTCTGTCTTAGGCCGCTGGGGATATGATGCTTTAACGACCAAAACACTCAATACCTTAGTAGCTTTGGAGTGGATGCGAGACTGTTGGACCTTACGTGGCGCCTACTCACAGATGCTAAATACCTCACAAATAACGACTACCCAAGTTTTATTCCAAATAGAATTTAGGGGCTTTGGTAGCGCCGGTAGCAATCCAGTTGATATCATGAAGTTTAATGTTCCCGGATATATGCCTACTTCTAAGCCTATACCACCTTCAATATATGAGAACTATCAATGATGCATAGGAATCGATTTAACCAAGCTCTTGCAGCCATGATGTTAGCTGGTGCTGCTTTGCTGTCTCAATTTGCTTTTGCGCAAGATAGCACCAAGACTTCATCAGATAGCAAAATTCGCAATATTGATGGTGTTGCTGCAGTAGTCAATACAGGCTACGTCACACGCAAAGAGATTGACGATCGAATCGCGGCGCTGCAAAAGCAGGGAACCAAACTGCCTGATGCAGCAACTGTGCGCAAGACCGTACTTGAGCGCCTCATCCTTGAAAAGATTCAAGTCCAAAATGCTGAACTAGAGGGTCTCGCTGTCAGCAACAAAGAGCTCGATAAAATCGTCGGTGATATTGCTGCCAAGAATAAATTAACTATTGCCGAATTAAAGGTCAAAATAGCAGCAACTGGTAGTACTTATGAGCGTTATCGAGAGCTGTTGCGTGACGATATTGTTATTAGCCGTTATCGCGAGCGCGAGGTAGAAGGCAAAATTAAGATTTCTGATGCGGAAATTGATAACTTCATTGCAGACCGGAATCGTGAGGTCGCTGGCGCGGGAAAAGTAGCACGCTCAACACCAGCGGCAAAAGGTGAGCCTGAAGAAATTGATGTGGCACAAATTTTTATTCCTGCGGATGCTAGTGCAGGCGTAGGTGCCCAAGCTGAAGCAAAGAAAAAAGCAGAATCACTGTTACGCGATGCCCGGGGCGATGTTGATTTCTTGCAACTGGGAGCGATGGCAGCCAAAGACAATCCGAAGATTAAGTTTCAGGATCTGGGTTATCGCACCCCAGATCGCTTGCCGCAATTATTTTATGAGGCCATTAGAAACATTGGGAGCGGTCAGGTTGCTAATGCAGTTGTGAAGAGTCCGGCTGGTTATCACGTCCTCAAGGTTCTGGATCGACGTGCGCTAATGGCTAGTGCCTCTGTGCCACAACAAGCTGCTCCGCAGGAGAATGCTGCGTCGACACCTCAAAATATTATGGTGACACAGACCCTATCTCGCCATATCTTATTACGTAGTCGTACTGGATTGACTGACCAAGATGCTGAAAGACGCTTGGCAGGTTTCCGAGATCAGATTCGTTCAAAGACGGTTGATTTTGGTGAGTTGGCTAAAAAATATTCAGAGGATGGTTCTGCGGCTAATGGCGGAAATCTTGGTTGGATGGGTCCTGGCGATTTGGTTCCAGAGTTTGATCAAGCAATGAATCGCTTACAAATTGGTGAGGTGAGTAACCCCGTAAAGACAGAGTTTGGCTGGCATTTAATTCAAGTGCTCGAACGTCGTGAAGCGCAACTCACTTTAGAGAAGCAGCGTCAATTTGCCCGTGCGGCTATCCGTGAGCGTAAGTTTGAGCAGGCTTACCAGGATTGGTTACGTGAATTGCGCGATACCGCTACGGTGAAGATCATTAATGCAGATGATCCAGCAGCCAGCCCTCGTTAATCTCGTCATCAGTACTGGCGAGCCCGCCGGGGTTGGTCCGGAGGTTTCAGTTGCAGCAGCGCTTGCCTTCTTGCAAGTCCAGCCTAACGTAATTATTACCTTGCTGGGTGACCGAAGCCTACTCCCAATAGCTGAAATACCTCAGGACCTACTAACTCGCTTGAAGGTAGAGGAAGTTTCACTTTCTGTACCAGTTATTTCCGGTCAATTAAATTCATTAAATGCCCAGTATGTTCTCGAAATGCTCAACACCGCAGTAGAGGGATGTCTTGATGGTCGCTTCGCTGCTATGGTGACTGCACCAATTCAAAAGAGCGTGATCAATGATGGATGTACTACAGGTAATGTACTGTTTACTGGACATACCGAATATTTAGCAAAGTTATGTCATCGAGATCATGTTGTCATGATGTTGTGCGCAAGCTTGCCAGCAGGATTTTTAGGTCTCCAGAGTGCTCGTGCGCTACGGGTTGCTTTAGCCACTACGCATTTGCCATTGAGCGATGTGCCTTCTGCATTGAGTTGCGAGCATATTCTGGAAACTATTCGTATTGTTGATTCTGACTTGCGAACAAAATTCGGTATCGCTAAGCCGGTAATTCGTGTTGCTGGCCTAAACCCTCATGCGGGTGAATCAGGTTATCTCGGGCGCGAAGAAATCGAGATAATTAGTCCAGCTATTCAAGCTGCAAAAGATCTTGATATGCAGGTAAGCGGACCCTATCCTGGTGACACGATGTTTGATGCTGGCTGCTTAGAAACCGTGGATGCATTTATTGCGATGTATCACGACCAAGGTCTAGCACCATTTAAGTTTGTTAGCTTTGGTGGCGGGGTAAATGTCACCTTGGGACTACCAATTATTCGTACTTCAGTTGATCATGGCACCGCACTAGATATTGCTGGTAAAGGCCTAGCGGACTCTGGCAGCATGCTTGAAGCTTTGGGCTTGGCTTATCAATTAGCAGTCAATTCTCAGAGTGCCAATACATGATGCATCGTGCTCGCAAGCGATTTGGTCAAAACTTTTTGCAGGACTCGGGAGTGATTTATTCCATCGTTGCCGCAATCAATCCCAGCGAGAATATGCACGTGATTGAAATCGGCCCGGGTCTTGGCGCACTGACAAAGCCTTTGCTCAGCAGCCTTGATCATTTAGATCTTTTAGAGATTGACCGAGATTTAGTGGCTTATTGGAATCAAGAAAATCTCAAAGGTCTTAATATAATTGAGGGGGATGCTCTTAAGTTTGATTTTCTAGCTTGGGCAACAACGCGACCAGTCAATGGTGGTTTGTGTAAGGTCGTCGGTAACCTGCCATACAACATTTCTTCGCCATTACTTTTTCATTTAGTCTCAGCTGCTCATGTGATTGATGAACAAGTATTCATGCTGCAGGCTGAGGTAGTAGAGCGCATGGTATCTAAGGCTGGTGGTTCAGAATTCAGTAGGCTATCGGTGATGTTGCAAGCGCGCTATGACATGGAGCTGGTGCTTGAGGTTCCTCCTGAGGCATTCGATCCACAGCCTAAGGTGAACTCTGCTGTAGTTCGCATGATTCCTAGAAGAGATTTTCATTTAAGTGATGCCCAGTGGCATGCTTTGGAAAAAGTCGTAGCAGCAGCATTTTCTCAAAGAAGAAAAATGTTGCGTACTAACCTGTCCGTTTTCTCTGACCGGCTAGCTCTGTCCGATTCCGAGTTGAAGGCGCGCGCACAAGATATTTCAGTGGAGCGCTATATTGAATGGGCTAAAGTCCTAGCCACATAAATCTCTAAGAGCTTATTGACTGCTGATATGCAGTCGGATCAATTACTCGCATCTCGGCTTCAATCCACTTTTCTACCTCTTGATGAAGCTGGCCTCCAGTTTTTCCAGCCGAGGTAATCGCGGGACCAATTGAGAATATGACTGTGCCTGGTTGTTTTAGGAAGCTATTCTTTGGCCAGCAGCGACCCGCATTATGCGCAATCGGAATCACCAATGCCTCGGTAGCGCTCGCAAGTCTGGCGCCACCCTTGCTGTAGGGCCTATGGGACCCGGTCGGTGTTCTAGTACCCTCGGGAAACAGTAAGATCCATTTGCCTTCGCTTAAGCGTTTACGTCCTTGTCCAACCACAGAGAGCGCTGCAGTTTCCTTGCTATTGCGGTTGATGTGAATCATCTTGAGCAAAGCTAAGGCCCAGCCGAAGAACGGGATCCAGAGCAATTCTCTTTTAAAGACGAAGCAGACTTGTTTGGGAAGCAGGGCGATGTAAAAAATAGTCTCGTAAGCCGATTGGTGTTTACTCAGCACGACAACGGGTTGATCCAATACTGCCATCATATTTTCCATACCGCGAATTTCATAACGAATGCCGCAGAGTGGTTGCAATATCCAAATCACCACTTTATTCCAAAGACCGATAAATCGATATCGATTCTCAGGATTGAGAAATGGAAAAACCAATATGCACAGTACTGACCAGATCGGTGTAAAGATCAGTAGAAATAGAGTAAATAGGGCGGAGCGGATAAAAGTCATGTTTCTATTAAACCTGATCTCGCAAGAGCGCACTAGCAAATGCCATCAAATCCGTATGAATTTGCGTACCCTCTGGTAACCCACCTTTTTCTAAAGTTTTACTTCCTTTGCCAGTTAATACCAAATGCGGACTAGCCCCTAGGGCAACGCCTGCCTGAAGATCGCGCAAGGAGTCGCCCACAATTGGCACTCCCAATAAAGGCGCGGCATTCTGATTTTTTTTATACCGTAATGCAATCTCCTTCATCATCCCTGGCAGGGGCTTTCGGCAATCACAAGCATGAGCGTCGGTATGCGGGCAAAAGAAAATGCTGTCAATGTGGCCACCTAAGGGCTTAAGCAGTTTATCCATTTTGCTATGCATCGCATGTAAATCATTGATATTGAAATAGCCGCGTGCCAAACCAGATTGATTAGTTGCTACAGTAATTTGATAGCCCGCTTGATTGAGCAGTGCAATCGCCTCTAAGCTTCCAGGTAACGGAATCCACTCCTCACTCGACTTCACATAATCATCTCGATCCTCATTGATTACGCCATCGCGATCAAGAATGATCAGTTTAGAAGAGCTGTTGCTCATGCTAATTTGCCGAGGTCGGCAATGAGATTCATTTTCTGGTGAAGTTGTTGCAGGAGGGCTAGGCGGTTGTCGCGCAACTCTGGATTCGGATCCATCACCATCACATCAGCAAAGAATTGATCAATTGGGGCGCTTAATGCGACTAGTGACTTTAATAGATCTACGAACTGACGTTGCTCATAAGCAGTGATCAGTGTAGGAATGAGTCTCTCAAGCGCCTGATGTAGTGCGATCTCAGCGGGAACCTGCAATAGTTTGCTTGAGCAAGCGGCTGGAATGACGGTAGCATTTTTTTTCAGGATATTGCTAATACGCTTATTGGCTGCAGCCAATTGAGCAGCTTCATCTAAGGCATTGAATTCGCGTAAGGCCGTTAACCGATCAATTAAGTCATTCAATTGCGCTGGAGATTGGCTCAATACCGCATCAATCTCTTCGGTAGTGAATGGCTTGCCAGCAACAGCCTGATCTCGCAAATAAGCACGCAGACGATCAATGATGAAGGCATAAATATCTTCAGCCTTAGCTTTTTCTTGTACATCTGTCTGTGGAAATTGTTTACGGGCAAGTTCAATTAATTCAGGTAGGCTCAAACTGAGATTCTTCTCTAGTAAGAGTCGACAGATACCGAGAGCATGACGACGTAATGCGTATGGGTCTTTGTCACCAGTTGGGGCGAGACCCACACCCCAAATTCCAACGAGGGTCTCTAGTTTGTCGGCGATCGCCAGGATGGTGCCAGTTTGAGTCTGCGGCAAAGTATCACCTGCAAAACGGGGCATGTAATGTTCGCTACAAGCAGAAGCTACTTCGGCGTTCTCACCATCATGGGTTGCGTAGTAGCGACCCATGATGCCTTGGAGTTCTGGGAACTCACCAACCATATCGGTTAGCAAGTCCGTTTTAGCAATTTCAGCGGCACGGCTGGCTGATGTTTCATCCGCAGATAAGGATTTAGCGATCCCAATAGCAATCCCTTGCACGCGCTTAGTGCGATCCAGTTGATTGCCAAGTTGATTGTGATAAACCACTCTTCCAAGGTCAGCTACACGGGAGGCTAACGGACGTTTTTGATCTTGTTGAAAGAAAAAGCGCGCATCAGATAGGCGCGGACGTACCACACGCTCGTTACCTGAAATAATCGCCTCAGGTTGCTCGGTCTCAATATTGGAAACGATCAAGAATCGATTGCGTAGCTTGCCTTGTTGATCAGTTAGTGCAAAGTATTTTTGATTGGTCTGCATCGTCAGAATTAAGCATTCTTGTGGAACTTCCAAGAACTCTTGATCAAAATGACACTCATAAATTGCAGGCCACTCAACTAGGGCAGTAACTTCATCGAGCAAGCTATCTGGCATCAACACTAAATCCAGTCCAGCGGCTTTTAATAAAGCGGATTCGATCAATGCACGACGCTTGCTAAAGCTTGGCAATACTTTTGCCTTGGCGGTCAGATCTGTCTCATACTGATCTGCAGAGGCAATGGTAATGACGCCTGGAGCCAGAAAGCGATGGCCTTCTGTTTGATTGGACCCATCAATACCTAAGGCACTGATGCTGAGTGTTTGTTTGCCATGCAATGCAATGATGCGATGTGCAGGGCGAGCAAATTCAACATCGGCTAACTCCCCATTTTTCTGTAGCACTTGATAGTGCATCATTTTGGCAATGGGTAATTTACTTAATGTCTGCGCGAGCGCTTGTTGGGCAGTTTGTTCCAATGCTGCACCTTTGGCGATGACATTGAGATAAAGCGCTTCATTTTTTCCTTCGCCTGCTTTTTCTAGGGTGGAAAGGTCAATATCAGCATAACCAAGAGAAGCCAATTTCTTTTGTAGGGGTGCAGTAGGTTTGCCATCACCATCAAAAGCAATACTAGTTGGCAGTAATTTTTCCCGCACTGGATAGTCGAGGGCTTGGCCTAAGACCTTCGTAACTTGAACGGCAAGGCGTCGCGGTGTAGCGTAGCCAGTAGCAACGGAGTTTTCGCTCAAGAGCCCAGCAGCTTTCAGCGCAGAGTAAATGCCTTCACTAAAGGCGTCACCTAAGCGACGTAATGATTTTGGTGGCAGCTCTTCGGTAAATACTTCAATCAAAAGAGTATCTGTTTGAGAGAGAGAATTCGGTGTGCTCATAATAAAGTTACGCTGCTGACGCTTTAGATTGACGCTGGCACATCGGGAATCCCAATTTCTCTCGAGACTCATAATAAGCCTGCGCTACTGCGCGAGAAAGATTG
The DNA here is from genome assembly GCF_013307205.1 of Polynucleobacter arcticus. NCBI lineage: Bacteria > Pseudomonadati > Pseudomonadota > Betaproteobacteria > Burkholderiales > Burkholderiaceae > Polynucleobacter > Polynucleobacter arcticus. Next base: position 1,881,352 of record NZ_CP028940.1, on the reverse strand, counting down.
CGGATGCGTCCAATATAAGCCGCACGCTCAGTAACGGAGATGGCGCCACGGGCATCGAGTAAGTTAAAGGTATGCCCAGCTTTGAGAACCATTTCATAGGCGGGTAGGGCTAATGGCACTTCCATTAAACGCTTGGCTTCACTTTCGTAGTTAGTGAAGTTGGCAAACAGCAGATCGGTGTTGGAGTGTTCAAAGTTGTAGCAAGATTGCTCAACCTCATTTTGGTGGTACACATCACCATAAGAGATGCCATCTGCCCATACGAGGTCATATACGTTAGAGCAATTTTGAATATACATAGCCAAACGCTCGATACCGTAAGTGATTTCACCTAAAACAGGTTTGCAGTCAATGCCGCCCACTTGTTGGAAATAAGTGAACTGGGTCACTTCCATGCCGTTTAGCCAGACTTCCCAGCCTAAGCCCCATGCACCTAATGTTGGGTTTTCCCAGTCATCCTCTACAAAACGGACATCATTCTTTTGTAGATCTAAGCCTAAGGCAGCAAGTGAGCCAAGGTATAGCTCAAGGATATTTTCTGGGGCAGGCTTTAGCACTACCTGGTATTGATAGTAGTGCTGTAAACGGTTGGGATTTTCTCCGTAGCGACCGTCTTTAGGTCTACGTGAGGGTTGGACGTAAGCAGCTTTCCATGGCTCAGGACCGATGGCCCTCAAGAAAGTGGCTGTATGAGATGTACCGGCACCGACCTCAAGGTCAATAGGTTGCAAAAGGGCGCAACCTTGTTGGTCCCAGTAATCTTGGAGTTTGAGAATGATTTGCTGAAAAGTAAGCATGTTTAACCTAGCTAAGCCTTTGATTTTACATGGCTAAGCTAGTTAACCATGAAATCGTCATTAAATTCGTTTTTGGCGAATGAAGCCTAGGATTAGAACCAGGCAAGAAAGACTCAAAATGGGTGCATTTCCCCAAAACACATAAGGAGTTTTGCCTGAGTAGGCTTGAATACTGGTCTTTAAGATGCCTTGGGTGAACTTGGGAAGTTCTGCCAGAATTTTGCCATCTGGCCCCAGTACCGCCGTGATCCCAGTATTGGTTGCTCGCAACGCAGGAAGACCTGTTTCTAGAGAGCGTAATTGTGAAAGTCGCAATTGTTGTGTTGGTGCTTGAGAATCCCCGAACCAGGCAAGATTTGTCATATTGATGAAGAGGTTGGCGGATTCTTTGCTATTGCGTAAGCGTGCAGCAAGTTCATCACCAAATACATCTTCATAGCAAATAGTGATCGCTGCGTAAAGTGGCGATTGTCCCTCTCTATTAATCAAGAACAAGGGTTGATTTTGAGGTCCTCGAGAAAAATCACTTAGTGGCACGCTAAATGCATTTACAAACCAATGAAATCCTGGGGGAATAAATTCTCCGAAAGGAACTAGATGCGATTTATCGTAACGATAAGGTGGATTGCTTGGACTAAGGCCGATCGCTCGATTAGAGAATTCTCTTCCATCCGCGGGATTAAAGTGCCGTCCCAAGATGCCAAATAAAAGAAAACGCTGATTGTTGACTGCAAAGTCCTGTAGGTCTTCTAAGGTGCCTGTGGGTAAATTGGTCTCGGGCCATGGTATCGCCGTTTCTGGAGACACTACCAAGTCTGCTTGTGAATTCAGCATCGCGGATTTATAAAATGCAATTTGTTGCAGCATACCTTCCGGTTTGAAGACCAAGCTTTGAGCAATATTTCCTTGAATGAGCTCTACAGTAAGAGGCTCGCCAGTGGGCTTCGTAAAGGACCAGAAGCCCAATAGTTGACTCAGTACGATTAGAGACGCTACAGAAATTGAACTGACTTTGAAGTGTGACTTCAAGAAGAGTAATTGCCGAGAGAGCAATACTGTAAAAAACGTACACCCCAATCCACCTAAATATGGAGCTACTGGTGCAAAAGGACCATAGACTTGAGTTTCTCCTAGACCCATCCACGGAAAGCCAGTAAAGAGTATGCCGCGCAAATACTCTGTCGCTACCCAGCTTGATCCCAGCAACAAACCCGAAAAAAATAATCCTTTTGAAAAGTGTAGTGTGAGCGAGGCACAAGCAAAGAAGATAGCTAGCAAGCCGGCCAACAAGAAGACTGCAGTGCAGGAGAGTATGACGTTCATTCCGCCAATGTCATGCAGACTAATGAAGATCCACCAAAGCCCCAGTACAAAGTAGCCAAGGCCAAATGACAACCCTAGGAAGAAGGTGCTCTTAAAGGAAGTGGATTGATATTTTGTAATTTGCCACCAAATTACGCTGAGGATCGGAATCTGAATCCATCCACCTAATGGCAGCTCTGCAACACCTGCCAGTAATGCGCCAAGAGCAAACAACACCAGATAGCCGATGTTACCGCTAAGCCTTGGCAGTAGCCGATCAATCAAAGCAATCCTTAGTCAGGCTTTTTGGGAAGTTGTCGTGCGAGCAAAATATGAATCTGTCTTGGGTCGGCACGCTGAACTTCAAATTCAACCCCATCGATCTTGATGAGCTCACCCATCTTCGGTACACGGCCCAGATGCTGAATGACTAGACCGGCAACCGTTTCAATACCTTCAACCTCGAATTTGGTGCCTAGGGTTTCATTGAATTGTTCAAGTTCAGTAATGCCTTTTACCCGTATGTCGCCATTGTCTAATGAGATGAGGTTATCCGCTTCTTCATCAATGTCATGCTCATCCTCAATGTCGCCAACAATTTGCTCAAGGACATCTTCAATCGTGATGATTCCAGCGACGCCACTGTATTCATCTACAACAATAGCTAGGTGATTGCGGTTGTCTTTGAAGTCACGCAATAAGACGCTTAAACGCTTGGATTCAGGAATAAATACCGCGGGGCGTAACCAGTCGCGTACTTGAAAATCTTTTTCAGTGGAATGACGTAATAAATCTTTCGCTAACAGAGTGCCGATGACATTGTCGCGAGCGCCTTCAAAAACAGGGAAACGCGAGTGCGCTGCTGTAATGACGCATTTAATGATTTCAGCTAATGGCAAGTTGATATCAATCCAGTCAATCTGTGCTCGGGGAATCAAAATGTCACGAGCGCACAATTGACCCACTTGGAATACACCCTCAATCATGGAGAGAGCATCTGCATCAATTAAACCTTCAGATTGGGCCTCTCTAAGGGTGTCAATCAGTTCTTGACGACGTTCTACTGGACTAGTTGGTTGTGGCGTTAAAAAATCAGCCAAGCGTTCTAAAAGGGATTTATTGGGGTCAGGCATATAGCAAGAATATCGCAGAAATAAGTAAATTCGGTGAAGAAGGCAATAAAGACGCTTTAAACCGGTGAGTAGGGATTGGCAAAGCCCAAGGATTTCAAAAGGCTCACTTCTCGACCTTCCATTTTTTTTGCTTCTTGATCGCTCTCATGATCTAAGCCTTGGGCATGCAGGCAGCCATGAATAATGAGGTGAGCCAAATGGGCTTTCACGGCTTTACCTTGCTCAAGTGCCTCTTTTTGAATGATGGGAAGACAGAAAATAATGTCTGCAGCAACAGTCTTTTTGGTGAGCTCGTACGGAAAAGTGAGTACGTTGGTTGCTTTATCTTTGGCGCGAAAAGCAAGATTCAGTTTTTTCCCTTCAGCTGCATTAACAAAGCGTAAGGTGATCAAGCCATTCAATTGAACCGCCGCTTTCACCCATTTCTTGATTGCTAGCTGAGAGGCAAGTGCAAGCACTTTTTCTTCAATGGCGGTACTGGCAAATTGAAGATCAATCTCTAATTTAGCGGGGGATGCGTGCTTAGCAATCATCTTAGTTGCCATCAGTGAGGGTCAGTGTATTGATCAACTCGCCTCGTAGGGTGAAATTCAGAACCTCGGTAATATGAATATCTACCATTTGACCTATGAGCGATTCGATATCCTCATGTGGCGCAGTAAAGTGAATCACACGATTATTCGCGGCACGACCTTGAAGATTAACGCCATCTTTGGCTAGACCTTCAACAAGTACCCGTTCAGTATTTCCCAGCATATTTTTGCTGATTAGATTTGCCTGCGACTCTACCAGTCCAAGCAGTGTCTGCAGTCGTTTGAGCTTGACTGCGTATGGGGTGTCATCGCTTAAATTGGCCGCGGGTGTACCTGGGCGCGCGCTGAAGATAAAGCAAAAGCTATTATCAAAATTGAGCTCTTCAACCATTTTGAGTAGTTTGGCAAAATCTTCATCGGTTTCGCCAGGAAAGCCCACAATGAAGTCGCTAGAGAGTGTGAAGTCAGGCCTCACAGCACGCATCTTGCGAATAATACTTTTGTATTCCAGAGCGGTATAGCCTCGCTTCATTGCTGATAGAACTGAATCCGATGCATGCTGTACTGGCAGGTGCAGGTGACTTACTAATTTCGGTACCTTTGCATAGACATCAATTAGACGTTGGGTAAATTCTTTAGGGTGGCTAGTAGTAAAACGAATTCTTTCCACACCCGGAATTTCTGCAACGTATTCAATGAGGAGTGCAAAGTCTGCAATATCTTCAGTGCCGCCCATCTTGCCAAGGTATGCATTGACATTTTGGCCGAGTAAAACAATTTCTTTCACACCTTGAGCTGCAAGACCAGCCACTTCAGTCAATACATCCTCAAAGGGGCGCGATACCTCTTCGCCGCGAGTATAGGGAACTACACAGTAGCTGCAATACTTTGAGCAACCCTCCATGATCGAGACGTAAGCAGAGCCTCGAGTTTGGCGTGAAGCAGGAAGATGATCAAACTTCTCAATTTCTGGAAAAGAGATATCTACTTGTGATCTTCCAGTTTCGCGACGTTGTGTCAGTAGATCAGATAGGCGATGCAATGTTTGCGGTCCGAAGACGACATCGACATACGGCGCCCTACTAATAATTTGCTGGCCTTCCTGGCTGGCAACGCAGCCACCAACACCGATTAGTAGGTTTGGTTTAGTTTTCTTGAGCTCACGCAGACGTCCTAAATCTGAAAATACTTTATCTTCCGCTTTTTCACGAATTGAGCAGGTATTCAGCAGAACTACGTCCGCATCTTCAGGAGTATCAGTCATGACCATGCCATCGTTGGCATGCAGGAGGTCGGCCATCTTGCCCGAGTCATACTCGTTCATCTGACAGCCAAAGGTTTTGATATAGAGCTTTTTCATATGCCGTTCTCAGGTTTATAGCTGGAGGCGAAGCTCAGATTTTACGGGAAAGACGTTTAGAGCAGACGGAATGCCAAAATGGCAACAATCGTGGGTGGAATTGCCGCTACGAGGAGCAATCCTGCAGAAACGGCGGCATTAGGAAAGTGGCTGCGCAAAATAGCAATACCCGCTGGATTAGGAGCATTAGCAATCACAGTTAGGCCACCACCAGCAACTGCGCCACTGACTAAGGCGAGCTTGAACTCTGGTGAGGTCCCTTGCACAAGTGAGCCCAAGTAAGTGAGAGCTGCATTATCAGTAATGGCTGTCAGTGCCAGGCTGCCGTAGAACACTGCGGTAGGGCTCATTTTTTCGAGGATAGGTTGTAGCCACCAACCTTGAAGTGCTCCCAGGACAACTAATCCAGCCAAGAAGAATCCCACCAGCAGGGCCTCACGCAAAATGAGTGGGCTTTGATGTTTTGGGTAGGCAGTAGTGAAGCCAATAAAAAAGAGTAGTAGCCACATAAAAATCACAGGATCATGGGCAAAGCCGACAACTCCAGCCAAGAACAAAAGATGGATTGCGATGATGTCAAGGGGAATATGAGCGACTTTATTTTTAATTTCTGGTTCAACAAGTTGCTTGTGAAAAAGTAAAGTCACGATCAATGTGTTAATAAAAATAGCTACACATGCTTCAAAGCCGAAATTTCTAAACATGAATGCCGAATCCCAGCCCCAGGTAGCGGCCACCATCAGTACGGGTGGGGCAGCAAAGTTCGTGAGGGTACCGCCGATCGAAATGTTCACGAATAACACGCCAAGCGTTCCAAACATCAAGGGAGTGGAGCATTTATGACGATAGACGAGGTCACGCAATAAAAAGGCTGCAAGTGTCATTGCTGCTGGCTCAGTAATTAATGAGCCCAATAGCGGTGTGATACTCAAGGTCAGAAAATAGAGTGTTGGCGCTTGCTTGGTGCGTAAAATAATCTGCAAGCCAGCCCCTATTTTATGCAAGAACTGTGTCGCAAAATGGAGAATCGGTTTACTACCAGCTACCACCATAATTGCAAAGACAAAGAGAGGCTCGGTAAAGTTCCGTTTTCTGGCATATTCTTTGGCAGTCTCTAAATCATTTGCAAGCCACATAAAGATAATGAAAATGGCAGCCCAAAATCCGAAAACGATTTCAACTTCACCTAGTAAGTGCCATAGTCCTGAATGTCTAGATGACTTTTTAGCAAGCGCTTCAAAATACGAAGTGCAAAAAGTATGCAGTACTGCAATGGCAAAAATAATGCTTGCACCAAGCTCTGTAGGGGTAAAGTTCATAGAGCTATCTTATCAGCATGCTCCATAAAAATACCCTTAAGATTAATGAAACAAAAATGTTAATAATTTAGGAGATTTTGATGAAATTGAAATTAGGTTATCAAGCATTAATTGCTCAGGCGATGTCTCAAATTGACACTCTTTCTTTGGAGCAAGCCCAAAAACTAATGGATGATAAAAATACGCTATTTGTAGATATTCGCGATATCAGAGAGTTAGAGCGAGAGGGGATGATCCCCAATGCCTTGCATGCACCCCGTGGCATGCTGGAATTTTGGGTTGACCCAGACAGCCCCTATTACAAGCCTGTTTTTGGCGAAGGTAAGCGCTTGGTGCTCTATTGCGCCTCAGCATGGCGCTCTGCTTTAGCAACCGAGACCCTCCAAAGAATGGGGGTTCCTGGGATTTGTCACTTAGAGGGTGGTTTTACCGCTTGGAAAAAGGCAGAACTGCCTGTGGCAGAGAAGCATTCGAAGCCGCACCTCGGTTAAATTTCCGGCTCTAAAGATCTTGAAATACGGTAATTAGCCCCCATTTACAGGGGGTTCAGTTTATTAATGATGAGGATATTTTTATGACTGTCGCTAGCAAAGAAACCTTAGGCTTTCAAGCCGAGGTAAAGCAACTTTTACAACTAATGATTCATTCCTTATATTCAAATAAGGAAATTTTTCTCCGTGAGTTGATCTCCAATGCATCTGATGCATCTGACAAACTGCGTTTCGAGGGAATTGCGCATCCGGATTGGTATGGGGATGATCCTGATCTGAAGATCAAAGTGAGTTTTGATAAAACTGCGAGAACAGTCACTATTTCTGATAACGGTATCGGCATGAGTCGAGACGAAGTGATTTCTAATCTCGGAACGATTGCCCGCTCTGGTACGAAAGAGTTCTTTTCCAAGCTGTCTGGCGATCAACAAAAAGATGCTGCTTTGATTGGCCAGTTTGGCGTGGGTTTCTATTCAGCCTTCATTGTGGCTGACCGTATTACTGTTGAAACTCGTCGCGCAGGTTTGCCTTCTACCGACGGTATTCGCTGGGAGTCAGATGGTTCAGGTGAATTTACGGTGGAAAGTATTGATCGTCCGCAACGCGGGACATCAATCATCATGCATTTGCGTGAAGGCGAGGATGACTTTCTTTCAACTCATAAGCTGAAATCTATTATTCGCAAGTACTCCGATCACATCTCGCTACCGATTCAGATGCATAAAGAGGAATGGGATGCCGATAAAAGTGAGCATGTTATTCAGGATGAGCTTGAGAGTATTAATCAATCAAGTGCCTTGTGGGCGCGTGCTAAATCTGACATTACCGAAGAACAATATGATGAGTTTTACAAGCATTTATCACATGACTATGAAAGTCCTTTGTGCTACTCCCTTAATAGAGTAGAGGGTCGTAGCGAATTTACTCAACTTTTGTATGTGCCAGCCCGCGCACCTTTTGATTTATGGGACCGCAATAAGCGTGGTGGCATTAAGTTGTATGTGAAGCGGGTCTTCATCATGGATGATGCAGAGCAATTGATGCCGATGTATCTGCGTTTTGTCACCGGCGTGATTGACTCAACAGATTTACCATTGAATGTCTCTCGTGAAATCCTGCAAGAATCGCGTGACGTCAAGATCATTCGCGAGAGCTCTACCAAGCGCGTTCTTAGTATGCTGGAAGATTTGGCTAACAGTGATGATGAGGCCAAGCAAGAAAAGTACCGCATTTTTTGGACTCAGTTCGGACAAGTACTTAAAGAGGGTATGGGTGAAGACCAACCAAACCAAGAGCGCATCCTAAAGCTCTTGCGTTTTGCAAGCACGCACACAGATTCTGTCGATCAAACTGTTTCTTTAGCTAAATATGTTTCGCGTATGAAGGAAGGTCAGGACAAGATTTATTACGTCACAGGCGATACTTTTAATGCTGCTAAGAATAGTCCGCATTTAGAAATTTTCCGTAAGAAGGGTGTCGAGGTACTCCTGCTCTCGGATCGAGTTGATGAATGGATGCTTTCTTTCTTCACTGAATTTGATGGTAAGCACATGACTTCGGTAGCAAAAGGTGGACTTGACCTTGGCAGCTTAAGTGATGAAAAAGAAAAGCAAGAGCATGAAGAGACTGAGAAAAATTTCAAGGACTTGCTCGATCGCATGAAAGCAACATTAGAAGATAAGGTGAAGGATGTTCGTGTGACCTTCCGCTTAACGGATTCTCCAGCGTGCCTAGTTTCCGATGAGAATGAGCTCTCTGGTAACTTATTGCGCATGCTTAAGGCAGCGGGCCAGCAGGCGCCTGATACAAAGCCAATTCTGGAAATTAACCCAGAGCATCCCTTGCTCTTGAAGTTGAAATCAGATGACAAGCATTTTGATGAATGGACGCAAGTCTTGTTTGACCAAGCTCTCTTGGCTGAGGGTGCTCAATTAAATGATCCTGCTGCCTACGTAAAACGTATCAATCAGCTTTTACTGTCTTAGTCTTAAAGAGAGCTAAAAGAAAAACCCGACTTGCATTACGCAGGTCGGGTTTTTTATTTTTACTGCTACTAAAAATACTGAGTATTGATGTTGAGTATTGATGCTGAATATTACTGTGGAGCTTTGGCTGGCTGATTATTTTTCCCAGCGTTGTATCCTGAATTGTATTGGGAAGCCTGCTCTTTTTTGTAGGCATCGTAAACATAACCAGAGGCTGCACCAACTGCTGCGCCACCCACTGCACCCCAGATTGGATTACCGTGAAAAATGGCCGTGCCAACTGCTCCAGCAGCTGCACCGATACCGGCGCCAGATAAGGTACGCTGTTCTGTATTGCTCATATTGGAGCAACCTGCGATTGCTAGGGTTGCGGCGGTAATAGCGATTATTTTTTTCATATCAATAGTTCCTTCAGTCTAAATATTGAATTGGCTCATTCACTTCGATTATTTGCCGGCACAAGGAAAACGTGCTGCCAAGAAGCCTAAGAAGACGCCTGCGGCAGGTTTATCGGAAGCCTGTGGATTGCTTGCGCTAAATTTGACGAATTCACTGATTACGTCGTCGCGTGCTGGTGCTGGTTGCTTAACGCAAATATACGGTTTTGCACGTTGTGGGTGACGCGTAGCTAAATAAGTGTCATAAATGGCTGTTGTATATCCCACGCAGAAACTGCGGGATTCAGGGCTCGCTGGTAATTTGCAGACATTGACGAGCTCTTGTGTGCTCAGTACTGGAATTTTTTCTTGGGCTTGGATTGAGCCGCAAAAAGCGCCTAAGGCGGCTAATAGAACGAAGATTTTTTTCATGGGTTCTCCCTTGGATGTATGTAAATTTCATAATAAACCATATTGACGATGATAAATTGCACTAAATAGGTGCATTTGTGCTCAAAATCAGCCTATACATTCCCCATAGTGTCGCCAAAACATAAGGGAGTTTTTCAATGGAAACTTTGAAATCTGGCAGTGACGTTCTATTTATTTTGCTCGGCGCAATCATGGTTCTAGCTATGCACGCTGGATTTGCTTTTCTTGAGCTAGGCACTGTGCGTAAAAAGAACCAGGTCAATGCCTTGGTCAAAATATTGGTCGACTTTGCTGTCTCGACCATTGCTTATTTCTTCATTGGCTACAGCATTGCCTATGGCGTGGACTTTTTCTCTGGTGCGGAATTACTCGCCCAGAAAAACGGTTATGAATTGGTCAAATTCTTTTTCTTGTTAACTTTCGCTGCCGCTATTCCCGCCATTGTCTCCGGTGGCATTGCAGAGCGTGCCAAGTTCAATCCTCAATTGATTGCTACCTTTATCCTAGTTGGCTTTATTTACCCCTTCTTCGAGGGTATCGCCTGGAATCAACATTACGGTATCCAGGCTTGGATTAAGGGTTTCACTGGTGAAGAGTTTCATGATTTCGCTGGATCAGTGGTTGTGCATGCAGTAGGTGGTTGGATCGCCCTGCCAGCAATCATTCTCTTGGGCGCCCGTCGTGGTCGCTACACCAAGGATGGCAACGTTGCTGCACATCCCCCATCCAGCATTCCATTTTTGGCCTTAGGTGCATGGATTTTGGCGGTAGGTTGGTTTGGTTTTAACGTTATGAGTGCTCAGACTATTGATAAGGTCAGTGGCTTAGTTGCCATGAATTCCTTGATGGCTATGGTTGGCGGCACCTTGGCTGCTTGGGTGATTGGGCGCAATGATCCAGGTTTTACCTACAACGGCCCTTTAGCTGGCTTAGTTGCTGTGTGTGCCGGATCCGATTTAATGCATCCCATGGGCGCCTTAGTCGTTGGCTTAATTGCCGGCGCCTTGTTTGTCTATATGTTTACCTTAGTGCAAAACCGCTGGAAGATTGATGATGTTCTGGGCGTATGGCCATTGCACGGCTTGTGCGGTTTATGGGGTGGTTTAGCCGCGGGTATCTTTGGAACAAAAGCATTAGGCGGTCTTGGTGGAGTGACCTTCTTTGGGCAGTTGATTGGAACTAGCCTAGGGGTAGCGATTGCCCTTGTCGGCGGTTTTGTGGTCTACGGGTCGCTTAAAGCGATTTTAGGAATTCGGATGTCGCAAGAGGAAGAGTACGAGGGTGCCGATTTGAGTATTCACCGTATTTCCTCCTCACCAGATCGCGAGTCTAACTGGTAGGCTTTCTTAAATATAGCCATTACTTATAATGAGTCATGGCTATATTTGAACTAGATGGAAATGCTCCCCAGTTGGGCGATGGAGCTTGGGTTGCCGAAAGTGCAGAAGTCATCGGCAGGGTCGAATTGCATGCAAATGCTAGTGTCTGGCCTAAGGTGGTTATCCGCGGTGATAACGATCTCATTCAGATTGGTGAGGGCAGTAATGTGCAAGACGCATCCATTTTGCATACCGATCCAGGTTATCCCCTCATTATTGGTAAGCGCGTGACCGTGGGTCATCAAGTCATGCTGCATGGTTGTCAAATCGGTGACGGTAGCTTGGTTGGGATTGGGGCAGTGATTTTGAATGGCGCCAAGATTGGGAAGAATTGTTTAGTCGGTGCCGGCGCATTGGTGACTGAAGGCAAAGAGTTTCCTGATGGCTCCATGATTTTAGGCTCACCTGCTAAGGCAGTAAAAATGCTAACACCAGAGCAGATCGCTGGTATTGAAGACATTGCTGGGCGCTATGTCGCGAATGCGCAGCGATACCAGCTCACGCTAAAGAAGATTGCTTGACGTAAAGAGAATCACCTTAATTCTCTGGCGGCATAAAGGGATTCGATCCCTCTGCATCAATTTGTTTTTCCCAAGAGGCATCAATAAACGCTGGTAGCGTCATACACTCGGCATAAATTCGCATGAGGGTTGGGTAAGCTGTCATATCCATCTTTGTGCTGAGTGCGTTAAATATTTGGGGCACTAAACAGATATCAATCAGGCCAGGTTGACCTCCACAAGCAAATCGACCTACTCTGGAGTCTGTGCTAAGTTGCGTTTCTAGACTTGTCAGACCTAACAACATCCAATGCTGATACCAGGCATCCTTTGCCTCCGCGTTAATGCCTAAGTTTTTCATTAGGTAGCGTAAGACTCGCAAATTATTCAAAGGATGAATCTCAATAGCGATATCCATCGCTATTGCACGTACCCAAGCTCGATCGATCAGGCTCTCAGGGAGTAAAGGCGGATTTGCTTGGATCTCCTCCAGGTATTCAACGATGGCAAGGGATTGATGAATGCTGTGATTACCATCGGTATAAAGGGGTACTAAGCGATTGGGATTTTTTTTAGCGTAATCGTCAGCATTTTGGGCGCCCCCACTTTTAACAATATGGACCGGAATCACTTCGTAACCCAGGCCTTTTAAATTCAGGGCAATGCGAACCCGAAAGGCTGCCGAGCTACGCCAAAAACTATAAAGCTGGGTTTTCATGGAGGGGCTCCTTAATTTGCATAACCCCCAGTATATGCAGGGCTTGATTGCTCGTCTGCTTCCAGTGATTTAGACTCACTCTATGGATCAAATTAATTTCTGGATTGGCATCATCGCCACAATCGCATTTGCTGTGACGGGTGTTCTAGCTATTGCTGATCGCGGTGTCGATCTATTTGGCGTTTTGGTCCTGGGTGTCATTACGGCCATAGGTGGCGGAACATTGAGAGACATTATTTTGGATGTACCTGCCTTTTGGTCTGTTGCCCAAATTTATATTTGGGTTGCACTGGGCGCGTGCGTGGTTACTTTTTTTGCCGAATCTTTTTTTACTCAACCTCAGATTTACCGCTGGATGCTGTATATCGATGGCCTAGGCGCTGCCTTGTTTGGTATTCAGGGTGCTGATAAGGCGTGGAACTTAGGATTTGGATTGCCAGTTGCGCCAGTAATCTTGGGCGTTGTCACTGCGATTGGCGGTGGCTTACTGCGTGACATCTTGGCGGGTAGAAAAACCTTGCTCATGTCCCATGAGCTTTATGCAATCCCAGTCACTTTGGGATGTTGTATCTATGTGTTAATTCTGAATTTCTTGCCTGAGTACACGCTACAGGGTTCAGTGATTTGCATGCTGGCTATTTTTGGATTACGCGCAGCTGCCATTTACTGGGATCTGCGCGTACCTAAATTATTTATTACTAAAACGCGCTAACTGCGCCATCGCTTCGAGGATCCCAGCCGCCATGTAAGGTACCAGATGGATCTCGAATGATGCAGCCAGCATGACCGACGGTTTCATCAAAGGCATCGAGCATTTCAATTTCATGTCCTAGGCTATGCAGTTCTTTAGCGACCCAAGGACTAAAGCGTGACTCCAGTTTTAAGCTATCACTGCTTTGGCCCCAAGTTCGCCCAAGCAACCAACGTGGACGACTAATCGCGTCTTGCGGATCTAATCCATAAGTGGCTGTGCGTGTAAATACTGCGCATTGGGTTTGGGGTTGACCATCACCACCCATCGTGCCATACACCATAGACCGACCATCTTTAAACAAAGCCATTGCCGGGTTCAATGTATGGAATGGTTTGCGATAGGGCTCAAGGTGATTCAGTGTCTTTGGGTCAAGGGAAAAGCTGCAGCCTCGGTTCTGCCAGTTCACGCCCGATTGAGGAAGAACAATTCCAGCGCCAAACTCGTGATAAATACTTTGAATAAAAGAAACGCAATTACCATTGCCATCAATGACACCCATCCAAATCGTGTCGGCTGGTCCTTTGCCTTGGCCCCAAGGTAACGCTTTTTCAGGATCAATATTCTTTGCTAGTTTTTTAAGAAATGCGGGCGATAAAAATGACTGTGCATTTCTTTTCATATACGCCGGATCTGTGACAAATTGATCGCGTACTTTGAAGGCTTGCTTGGTAGCTTCAACACAGTGGTGAACATACTGTGCACTATCGACTTTAAAACGCTTGAGATTAAGTTGATCCAGAATGCCAATAATCATTAAGGACACAACGCCTTGGGTAGGTGGCGTCATGTTGTATACATTGCCGAGGCTGTGCTTAAGTTCGAGTGGATCAATGAGTTTGGCCTGGTGGCGGTGTAGATCGCCAAGTCTGAGTGGACTTCCGATCTCCGTGAGTTCTTTTGCTAGTAAGTCAGCCAGATCACCGCGGTAGTAATCCTCGGTTCCTTTGCGAGCAATTTGCCGCAAGGTTTTAGCAAGCCGTTCTTGCTTAAAAATGCTACCAACGTCAGGCGCCTTACCATTGACTAAAAAGGTTTCAGCAAATCCTGGAATATCAACAAGTTCAGTACGCTTCTGAGCCGTGAGGCTAGACTGACTGTAAGTTACTGGTACACCAGCTTGCGCATAGTGAATAGCATCCGCCAGCAAACGAGAGAGTGGGAGCTTACCCCCAAGGCCTTGTTGTGACAGTTTCTGGGCAGCACCCCAGCCTGAAATAGTTCCAGCTACCGTGTTGGCTGCAATGGCGCCCCGAAAAGGAATGGCCTTTGTGATTCCGCGCTCGGCATACCACTGCTTGGTTGCCAGACCGGCAGCTGCGCCACAGGCATCAATGCCGCCCATCGCTTTACCGGGGGAGTGAACTACCCAGAATGAGTCACCGCCAATAGAGTTCATATGGGGATATACGACAGCAATAGTAGCGGCAGCTGCCACCATTGCTTCCAGGGCATTTCCGCCCTCTCTCAATACTGCCAAAGCAGACTCAGATGCCAGGGAATGTGGCGCTACTGCCATCCCTCGAATACCCCATTTTTGTTGCATTATTTTCTATCCCAAATAAATAGTGTTCTACCTGTATCCATTAGACGCTAGACGAATAGTTGTTGCATTATTGCCTTTAGATTGATGATTTATCGGGAAAACCCCGATCTAATTTGATGAGGAATTACCCTAACTAGTGGATTTCTTTGATTTTTTTCAAAGCATAATCGACCCGTTGTTTTTTATTTCAATAAAAATAGTTAGGAGCTACTGATGTCAACATCAACTAAAGCAGCCCCAATGACCGCTGAAGAACGCAAAGTTATTTTTGCTTCCTCTTTAGGTACGGTTTTTGAGTGGTACGACTTTTATCTTTACGGTTCATTGGCCGCGGTTATGGCCAAGCAGTTTTTCTCAGGCTTAGATGCAGGTTCAGCCTTCATTTTCGCTTTGTTAGCATTTGCTGCCGGCTTTATCGTTCGCCCATTTGGCGCTTTGGTATTCGGTCGCTTAGGTGATTTGATTGGTCGTAAGTACACCTTCTTGGTAACGATCCTGTTGATGGGTGGCGCAACTTTCATCGTCGGTTTATTGCCTAACTATGCAACTATTGGTGTTGCTGCCCCTGTAATCTTGATCGCATTGCGTATGCTTCAAGGTTTGGCTTTGGGTGGTGAGTATGGTGGTGCGGCAACTTACGTTGCTGAACATGCTCCTAATGGCAAGCGCGGTGCTTACACAGCTTGGATTCAAACTACAGCAACATTAGGTTTGTTCTTGTCCTTGCTCGTGATTTTGTTCACACGCGAGCTCACAGGTCCAGACTTTGAGGTTTGGGGCTGGCGTGTTCCATTCCTTCTTTCTATTGTGTTGTTGGGTATTTCTGTTTACATCCGTTTATCGATGAACGAATCCCCAGCTTTCAAAAAGATGAAGGAAGAGGGCAAACTCTCTAAAGCGCCTTTGACAGAGTCATTCGCTCAATGGAAGAACTTGAAGATTGTGATCTTGGCATTGTTTGGTCTGGTTGCAGGTCAAGCGGTGGTTTGGTACACAGGTCAGTTCTATGCTTTGTTCTACCTCACTCAAGTATTGAAGGTAGATCCTAAGACTGCAAACTTATTGATTGCTGCTTCATTGGTAATCGGTACACCGTTCTTTGTGATCTTTGGTACTTGGTCAGATAAGATTGGCCGTAAGCCCATCATCATGGGCGGCTTATTATTAGCCATCATTTTGTACATCCCGAACACACCGGTTTCCTTGTTCAATGGCTTAACCCACTTTGCTAACCCAGCGCTTGAAAAAGCAATGGCAAGTGCACCAGCAAGTATCACTGCTGATTTGAACGAATGTACTTTCCAGTTCAACCCAACGGGTACTGCCAAGTTCACAAGTTCTTGCGACATTGCAAAGCAGGTGATGGCCTCTAACTCTGCAAGCTACACAACGATTGCTGGCCCAGCTGGTGGAACTGCGGTTGTGAAGATTGGCGATACAGAGATTCAAGGTTACTCATCAAAAGGTATGGCTCCAGCTGATGCGAAAGCGAAAGATGCTGAGTTCAAGAAAGCGATTCGTGAGGGATTGAATGCTGCTGGTTATCCTGTAAAGGCTGATCCTGCTGCTATCAACCATGCTGCAATTCTTGGTATCTTGGTAATTTTGGTGCTCTTGGTAACCATGGTTTATGGCCCAATCGCTGCGATGTTGGTTGAGATGTTCCCAACTCGTATTCGTTACACCTCGATGTCCTTGCCATACCACATTGGTAACGGTTGGTTCGGTGGTTTGATGCCAACAATCGCCTTTGCCTTGGTTGCGCAAAACGGTAATATTTACTACGGTCTCTGGTACCCAATCATCATCGCTTCGGTGACATTGGTAATCGGCGTACTGTTTGTTAAAGAAACAAAAGACGTGGATATCTACGCGAAAGACTAAGTTTTACTAGTCTGCTTTAAAAACTAAACCCGACCCTAGTGGTCGGGTTTTTTATTGTCTAAGTTATCCTTAGTTACTTCTGAGTTAGCTCTGAGTTAATCCCAAAGATTGGTTTGATTGCCCCGATTAAACAGTACTTTGTTTTGATCGGCTATCGATGTGACTCTTTCACCAGGAATGACTTTGATGTCGGAGTCTGCCGTGAGGGTACCCGTTTGATTGACTCGCAAGTACCACCCACTAAATCCGGATTGGAGCATGGCTTTCGCTGCGCCTTTATAGCCCATCTTGGCATTGAACTTAAAGCAGGGTTCGCGCAGTTTGACTACGGTGAATCCAAGATTACCGATCTGCATTTGATCGCCAACAAATACCTCGGTTTCTACTAAACCTTCAATCGTGAAGTTTTCCCCAAAAGCACCTAGCGGTAGATCGACTGGTTTTTTTGTTTCTCGAGTTAAGAGTACATTCCAAAATGCGTAGTGTTCAATTGGATATACGTAGATTGCTTTTTCAAGTCCGCCATGAACGGATAAATCTGCTTGTTCATCCCCTGCAATACCTAGTCGATTAATTTCAACGGGGACTAGGTGATGAAGATTGCTAATAGATTTTTTGTTGATCGCAGAGGCCACTCTATCGTAGTTCGGATGATGAGATCCAAAAAGAGATGTGACTTTTCCGGAAGAAATCGATAAAAGGCGCATAAATATAGGTCGCTGATAAGGTGAGTTGATCGAGCTAGGACAGTAAATAATGCCCGTTTATAACTGGGCAGTAAAAGCAATTTTTTGCATACCTATTAGCCGGTTGGTATTTTTCAGATTCAGTAGCCTCAAATTTGGATACGTATGCATGTCTCACTACCGATCCTACAATAGGTAAACTAGCTGCTCATTACGCCACTTATTAAGGATGCCCTTTTGGATTTTTCCTATCTCTTAGATCTCTTTCTCCACCTGGATAAAAACTTAGCCCTGGTGGCTAATGAGTGGGGCGTATGGATTTACGCTCTGTTGTTTGCCATTATTTTTGTAGAAACAGGCTTTGTAGTGATGCCGTTTCTGCCTGGAGATTCCTTGCTATTCGTGGCGGGTGCTATTGCTGCAGTAGGTGGTTTGGATTTATTCGCACTCATGGCTTTGCTGACCTTTGCGGCCGTCATCGGCGACGCTCTGAACTATTCCATTGGGAGGTATGTCGGAAACCGGGTCTTCTCCTGGGAAAACTCCCGTTGGTTTAATCGCAATGCATTTGATCAAGCCCATGCTTTTTATGAAAAATATGGTCCAGTGACGATTGTTCTTGGACGTTTTATGCCATTCATACGCACCTTCGCTCCTTTTGTGGCTGGGGTTGCTCATATGCGCTATCCCGTATTCGCTTTTTATAATATTGCCGGTGGGATCCTGTGGGTGTGTAGCTTGACCAGTTTGGGCTTCCTCATTGGGGACAATGCCTGGGTAAAGAGCAACTTTTCGCTAGTTGCTCTAGCGATGATCATTATTCCGGGCTTGCCCGCCCTGTGGATTTTTATTAAAGAAGTATTGAAAAAACTTCAGCTTCGTTCCAAATAAGATAAAATCCCAACTTCGGCGATTTAGCTCAGTTGGTTAGAGCGATGGAATCATAATCCACAGGTCCGGGGTTCGAATCCCTGAATCGCCACCAAATCAAAAGGCCATTGCCCATCGGCAGTGGCCTTTTTCTTAGGTAGTGTCGTTTGGAGTGGATCAATGGCTAAATTTTGGAATTTCGTATTCTTTCAGGCTGGGTGGTTCTCATGCATCATTGGCGCGGCTAATAATCAGGTCTTCTGGCCTGTCATTGGCACTCTTTTATACCTAGCCATACATATTTGGCGCTCAGAACATCCCAAGTTTGAGTTAAAGCTCATATTGAAGGCGCTGATATTTGGAGTGTGCACTGACACGCTAATAGCAAATCTGGGCTTTTTACACTTCCAAGATGCTTGGCCTAGCCCTTATTTATCTCCTTTTTGGATGTGGACGCTTTGGGCATTGGTCGCTAGCACCATTAATGGCTCTTTATCCTGGTTGCGTAGCAAGCCATTGTTGGGGGCCTTATTAGGGGCCATATCCGGTCCACTGTCCTACGAGGCAGGGATTCGTATGGGCGCAGGCTCCTGGGGTGAACATGGGCAATTAGGCGGACTGCTATTCCTAGCGATTGTGTGGGGTGCTGCTATCCCGCTATTCTTTTACTGGCATGGTCGTCATATCAGACTTAGCCTAGAGCAAAATCAGTAAATTCTTTTAAAAAGTGACTTGCAAATAGTACTGTTCTTATATACAGTACATTGATGTTGACAAAAAACACAAAAAACTCAAAAAACAGCCTAACAAATAGCGAAAAGGGAGTGCACATGGCCTTGGATGATAAGAAAAAATCAGCCTCATCAGAATTTGACGGCATGAGTGGAGATAAGCAAAAGGCCTTGACTGCGGCCTTGGCGCAAATTGAGAAGCAATTTGGCAAGGGCTCAATCATGAGATTGGGCGACGCAGAGATTCATCAAGATATTCAAGTGGTATCCAGCGGCTCATTAGGGCTGGATATTGCCCTTGGGGTTGGTGGTTTGGCACGTGGGCGCGTCATTGAGATTTATGGTCCCGAGTCTTCAGGCAAAACAACGCTGACTTTGCATGCCATTGCGGAGATGCAAAAGATTGGTGGAACTTGCGCCTTTATCGATGCCGAGCACGCTTTAGATGTTCAATACGCCTCGCGACTTGGTGTTGATGTAAACAATTTACTGATTTCACAACCGGATACTGGCGAGCAGGCTTTAGAAATTGCTGATGCCTTGGTGCGTTCCGGCTCCATTGATTTGATCGTGATCGACTCTGTAGCGGCCTTGGTGCCAAGGGCAGAGATCGAGGGCGATATGGGTGATTCATTGCCGGGCTTACAAGCCCGCCTAATGAGTCAAGCCTTGCGTAAGCTAACTGGCGCGATCAAGCGTACCAATACAACAGTCATCTTTATTAATCAGATTCGTATGAAGATTGGTGTGATGTTTGGTTCACCTGAAACGACTACAGGTGGTAATGCATTAAAGTTCTACGCTTCTATGCGTTTAGACATTCGTCGTATCGGCAGCATCAAGAAGGGCGATGAAGTCGTTGGTAATGAGACGCGTGTGAAAGTCGTGAAGAACAAGGTATCCCCTCCATTCCGCGAGGCGATCTTCGACATCATGTACGGCCAGGGTATTTCCAGAGAAGGTGAAATTATCGATATGGGTGTTGAAGCCGATATCGTTGAGAAATCAGGCTCTTGGTATGCCTACAACGGTGATCGTATTGGCCAAGGAAAAGATAACGTCCGTGAGTTCTTGAAAGAGAATCCCGCTATTGCGCAAGATATCGAAGCAAAGATTCGTGCGAAATTAGGTGTGAAGGCTGGAACAGCCATAGTGAGTGATGTGTTGAGCGAAGAAGAGGAAGCGTAATCGTTCAATGTCTGAGTTAGGCAGCGCTACTAAAAAAAGTCAGAAACAAAGCCCGAGTCTTAAAGCTCGGGCTTTGCGCCTTTTGTCGATGCGAGAGTACAGTCGCAAGGGACTAGCATCTAAGCTTGAAGAGTCCGAAGCAAGAAAGTTAAAATTCAGTTCGACTGAGGAGGGCGATGAGGCTGCAGTCCCAGCGATTCCCTTGGCCCTTCAAATAGAGGCAGTTTTAGATGATTTTGAGGCTCGCGGCTGGCTTTCCGACCAGCGCTTTGCAGAAGCTTTGGTTCGACGCCGTAGTGAGCGATTTGGCACTCGCAAAATTCAGGATGAACTGTCGCAGGCTGGTGTAGATAGCGCAAAGACTGCAGACTTATTGAAGGCGCTTAAGGCGACTGAATATCAAAGGGCGAACGAGCTCTGGCTGCGCAAGTTTGGAGTTTTAGCAACGGAACAAAAAGAGCGTGCGCGCCAGTATCGTTTTCTAGCTTCCAAGGGGTTTAGCTCAGACGTGGTGTCCAAGGTAGTGGCAGGGCGTCCCGACTAGGGCAATTACGTAGCCAATATCCCATGTTGCGGCATTGCAGCATGATAGACTTATGCAGTCGGTAAAGCCCTTCCCATTTATTTAATTTAACTTTTAACAGTTAGTCCTTAAATAAGTTGGCGCTAAAGGTGTAATCGGCTTTACTAATCCTCATCGCTTGCTAAAAAAGATACTGTTTCGGGAGTAATAATGAAAATTCACGAGTACCAAGGCAAAGAACTACTTCGCCAATTTAATGTGCCTGTTCCAAATGGCATTCCTGCATTTAGTGTGGATGAGGCAATCAAAGCTGCTGAACAATTAGGCGGCCCTGTGTGGGTTGTTAAGGCGCAAATTCATGCGGGTGGTCGTGGTAAAGGCGGCGGCGTGAAATTAGCGCGCAGCATGGACGAAGTAAAAAAGTACGCTTCTGAAATTTTAGGCATGCAATTGAAGACGCACCAAACCGGTCCAGAAGGTCAAAAAGTGAATCGCCTCTTGGTTGAAGATGGCGCCGATATCAAAAAAGAGTACTACTTCAGCATCGTTACTGACCGTGGCACACAAAAAAATGTGATCATGGCCTCCAGCGAAGGCGGTATGGACATTGAAGAGGTTGCAGAATCTCATCCAGAAAAAATTATTAAGGTATTTGTTGATCCATTAGTTGGATTGACGGATGCTGATTGCCAGATTATTGCGAAAGGTATTGGAGTTCCCGATGCCTCCATTCCAATGGCAAGTGATGTGTTTAAGAACTTATACAAAACCTATTGGGAAACTGACGCTTCATTGGTTGAAATTAATCCATTGATTCTTGAGGGTAATGGCAAGATCAAAGCTCTTGATGCTAAATTTAATTTTGATCCAAATGCCTTGTATCGCCATCCTGAAATCGTTGCTTACCGCGATATCGATGAAGAGGATGCAGCGGAGATCGAGGCTTCTAAGTTCGACTTGGCTTACATTTCACTCGATGGCAATATCGGCTGCTTAGTGAACGGTGCAGGCTTGGCAATGGCAACGATGGACACCATCAAGCTATTCGGCGGTGAGCCAGCCAACTTCCTGGACGTTGGCGGTGGTGCTACAGCAGAGAAAGTGACTGAAGCATTCAAAATCATGCTCAAAAATAAGAGTGTTGAAGCGATTTTGGTGAATATTTTTGGCGGCATCATGCGTTGCGATGTGATCGCTGATGGCGTGGTAACCGCATGTAAAGCCGTGAACTTGACTGTACCTTTGGTTGTGCGCATGAAGGGTACCAATGAGGAATTAGGTAAGAAGATTCTTGCAGACTCTGGTTTGCCAATCATTAGCGCCGATTCAATGGCTGAAGCTGCTACCAAGGTAGTGGCTGCTGTTGCGAAAAACAAATAATCAAGGAAATCAATATGTCTATTTTGGTAAATAAAAATACTAAAGTAATTACGCAAGGTATTACTGGTAAGACTGGCCAATTTCACACTGAAAAGTGCCAGGACTATGCCAATGGTAAGAATTGTTTTGTTGCTGGTGTAAATCCTAAAAAAGCCGGCGAGTCTATTTTTAATATTCCTATTTATGGAACAGTAAAAGAAGCCGCTCAACAAACTGGCGCTACTACTTCCGTTATTTATGTTCCGCCTCCTGGCGCTGCAGCTGCTATTTGGGAAGCCGTTGAAGCGGATCTCGATTTTGTTATTTGTATTACTGAAGGCATTCCAGTTAAGGATATGTTGGAAGTGCGTAATAAAATGATGGCAAAAGAAGCTGCTGGCGGTAAGAAGACTTTACTGCTGGGGCCTAATTGCCCTGGAATCATCACTCCAGATGAAATCAAGATTGGCATCATGCCTGGGCATATTCATAAAAAAGGTCGTATTGGTGTGGTTAGCCGTTCCGGCACCTTGACTTATGAGGCGGTTGGTCAATTAACGGCTATTGGTTTGGGCCAATCTACTGCAGTAGGTATTGGTGGTGATCCAATCAATGGACTCAAGCACATTGACATCATGAGAATGTTCAATGAAGACCCTGATACGGATGCCGTCATCATGATCGGTGAAATTGGTGGGCCGGACGAGGCTGAAGCAGCTCGCTGGTGCAAGGCTAATATGAAAAAGCCCGTAGTTGGCTTTATTGCCGGTGTGACAGCGCCCCCTGGAAAACGTATGGGCCATGCTGGTGCATTGATTTCTGGTGGTGCTGACACTGCTGATGCTAAGCTTGCAGTGATGGAAGAATGTGGCTTTAAAGTAACAAAAAATCCATCAGAAATGGCAGCATTACTGAAAGCCATGTTGTAATTACGAATTAGGAAAAGGGTGCCGAAAAAGCATCCTTTTTTGTGGTGCTAAGAAGTTAAAACATAAAAATATAAGAGGAAGACATGGAGTTTTTTACAATGCTGGATTGGTCGGTGATCGCGCAGATCATCTTGATCGATATTCTGTTGGGCGGTGATAACGCGGTTGTGATCGCCTTAGCCTGCCGTAATTTGCACCCAAATCAACGTCGTAAGGGAATTTTGTGGGGAACCGCCGGCGCAATCATTTTGCGTGTTGTGCTGGTTGCCTTCGCAGTAACTTTGCTGCAAATTCCGTTCTTAAAGTTTGTTGGCGCTCTTGCCTTGCTGTGGATTGGTTACAAGTTGATGGTGGACACTGGTGGCGAAGAGGGTCATGATCTTCAAGCACCTGATAAGTTATTTGCAGCTATTAAGACCATCATCATTGCGGATATCGTTATGAGTCTGGACAACGTTCTCGCAATTGCTGGTGCCGCAGGTCAGGTTGATGACCAAGCTCATCAGTTGGGATACATTGTTTTCGGTTTATTGGTTTCTGTACCCCTCATTATTGGTGGCAGCCGAATTGTTCTGTATCTGATTGATCGATTCCCAATTATCGTGACGGCTGGAGCCGGTTTGCTTGGTTGGATTGCTGGCGGCATGATGCTATCCGATCCTGGCGTAATCAAATACTTCGGCGCTGGAGTCGAGGCATACAGCCTAGTAGCAGGTGCTGTAGGTGCCATCGGTGTAATGGCCCTTGGCGAGATTGTGAAGCGGAGCGGCAAAAAAGCGTAAATATTTTCTTTCGCATTAATCAGAAAAGCCGGCCTTGAAAGCCGGCTTTTCTTATATTTGGAGATCTTGAGTTTGTTGGGTATAGACTGGATCATGTGAGATTCAACCCTCAGGAGCTAGTGAATATGTCTTTACAAGATCAACAGCAAGAGTCTGGATTTACCTTGATTGAGGTTATGGTGGTGGTCGCCATCATTGGCATCTTAGTTGCCGTTGCAGTTCCTCAATATCAAGACTATATCGCCCGTAGTCGCATCGTAGAGGGCATGAACCTGTCTTCCAGTGCAAAGCTGGCAGTAACGGAGGCCTTTGCTAGTAGGGGTACTGTAGCAATGGATGAGGCAACTCATGGTTCATTTACTTTCGTACCCACTCGCAGTGTGAAGTTAATTGAAATCACACCATCAGGCGCTATAGCCATCGACTTTCAGAGTAACGTAGCCCCAGATAATAAAAATACATTGCACCTCATTCCAACGAATGATCCGGATGCTAATGCCCCGAAAGCAATTAATTTATCTAAGCCGGAGGGTTCGACCTGGGCAGGTGGGTGGTCTTGCCGTTCTGCTGAAACAAACTTGTTACCTCAGCTCTTACCTTCAGAGTGCCGTTTTACTAAATAGAATAGTTAACGGCATTACATAAGCAACTAAGCTGCCTCAATTCATCGGGGTGGCTTAGCTGCTTTTATTTTGGAGTTTCTAATTAATCGGACTTCCATTCACCAGACTTCCCACCACTCTTTTCCAGAAGGTGAACATCACCCATCACCATGCCCCTATCAACAGCTTTCGCCATGTCATAGATGGTGAGTAGCGCAACTTGAACGGCGGTGAGGGCCTCCATTTCTACGCCTGTAGGGCCGGTGGTCTCAGCTTTCACTTGGCAAGTAATGCTACTGGTGTCTTTGTTGAGTGAAAACTCTAGGCTGACGTGCGTTAAGGCTAGCGGGTGACAAAGCGGGATGAGATCTGATGTTTTCTTGGAAGCCTGAATGCCGGCGATTCTGGCAATGCCCAAAACATCCCCTTTTTTGTGGGTACCCGCCTCAATCATGCCGAAAGTCTCGGGGAGCATGGTAATTTTGCCTGTAGCAATGGCAATTCGGTGGGTATTGGGCTTATCTCCAACATTAACCATGTGGGCTTGGCCACTAGCATCAAAATGAGTTAGTTTATTCATAAGATAAGTTTTACCATATAGAGATGCAGGCTATAAAAACACCACAAAAATCATCGTTATTTAAGCGAATTTTGGCGTGCCAGCTTATTTTGGCTTTAGCCTTGCCTAGCACCGGCTTTGTTTATGCTGCTGGTCCCGCTTCTTCAAGCGTATCAGGGGATGTCTCGGTACAGGGCGAATCCGCAGCTTTGCAAAACTTGGGCAGAGCAGTTCAGTCACCAGATGCCCGCTCCACGAATTTACCATCTCGTAATGCTCCCCTGGTGCAACCAACTTTTGTATTGCCTGACATGGGTGATCCTGGTGGTGATAGCCTCAGTCGCTTGGATGAAAAAAAATATGGTGAGATGATCATGCGTCAGATTCGTCCTGATCCTGATTATTCTAATGATCTGCCAATCTATGATTATCTCAATCAAATGAAGCGACGTTTGTTAGAGGCTGCGAAACGGTTGCAATTAGGCGGCGCTAATGAACAAGGTAGTGGCGCTTATAACTTTGAAGTGTTTGCTGTGAAAGATGGCAGTATTAACGCGTTTGCACTGCCTGGTGGATTTATTGGTTTTCATACGGGATTGTTGGTCAGCGCTGAATCGGACTCAGAAGTCGCTTCGGTCATGGGGCATGAGATAGGGCATGTATTACAGCGTCATCTCGCCCGCCAAATGGATAAGCAGACTACCAATACGATGATTGCTTTGGCTGGAATCTTATTAGGTGCCTTGGCTGCCTCACGTAATCCTGGTGCAGCTTCGGGTCTCATGCAAGGTGGTCAAGCAGTTGCTATTAATAATCAGCTCTCTTATTCGAGGGATGCAGAGCGCGAGGCAGACCGGATTGGTTTTCAGATACTGGCTGCTAGTGGTTATGACGTCAATGGAGCGCCAGGATTTTTCCAGCGCCTGCAAAAAGCCACCGGGATTATGGATAGTGGAGTGCCCTCCTATGTTCGCACTCACCCATTAACTACTGATCGTATTGCAGATATGCAAGACCGTGCTCGCAATGTTGGCAGTAGAAATGTCCCGACGGCAGTAGAGTTTTATTTCATAAAAGCTCGGGCTCGTATGGAGCAATCCGGTAGCTCTAGTCAGATGTACGATTTAAAAAATACCTTTGAAGGTTTAAGTAAGCAATCAACTCCTGGAAAGCAAATGGAGGGTATTTATGGGCTTGCACTCGTTGCTCAAAAACAAGGTAAGTTTGATCAGGCCGCAGCTTATTTGCAGCAAGCGCGTAATTTAGCCAATAGTGCCAGCGCCCCAGGATCGCCTATTCAGAGACAGAGTCTTTCCTTGGATATTACTTCCTCTGAGCTGGCTTTAGCTAAAGGAAAAAATGAAGAG
This sequence comes from Polynucleobacter arcticus, assembly GCF_013307205.1. Taxonomy (NCBI): domain Bacteria; kingdom Pseudomonadati; phylum Pseudomonadota; class Betaproteobacteria; order Burkholderiales; family Burkholderiaceae; genus Polynucleobacter; species Polynucleobacter arcticus. Next base: position 1,855,249 of record NZ_CP028940.1, on the reverse strand, counting down.
GCACTCCAAATTGCTCAGACAACTTTGAGGGCGTATCCGCAGTCCTATGCTGCTGGAGCAGCGATGATGAATGCGTATCTAAAGCTAGGTCGAACTAATGATGCAATCACGTGGCTAAAAGCCCGTACCAGAGTTCAGCCGAATGAGGTGGTATGGTGGGCGATGCTTTCTAATGCGTATGATCAAGCAAAAAATGTGCCGATGCGCCATTACGCTCTAGGTGAAAAGTATGCTCTTGAAGGTGCCTGGCCTTCAGCAATTGAGCAACTCAAAATAGCCAGATCCTCAGGTAGTGCAGACTTTTATCAAGCCTCGAGTATTGATGCGCGCCTTCGAGAAATGCAAAAGCAATACCAAGAGGAGTTAAAAGAGCAGGGTAAGAGTATGCCCGGCTAATTAACTAATAGGTGCTTTGATGAATTGAAAGCGTTGGCTCAATTCTGCGGAGTGAATCGGTTCAATAGGTAGGCGTTCATTATCCCAATGCCATAACCCTCTAAAACTACAGGCATCTTCTTGTACTTTAGACTGATCCGCAAATAGATCTAAATCATGATCATGAAGTAATGCTACAGAAAGTATTTCTGTTTGATGAAATACTTTCTCATCTATGGGGTCGGCTATTGATTGCAAAAGCATTCCATAAATATAAATGTTGCCTTTCTCGTCACTTAGGGCGCCCTCCGGCTGTATTTCTGTGCCGCATTGAGTAAGTAGCTGAGTACCGCTTTCACTAGGAATGATTCTTGTAATCCACGGGCTAGCATCCAGTGCGATAAACACTCTTTGGGGACCATTCTGAAAAAAATATCTTCCCAACGTATCGTGAGCATAATTTCTGGAAATGAATTCATTTAAGGCTACATGTTGAATGGCATTACCAGGAAGTTGATTTTCTTGGGCATACTCATCACGCATACGCCATTGGCCGCGTCGGTCTAAAGCTAGCCATCCAAAGCAATTGGGGACATTGGGCCACTTAGTCAGTGACCGTAGTACTTGCTCATCCATGAGGCAGTAATCTTTTCACCAAGTTTATTTAATGTAGGCCGTGTGGAGTGGATGGGGCATCAAAAGTATCGTCGCTGGAATGACTGGCATGGAGATGTGCAATCCGCCAGCCTTGACTATCTTGCAGTAGAACTAAGGTGATGTTCAGAAAGAATGCTGCTTCAATTTGATCAGGTTTTAGATGAACTGCTTCCGTGGTGTCATAGACTGCAGCCCCTAAAACAGAGTGCGTGATGCAGGCAATGGGCTCTAGAAATAGCGCTTGCTTTTCTAAGAGACGCTCTAGGCCCGCCCGAATTTCAGCATGACCACTGAGGCGTTGACCCTCTGGAAGAACGCAGGTAATAGAGTCATCATCTAGCCAGATTGCTAAAGCGCCTTTGACGTCTCGATGCTTAAGGGCATCTCGCCATGCTTCCACTACCTCATCTGCATTATGAAAGAGTCTGGCAAGTTTAGACATGGCTTACTTTCTGGTGGTTTGCTACAGGATTAATGAAGTGTTTGAATAGTACTCAATACAGTTGCTGGCGTGATATCTTTTAAACATTTGAGATGGCCCAGTGGGCATTCTCTCTTATGGCAGGGGCTACAAGGTAAGTTTAGCCAAAGGACTTTTGCCTTATTCGATAGTGGTGGCGTGTGATGTGGATCGCTTGAGCCAAAAATCGCCACCTGTGGAACCTCTAATGCTGCGCCAACATGCATTAAACCTGAATCATTGCTGACCAAGACCTTGCTCATACCAATCAGCGCAATGGCTTCATCTAAAGAGGTGCTTCCGCACCAATTATGAATTTGCGGAAGGTGGTCTGCTTGAGATTGAATGCTGCTAGCTAAAACATGATCTCCTTTGCCTCCCAGGAGAATGATCTGTGCATTTGGCTCATGACTGATGAGTTGTTTTGCGAGAGTTGCAAAGTACTCGGCAGGCCAGCGCTTTGTCACTCCATACTCGGCACCCGGACAAAGCACATAGATGAATCTTTTATCGATTCCGGCTACTAGCAACTGAGCGCTGACAGATTCTTTGGCTGTAGATGAAATATTGAGCGTGGGCTTTACTGGCTCGTTGACATTTATCTCTTGCGAATGAACCAAAGCATTGCAAAGTGCCAAGTAATGATTCGCCATAGGCGGACGATTGATTTTTCTGGGGTTATCCAAGGCAATGTTAATGAGTCCAAAGCGCATCTCTCCGCGATAACCAATACGTAGGGGGATATTAGCAAGCCAGGGAATGAGGGCAGACTTCAAACTATTGGGTAAAACATAGCAGGCATCATACTGATTCTTTTCTAGCTGCTTTGCTAGCTGCTTGCGTAAGCCCCATTGCAATTGCTTGTGTTCCAGTTGGGCTTCAATCACTTGGTGCACTTCTATGCAGGCTCTGTAGATGGGCGCAACCCACAAGCTGGCTAAGACATCAATCTGACAATGTGGGTAATGGGCTTTGAGGGTCGCCAGCAGCGGCTGGGACATGACGGCATCACCTATCCAATTGGGAGCGATGATCAGAATACGGTTCATAGAGCTATCCCGATACAGCACCCCATGCATGGGGTGCTGATGGGTTAGTGTCCGTGTGGCTCAGTACCAGGAATGAGTTTGTACTCAGTGCCACAGTAAGGACACTTTGCTTCACCTGTTTTGGCAACATCGAGAAATACGCGTGGATGTGAATTCCAGTTAGGAGTTTTATTGGTTGGGCAATGCAAAGGTAAATCTTTGCCATCAACCATCACCACTTGAGCTTCACTCATTCTCTAATTTCCTATTACTTGACGTAGGTTAGCCAGGACTTGTACTGATCATTTCTGCCGTAGACCGCATCAAAGTAGGTCTTTTGAATTTTCTCGGTAATTGGGCCACGCTTGCCATCACCAATAGTGCGATCATCCAACTCACGAATTGGTGTTACTTCAGCCGCAGTACCAGTAAAGAAGGCTTCATCTGCTGAATACACTTCATCACGAGTAATGCGTTTCTCACGCAATTCATAGCCAAGATCTTTAACGATTTGAATAATGGAGTTACGGGTAATGCCGTCCAAACAGGAAGCAAGGTCTGGGGTGTAAATAATCCCGTTATTAACAATGAAAATATTTTCACCGGAACCTTCCGATACATAACCCTCTGTATCTAATAGCAGCGCTTCATCGTAGCCATTAGCAGTGACTTCTTGGTTAGCCAGAATAGAGTTAATGTAGTAACCCGATGCCTTGGCTCGAACTAGCGAGGAGTTTACAAAGTGACGGGTAAATGAGGAAGTTTTAACGCGGATACCCTTGTTGATGCCATCTTCACCCAAGTACGCACCCCACTCCCAAGCGGCGATGGCAGTGTGGATGGTATTGCCTTTAGGGGAAATACCGAGCTTTTCGGACCCAATAAAGATGATAGGGCGGATATAGCAAGCTTCTAACTGGTTGCTATTAACAACCTCGATGATGCCGTTGAAAATTTGCTCTGGGCTATAGGGCATGTTCATCTGGAAAATCTTGGTGCCGTTAAACAGGCGTTTAACGTGCTCAGGCAGGCGGAAAATGGCAGTACCTTGGGGGGTTTTGTAGGCACGAATACCTTCAAAAACGCCCATTCCATAATGGAGACTGTGGGTTAGCACATGAATATTGGCCTCACGCCAGGGAACGAGCTTCCCATCGGACCAAATAAAGCCATCGCGGTCGGACATCGACATTTTCTCTACCTTTTAAATATTTAATCAATTGGGTGATTCAAATCGGTAAAACTGGGTGCTAGACGGGAGTTTCAGCTCCCAGACCTAGGAAAGCATCTTGGTCTTTATTGTAGAGCAGGGAGCGGAATGGGGCAGCCCAATTCCTTCGGGGCGGGAGGCCTAGACGATTTAGAATGGAGCATTCCCTATAAACCCACTCAATTTACCTATTCTCATGTCGGAATCACTCTTCAAAGTAAAACGCCTCAGCGAACTGGCGGCAGCAGGTCTTCTTAAGGGAAAACGGGTTCTCATCCGTGCCGACCTCAATGTTCCCCAGGACGATTTGGGCAACATTACAGAAGATACGCGCATTAAGGCGTCGATGCCGGCAGTGCAGATGTGTTTAGAGGCTGGTGCGGCCGTCATGGTGACATCCCACTTGGGTCGCCCAACCGAGGGTGAATTCAAACCAGAAGATAGTTTGGCGCCTGTAGCCGATCGGATTGCCAGCATCTTAAATCGAAAAGTACCTTTAATTAGTGATTGGGTCGATGGCGGGTTTGAGGTCAATCCAGGCGAATTGGTATTGCTCGAGAACTGCCGTCTCAATGTAGGTGAGAAAAAAAATAGCGATGACCTAGCCAAAAAGATTGCCGCTCTTTGCGATGTGTATGTCAACGATGCGTTTGGTACAGCTCATCGTGCCGAAGCGACTACTCATGGCGTTGCCAAATATGCTCCGATTGCTTGTGCAGGGCCGCTGATGGCTGCTGAGTTAGATGCTTTGAGTCGTGCTCTCGCGAGCCCTAAGCGTCCTTTAATAGCGATTGTGGCAGGCTCAAAGGTATCCTCTAAGCTCACAATTTTGAAGGCTTTGGCGGATAAGGTCGATGAGTTGATTGTTGGCGGTGGCATTGCCAATACCTTCATGCTAGCTAAGGGCTTACCGATTGGCAAATCATTGGCTGAGCCAGACTTAGTCGACGAAGCTCGAGAAATTATGGAGATTATGGAGAAGCGCGGTGCGCATGTTCCTATTCCAGAAGATGTTGTTGTGGCAAACGAACTCTCTCCCTTAGCACGCGCGAACCGAGTTGCTGCAGATCAAGTAGCTGAAGATGACATGATCTTGGATATTGGTCCCAAAACTGCTGCGCGTTTATCTACTATGTTGGCTCACGCCGGCACGATCGTATGGAATGGTCCATTAGGTGTATTTGAGATTGATCAGTTTGGTGGTGGCACCAAGATGCTAGCAGCAGCCATTGCACATTCCCCAGCGTTTTCTATCGCTGGTGGTGGCGATACCTTGGCGGCGATTGCGAAGTATGGCATTGAGAATCAAGTGGATTACATCTCTACTGGTGGAGGCGCTTTCTTAGAATTTTTAGAAGGCAAAACCCTGCCAGCCTTTGCAGTGCTGGTTGAAAGAGCGAAAGAATAATATGTTGAGAGCAACCAAGATCATCGCCACTTTGGGGCCGGCATCAGAAAAGCCTGAAGTATTGCGCGAGATGATTCGTGCCGGTGTGGATGTTGTGAGAATGAACTTTTCTCATGGCACTGTCGCAGACCATAAAGCACGTCACGACTTAGTTCGCAGCATCTCTGCCGAAGTAGGTAAAGAGGTTGGCATTATGGCCGATCTCCAAGGTCCAAAAATTCGTGTTGGTAAATTTATTGATAGCAAAATTCTTTTAAAAGAAGGTTCACAATTTATTCTGGATGTAGCATGCGAGCTCGGCAATCAAGATCGCGTAGGTTTGGATTACAAAGAATTGCCACAGGATGTAAAGCCAGGCGATCGCCTCTTATTAAATGATGGCTTAGTAGTACTTCGTGTTGAAATTGTTAAAGGCGGGGAGATCTTTACCTTGGTAGAGCAAGGAGGCCCGCTATCGAATAACAAAGGTATTAATCGTGCAGGTGGCGGTCTGACAGCTCCAGCTTTGACTGAAAAAGATATTTCCGACTTGGATGCAGCAATTGCGATGGGCGTTGATTTTCTGGCGATTAGTTTTCCCAAAGACGGCGCAGACATGGCTTATGCCCGTAAGTTGGCAGATGCTGCTAGTACAAAGTATGGTGTTGGAAAGGTCCGCACGATTGCTAAAGTGGAGCGTGCTGAAGCTATTGAGCCTGATGCGCTTAACAGTATTATTGAGGAAAGCGACGGGATCATGGTCGCGCGTGGAGATTTAGCTATTGAGGTCGGCAATGCCGCCGTCCCAGCTTTACAAAAACGCATGATTAAGTTGGCGCTTGAGGCAGATAAATTCACCATTACTGCAACGCAAATGATGGAGTCGATGATTAATGCGCCAGTACCAACTCGTGCCGAAGTCAGCGATGTGGCTAATGCAGTATTGGATGGCACGGATGCGGTTATGCTCTCTGCAGAATCCGCTGCAGGTATGTATCCAGTGCAAACGATTAAAGCGATGGCTGAAATTTGTGTTGAGGCAGAGAAATCAGACCCCGTAAAACTCGATACCGATTTTCTAGATCAAATATTCACACGTATTGATCAAACTATTGCATTGGGTGCCCTATTTACAGCGCACCACCTGAATGCTAATGCCATTGCAGCGTTGACTGATTCCGGTTCTACAGCAGTGTGGATGAGTCGCCATAACATCCACGTCCCTATTTTTGCCTTAACTTCAAAGATTGCAACCCAGCGTGCTTTGAGCACCTATCGCAATGTTTTCCCAATTGGATTAGATTACACAAAGCATCGTGATACTGCCTTGCAAGAGGTTGAAGAGTGCTTAAAGAATTTGGGCGCAGTGAAGAAGGGTGATGTTGTTGTTCTGACTTCAGGTGAGCCTATGGGTGAGCCTGGTGGCACAAATTCACTCAAGATTATTCAGGTGAAGTAGTTCACTTTTAAAAGTGATTATTCCAATTATTTATTATTAACATTTTTATTAAGAGACCATTATGGCTTTAGTATCTTTACGACAACTCTTGGATCACGCTGCTGAAAATGGCTACGGCTTACCAGCGTTTAACGTTAACAATTTAGAGCAAGTTACGGCGATTATGGAGGCTGCACATGAAGCGGATTCTCCAGTAATCATGCAAGCTTCTGCTGGTGCGCGTAAATATGCTGGCGAATCCTTCTTACGCCACTTGATTTCTGCAGCAGTTGAGGCATATCCACATATTCCAGTTGTGATGCATCAAGATCATGGTCAAAGCCCAGCAGTGTGTATGGCAGCGATAAAGAGTGGTTTTACTAGTGTGATGATGGATGGCTCTTTGGAGGCTGATGGCAAATCAGTTGCCAGTTATGAATATAACGTCGATGTATCTAGAGAAGTGGTGAAGTTCTCCCATTCTATTGGGGTTACTGTTGAGGCTGAGTTGGGGGTTCTCGGTTCACTAGAGACGATGCAAGGCGATAAAGAAGATGGTCATGGTGCTGATGGCAAGATGACACGTGAGCAGTTATTGACTGATGTTGAGCAAGCAGCTGATTTTGTAAAAGCGACTCAGTGCGATGCCCTCGCAATCGCAATTGGTACAAGTCATGGCGCTTATAAATTTACTAAGAAACCGACAGGCGATATCTTGGCAATAGAGCGTATTAAGGAAATTCATACTCGCATTCCGAATACCCATTTAGTAATGCACGGTTCATCTAGTGTCCCGCAAGAGCTGCTTGCAGAGATTCGTGAGTTTGGTGGGGATATGAAGGAAACCTATGGTGTGCCTGTTGAAGAAATTCAAGAGGGCATTAAGAACGGCGTGCGCAAGATTAATATCGATACCGATATCCGCCTTGCAATGACCGGTGCTATCCGTCGTTATATGTTCGAGAATCCAAGCAAGTTTGATCCCCGTGACTACCTCAAGCCTGCACGTGAGGCTGCCAAGAAGGTCTGCATTGCACGCTTCAATGCCTTTGGCAGCTCAGGTCAAGCATCCAAAATTAAGCCGATTCCTTTGGAGAAGATGGCCGAGCTATACAAGAGCGGCAAATTAGCCCAGATCGTGAATTGAGATAAATATGCCAGCTTTGTACGCTACCTCTATCAAGTCCCTACCTTTGCTTTCTAAAGGAAAGGTGCGCGATGTTTATGCGCTTGGAGAAGATAAATTGCTAATGATCACTACGGATCGCTTATCTGCCTTTGACGTAGTGATGGGTCAGCCGATTCCTGAAAAGGGTATTGTGCTCAATCAAATGGCCAACTTTTGGTTTGATAAGTTAGCCAATGTGATTCCCAATCATTTGACTGGTATTGATCCAGAAGGTGTAGTGTCTGTTGATGAGGTTGATCAAGTTAAAGGCCGTGCGGTAGTGGCCAAAAGACTCAAGCCAATCATGGTTGAGGCGGTGGTGCGCGGATATCTAGCTGGCAGTGGTTGGAAGGATTACAAAGAGACTGGCAAGGTTTGCGGTATTGCATTGCCAGTAGACTTAGAAAATGCCCAAAAGTTACCTGAGCCAATCTTCACTCCTGCTGCAAAAGCAGAAATGGGTGAGCATGATGAGAACATCTCTTTTGACCAAGTGGTTGAGATGATTGGAGAGAATTTAGCCAATCAAATTCGTGATGTCAGTATTCGTTTGTACAAAGAAGCTTCTGACTATGCTGCGACTCGCGGAATCATTATTGCGGACACCAAGTTTGAGTTTGGCTTAGATGACGCCGGACAGCTGGTGCTCATGGATGAAATCCTTACCGCCGACTCTTCCCGCTTTTGGCCTGCTGAAACCTATTATGTGGGCTCCAATCCACCTTCCTATGACAAGCAGTTTGTCCGAGATTGGCTTGAAACAGCGATGCTAGATGGCAAGCCTTGGTCAAAAACAGCCCCAGCACCTGCTTTACCAGCTGATGTGATTGATAAAACCGCGGAAAAGTACCGCGAAGCCTTGACTCGCTTAACTAAGGCCTAATTTCCTTGAAGCCTTAAAAGGCTGGGATAATAAGGGCTTAGACAGATTAACGATGTAGATTAGGGCATTTGGAGAGGTCAATGAGTAATAAGCCAATAGTCGGAATAGTGATGGGCTCCAATTCGGATTGGGACACCATGCAACATGCTGCTCAAATGCTGGAGCAATTTGGTATTGCTCATGAGGCTAAAGTAGTTTCCGCTCATCGTATGCCTGACGATATGTTTCACTATGCTGAGAATGCGGCTAAAAACGGGCTAAGGGCCATTATTGCTGGTGCTGGTGGTGCTGCCCATTTACCCGGCATGCTTGCCTCTAAAACGATCGTTCCCATTTACGGCGTTCCCGTTGCCAGTAAGTATCTGCGTGGCGAAGACTCTCTTTATTCCATTGTGCAGATGCCTAAAGGTATTCCGGTGGCGACATTTGCCATTGGTGAAGCCGGTGCAGCAAATGCAGCGCTCCACGTGATTGCCAATTTAGCTGTCAATGATCCTACCTTAGCAAAGCAGTTAGAAGAATTTCGTGCGAAGCAGTCTGATACTGCTCGCTCAATGAAATTGCCGGGATATTCATAAGATGGCAGATTTTTTGGAGCCCATCTTACCGGGCTCGTATTTAGGAATATTAGGTGGCGGTCAATTGGGGCGGATGTTTACGCAGGCTGCTCAAGCAATGGGGTACAAGGTTTGCGTTCTTGATCCTGGTTCGGATAGCCCAGCCGGCTCAATCGCTGAGAAGTTTATTCAGGCTGATTACACTGACTCTGCTGCACTTCAAGAGATGGCAGCATTATGCAAAGCGGTCAGTACTGAATTTGAAAATGTCCCTGCTCAAGCTTTAGATGAGTTGGAGTCTTTGGGTGTCTTTGTAGCACCCCGAAGCAGCTGCGTATCTTTAGCTCAAAACCGGGTCGCTGAGAAAAAGTTCTTAGCTACCTGGAAAGCGGAAACCAATATTGGTCCAGCACCCTACTGTGTAGTTGAGCATGATGCCGATATTGAGCATGTTCCCGCAAATCTTTTTCCTGGTATTTTGAAAACTGCACGCATGGGTTATGACGGCAAAGGTCAAATCACTGTTTATGACTCTGCCAATCTAGTCGCTGCTTGGGCTGAATTCGGTAAGGTACCTTGCGTTCTTGAAAAGCGCATGGATTTAGATTTTGAAGTATCTGCTTTGGTAGTACGCGGCTATGATGATGCAGTTGTGGCTTATCCTGTATCTCAAAATATCCATCGCGACGGTATCTTGCATACCTCTACTGTACCGGCACCTTCACTTAAGCCCGCTCAAGAGAAAAAAATTATTGATGCCGCCAAAGCATTGATTCGGAAAATTGATTACGTTGGTGTTTTGTGCGTTGAGTTTTTTGTACTTAAGAGTGGCGATATTGTGGCGAATGAAATTGCACCACGTCCACACAACTCAGGCCACTACACGATGGATGCCTGTGTGAGTAGTCAGTTTGAGCAACAGGTGCGAAGCATGGCGCGCTTACCTTTAGGCGATACTCGTCTGCTAGCACCCGTCTCCATGCTGAATCTACTGGGAGACCTGTGGTACGAGGGTAGCGAAGATCAGGCAAGAGAGCCTGCATGGAACAAGGTACTTTCTCATCCAGATGCGAAGCTGCATTTATATGGTAAATCTGATCCGCGGATGGGTCGCAAGATGGGGCATATTAATTGTGTAGGCGAGTCACTGAATCAAGCCCGTCAAAATTGTGCAGCCGTTGCCCTTGAATTAGGGATTGAGCCCTAGAAATGTCCAGCGATAGTAGCTCACTGCAATCCTCTGTAGTGATGAATGAAGCAGTACAAACCTTGCGGGATGGTGGGTTAGTCGCCTTTCCAACTGAGACGGTATATGGCTTAGGGGCAGATGCGAATAACCCTGAGGCAATAAAACACATTTTTACTGCCAAAGGTAGACCGTCCAGTCACCCGCTGATTGTTCACTTGGCAGCCCCGGATCAGTTTGACCAAGCCAAAGTAGATTGGATGCCAGTGCTAGCGCCTTGGGTGAGGGATTTATCAGAAGATGCACTAAAGCTTATCAATACTTTTTGGCCGGGCCCACTCACCTTGGTCTTTAAAAAAGATAAACGGGTTTTAACTGAGTTGACAGGCGGTCAAGATACTGTAGCCATTCGGGCGCCAGCCCACCCAATTGCACAAGAATTACTCCGTAAATTTAAAGGTGGAGTGGTTGCTCCTTCGGCCAACCGATTTGGAAAAGTATCTCCAACGAGCGCGGCTGATGTTCGTGACGAGTTTGAGGACCTATTAGATCTGATGATTCTAGATGGTGGTGATTGTGAGGTAGGTATTGAGTCAACCATCATCGATTTATCATCTGGTGATCGTGCAGTCTTATTGCGACCCGGTCTGATTACCCCGAATGAGATTTTACTTAAGACGGCTATCAAAGTTTATTTGCCCGGCGAAGGTGATATCAATGAGCAGGATGCTGTTTTGCCAAGAGTATCTGGAAGTTTGCGCGCGCATTATGCTCCAACGACTCCATTAAGAATGTATGCATCAGGACGAGTTTTAGATGCGCTGAGCGAGTTTCCGGACATGAAGTCGCAAGTAGCAGTAGCAGTATGGGATTCTGACTCTTCATTGAGTGAGGATGGTCATCCTTCCGTCCATTTTGAGGAAGTGATTGTTCCTAGTGAAAGCACTGTGTTTGCAAGTCGCCTATATCGCACTTTGCGTGACTTAGATCAACAGGGCTGGGATCTGATTCTATTTCCGGAGCCGCCAGCCGGTGAGGAGTGGGATGGCGTTAGAGACCGACTTCAGCGTGCCTGTTTTGGTTCTGGTCCGTCATCGAGTAGCCACGCCAATAGTTGATCATGCGCATCTAAGCCTCTCCAAGCATTAGGGTGGTTAATAAAGGAGGTAACGGCATACATCTTTCCAGATTTACTCATCACATAGCCTGAGATTGCTCTGACATCCGCTAGGGAGCCAGTTTTAATTCGGGCCTCCGGCTTTTTTTTGAGGTGTAAAAATTTTCGTAAATGCGCCATCAGGCGATTTTTCATCGTGCCGTCTGTACCTGCAATCGGTAAGCTATTGTAAAAAGTATCAGCTACAGATAGGTTGCGGGCCGATACTAACAATTGATTTAGATGTGCTGCGGAGATGGCCTCGTTGCGAGATAGGCCGGAACCATTTTCAATCACGAGCCCTGAAAATTGCAAACCTAAATCTTTCAGCCAGCTTTGAATGACAAGCTCACCATTCTCAGTCGTTGCTGGTTTCCCCATCTTCTGCAAAGCCAGAGTCAGCATCAACTGCCTCGCCATTACATTATTAGAATATTTATTGATGTCCTGTACGTCATCTGCAAGGGGGATGCCTTCAAATTGCAATAAAAGCCGCGCTGCTAGAGGGACGGTTCCCGACTTTCCGCGAGGTGCTTTGACCCAAGTGCCGCCGGCTAATTCCCAGGCTGCAGAAAATCCCTGAGTCAAGAAAGTATTGGCATCCAAGGCAACAACGTTATAGCTCACCCCCTTGCAAGCACTAGGAAAACTACCAGAGAACTGTGCATTTAGGAGTTGGTTGTTACTTGATCCATCTACTTCAGGGTCTAGATTAAAACGAATATTACTTTTCCAGTTATCACAGGACTGATCAACTAGCTGCATTTGGTTGATTACTCTGAATTGTGAAAGTGGTGGCGTATAGCTAATGTCAATGAAGTCTGCCGTACGAGATTTCCCTATCTGGAATGAGAGCGTTCTAAAGGCATACAGGAGCGGGTCCGGCGGAACATTGTAGGCTCGCAAAGATTCACCATCGATGGTGTTGTGCTCCATCACACTAGGAGCGTATGCACTGCGATCAAAAATTAAATCCCCATCAATTTTTTGAATGCCCAGGCTTTGCAGGGCCCTCATCATTTTGGCTAACTCCTCAGGAATGAGCTTTGGATCACCCGTACCCTGTAAATACAGATTACCCTTGAGGGTAGCTTGACGAATAAAGCCATCTGTATAGATGTTGGTTCGCCAGCGATATTGAGGTCCTAAGATATCCAGACCAGCAAGTGTCGTAATCAGCTTCATAGTTGAAGCAGGGTTCATAGCCTGCTGAGAACGCCAGTCTAATTCTGTTTTGGCTGTTATCTTTCCGGGGCGACCTGATTCAATCTCTACAACAGAAATACTAATTGCATCTCTAGGAATTTGGTTTTTTTCTAGGCTGGCAGCAACAGTTTTGGGGATGTACTGTAGTGATTCTGGGTTTACTACATTACTAGAGTGGGCTTGTACAGCAATAAGCAGACCGCCAGATACGGCTATCAGTAATTTTAAAAACAAAGGAAATGTCGAGGTACGCATTTCCCATAGAATAAACCTTGACGTTCACTTATCCAAGAATTGGCACTTTACTGCCGATATTGATTTTTATAAGTCTCGATAATCTGGTTCTGCTCTTCTAGGATTTTGATGAATACTTCAATTCGTTCCTGTAGGGGTCCGCTATCCGACAAATTGTTGCAAGCTTTGATAAACGCAGAGGCTTTTAGTAATTGAGCCCCACCTTTGACCTTATGAACAAAGCTCTGAAAGTGAGCTTCATCAATGAGGTTCATATTGGTAATAGAGCTTATTTCACTCAAAATTTCCAAATGAACCTTTTCAATTTCTTCCAAAATCACAATAATTTGATGGGGATCGTCTTGGATGAGATTTGAGAAGATATCAAAAGAATAAGCCTCATCAGTATTGGCAAGATTTTGGCTGGATTCGAAATAGCGCATTAGCTCATTCTCAAGTGCACCTATGCTGAGTGGCTTAATGAGTACGCTATTCATGCCGGATGACAAAAATTGATTACGAGAATCTAGGGCGTATATATCTGCCGTCACGCCAATAATGATTAAGTCGCGATTGCCAGAGGAGCGGATTTGTTTGGCTAAGTCAGAGCCTTGCATACTAGGCATAGACTGATCTGTCAGCATGAGATCAAAATGATGTTCTCTTATGCATTCTAGTGCCACAGTAGCATTTTCACAGACACGGGTATTAATTCCAAGCGCCTTTAATTGCAGCGATAAAATTTGGCGACTTGCTGGATGATCCTCAACTATTAGCGCACTCAGAATGCGATTCTGCTCCCCAGTTCTTTTAGAGATTAACTTGCTTGTGGATGGAGTCAGAGAGTCAAAAAAAGTTACCTGCGAGGCAGCTATGGTGGTTCTAGGAAAGGCTACCGCAAAATGAACGTTGCTACCAAAGCCCAGAGCACTTTCAAAGTAGAGGTGGCTGTTCATCGAATTTACTAAATGGTTAGTGATGGTAAGTCCCAGGCCTGTCCCTCTCGTTTGGTCACAAATAGAGGACTCTGATGATTTGGGTAACTGCTCAAATGCTTGAAGGGCTAGTTCAATTTGCTCGCTTCCCATACCCACTCCAGTATCAATTACTCTAAACTCAAGAAGTTGCCCTGCATGATCATCAGCAAGAACAATGATCGAGAGGTAAATCTCGCCTTGGGTGGTGAATTTAACGGCGTTACTTAACAAATTTTGTAAAACTTGACGTAGACGTAATGAGTCAATCATTAAAACTTCGGCGATCCTCGGATCAATCGAAGTATGGAGTGACAAATTTTGTTTTTTAGCTACGATTGAGAATGCAGCATGAATATCCATTACTAATTGATGGGGATTACAGGGCTCTGGATTGAGGATGAGCTTACCCGCCTCAATTTTAGAAATATCCAATACCTGGTTCAACATGCCTAAAAGAGATTCGGCAGAGGCTTGAGCACTCTTTAAAAGTGATTTATCTTTTTTAGGAAATTGCGCACTACCCAGTAGAAGTTCTTGTACCCCAAGGATGGCATTCATTGGGGTGCGAATTTCATGACTCATGGTTGCCAGAAAAGCAGACTTTGCGGCATTAGCCTTATCAGCTAAATCTTTTGAGCGTTGTAATTCGATGGCAGCTTGTTTTTGATAGTGATACTTTCTTTGGAGCTGGCAAAACAAGACTCCGCCAATCATGAAGATGAAAATAGTGCTGAGCCAGGGTAGCATTGCTCCGTTCGTCGGGGATTGCATCTCATCAAATGCAAACAGTTTGCGTGAAGTAATGGGATCTAGGTCGCCTAAAAAGTGGGTCAGCACTTCATGCAAAGGTGCATTTTGATCTGAGATAAGCCAGTGATAAGCAAACGGATTACGGCTGTACAGGCCATCTATTTTCAGATCAGAATTTGGAGATTCTTGCATCAGTTGCCGGGCTAAGCGAATAGGCATGACCAGCGCCTCGATATCATTCTTTATCAGAGATTGAATTAGGCTCTTGGGAGCATGGCTCTCTTGGTGATTGCGATAGCTGTTAGCAGGCGCTTTTTCAAAGCCTCGATCGAAGTACCCAATTTTGAGCTTGGGTAAGTCAAGGTTGCTGGATCTATTAGTGACAATAGCATCCTGCCCCCAAAAGATTGCTTCAGAGAGGGAGCTAAATTGTAGGATGCGATCATTTATCTCCGGTGGATCGATGATGAAATCTACCTCACCTTTACGCAGTTGTTTTAGACCCTCCGAATCTGTTTTTCTCCACACCGGTACAAATTGTTGCCGAGTACATTTTTCAATTTTAGATAGCAGGAGTCTGAATATCCCTGCCTCCTGTGATTGAGTTGATTGCGCTAAATAGGGAGCATACTTTTCATGAATACTAAATCGCACTACGGGATGAGCATCGATCCATAATTGTTCTGTAGCATTAAACGGGCCAGCATAAGCTAGGCCTGAAGCAATGCAGTAAATGGACAGGACATTTTTTAATATGAATCGATGCATACTAGTGTTAGCTTTCGATAATATTGTTCATGCGGCAGAACAAGATCAAATCAGCAATATTGTTAATACCCAGTTTGTCAAAGACTCTGGTCTTATAGGTTGCTACGGTCTTATTGCTAATGTGAAGTAGGTCCGATATCTGCTGATTGGTATTGCCTTTACCAAGATACTTCATCACTTGTAATTCGCGATCAGAAATTAGGGCGAGTTTGTCGTTGTCACTCAACGAGGTATTGCCATTTTTCCCATGAGTGAAAAACGTGTACCCCTGTGTGATAGCAACACATGCAGCCAGGATGACATCAGCACCAGCAGTCTTATTGACAAAGCCATGAGCGCCTAAGGAGCGGACTCTGCCACCATAGACCGCCTCATCTAAGCTAGAAAGCACCAGAATGCGAACCTCTGGATGCATTAAGCCAATACGGCGGATGACATCAAACCCATCCGTCTTGGGCATATCTAAATCTAAAATCACCATACTGGGATTCACTTCTTTGATGGAGCGTAGACACTCCTCGCCGTTTTGTGCTTGTCCTACTATTTCAAAAAGCAACTGGTCCTGCAGCATACTTTTCAATGCCATCAGCATCGCTGGATGGTCATCTACCAACATCACGCGTTTTCTCATTACTTGTCTCCGTTTTGGTTTTTATGAGGGTGCAGCGAAAAAATGGCTTTAGCGATTCGGCTATCGCTTATGTGAAGCATTTGATGGCGACTCACTGGCGGCATGACGAGCCCGCCATAGATGTGATTTGTCCCTAATGCGCTAGCGTTTTCTAAATCTTGGACCAGAGTAATGTTGCCGGCATAAATTTCTGCCTGAAATTGCTGGCCAAGAGAAACTATTTCGCCCGGTAAACCATCGACTCGGAATTGCCCCATCTCGATATGCATTCCTTCGGGCTCTAATTTCTCAATCCAGCGGATTTGCGTATTGGTCCCAGCAAAATCGAGAAGATGGATTAAGGCGCCAAGTCGACGCAAGCGAAGTAGACCATCAACGCAGGAATCTATCGAATCTTCATCATCGAGCTTGTGTACCCCTAAAGTAACAAGACCAACTGGGAGTCGTAAATTCAGAATGAGGTCACTCAATGCATCTATAAAGTCACTTGATGCCAGATGCCGCGCAGGAATGGGTAAGATGCCTGGAATAAAGCGACCGCTTCGGTACCAATACGTGATTGTGTCTAAACCCTCCATAAAAAATCTGAGGAGTTGGGTATCGGTAGCGGTCAGTAATGGTCTAAATAAAGAGCTCGTCAGTTTCGTTCCTTGTGCATTAAAGATGGGTTCGTTGCTAATCGTTTGTCGTTGGGACCAGGATTGGTGTTCTTCAAGCGCTTCGCCGCTTAGACCAAGCCAAGGCTGGCCGCAGGCATCGCGCACTTCTTGGAAGGGTTTGTTCTTCCAGGCCTTTACAAGCGTGTACAGCCGGGATTTCGGGCTCATCAGCATTCTCCAATCATTGAATAGCCAGTCTAGGCAGGACAGATTGGAGCGGTAAGGGCTTAAGGCTTATTTATATGTAGGAATCGACCTACTTGCCTGTGTCTATTATAGAAAATATAAGAAGTCCATTTGAAATTTAAGACATTTTGCTCTTGAAATCCCTGGTTTTAGACCTATATAATCAGCACTCTACATACACGAGTGCTAAATTGGGCTTGTTAGGCTAAAAGTCCGATATCTTGGTGTTAAGAGATTGCAACATATTGATTTATATTAGTTTTTTAATTAGTTAACACTTACTAACATAGGAGAAGGAATGAATTTGCGTCCTTTACATGATCGCGTAATCATTAAACGTTTAGATCAAGAATCAAAAACTGCTTCAGGAATCATCATTCCGGATGCTGCTGCTGAAAAGCCAGATCAAGGTGAAGTATTGGCAGTTGGCCCAGGCAAGCGTGATGACAGCGGTAAGTTGAATGCACCAGACGTCAAAGTTGGCGATCGCGTGTTGTTCGGCAAATATGCTGGTCAAACAGTTAAGGTCGGCAGCGACGAGCTTCTCGTAATGCGCGAAGAAGACATCATGGCTGTTGTACAGAAGTAACCGGTACCTAAGAAAGGAACTCAATCATGGCAGCAAAAGACGTCGTATTTGGAGATAACGCCCGTACCAAGATGGTAGAAGGCGTAAATATTTTAGCGAACGCAGTAAAAACAACTTTAGGCCCAAAGGGCCGTAATGTAGTTATCGAGCGTTCATTTGGCGGCCCAACCATCACTAAGGATGGCGTATCCGTAGCAAAAGAGATCGAACTCAAAGACAAGCTCCAGAACATGGGTGCTCAGATGGTCAAGGAAGTTGCTTCCAAAACTAATGACATCGCTGGTGACGGCACAACTACCGCTACTGTATTGGCTCAGTCTATCGTTCGCGAAGGCATGAAGTATGTTGTGTCAGGTCATAACCCAATGGACTTGAAGCGTGGAATCGACAAAGCTGTTTCAGCTGCAATCGAAGAGCTCAAGAAAATTAGTAAGCCTTGCACAACTACTAAAGAAATCGCTCAAGTAGGCTCAATCTCAGCGAACAGCGACCACAGCATTGGCCAGCGTATCGCTGAAGCAATGGAAAAAGTAGGTAAAGAGGGTGTTATTACTGTTGAAGATGGCAAGTCATTGGAAGATGAGCTTGAAGTTGTTGAAGGTATGCAGTTTGACCGCGGTTACCTCTCTCCATACTTCATCAATCAGCCAGAAAAGCAAGTTGCGATCTTGGAAACTCCATTCGTTCTCTTGTTTGACAAGAAAGTAAGCAACATTCGTGATTTGCTCCCAGTGCTCGAGCAGGTAGCGAAATCCGGCCGTCCATTGTTGATTATTGCGGAAGATGTTGAAGGCGAAGCCTTGGCAACATTGGTTGTCAATAATATTCGCGGCATCATCAAGACTTGTGCTGTTAAGGCTCCAGGTTTTGGCGATCGTCGTAAAGCGATGTTGGAAGACATTGCGATTTTGACTGGCGGTACAGTGATCGCTGAAGAAATTGGCCTCACACTCGAGAAAACTACGCTTGAGCATTTAGGTCAAGCAAAGCGTATTGAAATCGGCAAAGAAAACACCATCATTATTGACGGTGCTGGTGATGCCAAAGCAATTGAAGCGCGCGTGAAGAACATTCGTGTTCAGATCGAAGAAGCAACTAGCGACTACGATAAAGAAAAATTGCAAGAGCGCGTTGCCAAGTTGGCAGGCGGTGTTGCAGTGATTCGTGTTGGTGCTGCTACTGAAGTTGAAATGAAAGAAAAGAAGGACCGCGTTGATGATGCATTGCATGCAACTCGTGCAGCGGTTGAAGAAGGCATTGTTCCTGGCGGTGGCGTAGCTTTGTTACGTGCGATGCAGGGTATCAAGGGCTTGAAGGGTGATAATCCTGATCAAGACGCTGGTATCAGTATCGTGTTGCGCGCAATGGAAGAGCCAATTCGCATCATCGTTTCAAACGCAGGTGATGAAGCCAGTGTAGTTGTCAATGCGGTATTGGCTAGCAAAGGCAATAACGGTTACAACGCTGCAACTGGTGAATATGGTGACCTCGTAGCTCAAGGTGTAATCGATCCAACTAAGGTAACTAAAACTGCATTGGTTAATGCAGCTTCCGTAGCGGCCTTATTGTTAACAACCGATTGCGCAATTTGCGAAGCCCCAAAGGATGATTCCGCTGGTGGTATGCCTGATATGGGCGGTATGGGCGGAATGGGCGGTATGGGCGGCATGATGTAATTGCCATACATTTCCCCAGCCATCTGGCTGTAGAAACTAAGACGCCTGGTTCAAAAGATCAGGCGTTTTTTTTATTGTTCCTCTAGAAATAAAAAAACCGCCCGAAGGCGGCTTATTTATACGGCATATGGGATTAACTTACGGACTTCACCATATCTTCTACAACCTTCTTCGCATCACCGAAAACCATCATGGTTTTATCCATGTAGAAAAGCTCGTTATCAAGGCCAGCATAACCAGCTGCCATCGAACGTTTGTTCACAATAATAGTCTTCGCTTTGAACGCTTCCAAAATTGGCATGCCGAAGATTGGGCTGCCTGGTGTACGAGCGGCAGGGTTCACTACGTCGTTTGCACCAAGCACTAACACCACGTCGGCCTGACCAAAGTCGCTGTTGATATCTTCCATTTCAAATACTTGATCGTAGGGCACTTCAGCTTCAGCCAAGAGTACGTTCATATGGCCTGGCATACGACCCGCTACTGGGTGGATAGCATATTTCACAGTCACACCATGATGAGTCAGCTTCTCTGTTAATTCTTTTAAGGCATGCTGAGCACGCGCAACTGCTAAGCCATAGCCAGGAACGATCACCACAGTATCAGCATTTTCCATGAGGAAGGCTGCATCTTCAGGAGAGCCAGTTTTGTAGTTTTTAGGGCCGCCATCATCGCCGCCGCCTGCAGAAGCTTCAGCACCGAAGCCGCCAAGTAAGACCGCCAAGATGGAGCGGTTCATCGCCTTACACATGATGTAAGACAGAATCGCGCCGGAGGAGCCTACGCAAGCACCAGCAATAATTAATACTGGATTGTTCAATGTGAAACCAATACCTGCTGCTGCCCAACCAGAGTAGCTGTTGAGCATAGATACCACTACTGGCATATCTGCACCACCGATAGGGATGATCAATGTCACACCCAGCACCAAGGCGATCGCACACATGACCAAGAAGGCTTCGTGGCTGCCTGTCATGAAGTACATGGCACCACCAGAAACCATGCCAATTGCGAGAATGAGGTTGAGCAAGTGCTGGCCAGCAAAAGTCACTGATTTACCGCTAACCTTGCCAGACAATTTTCCAAAAGCGATGATGGAAGCAGTAAAGGTAATGGCACCAATAAATGCACCGATAAAGAGTTCAATCTTCTGAGCGCCAGTATGGTCTTGGGCTGGGTTGAACACTGCAGCAATCGCAATCAATACAGCCGATAAACCAACAAAAGAGTGCATCAGCGCTACGAGCTCTGGCATCTTGGTCATTTGTACACGTTTAGCAGCAAGTATTCCGATGATTGCACCCGCAACAATCGCACCAATAATCAATGAGAAGACAGGCTTAAAGTCAGGAATAAAGAAGGTAGTAATTACGGCCAACAGCATACCGACCATACCGAAGGTATTGCCTTGACGTGAAGTGGTTGGTGAAGATAATCCCCGCAAGGCAAGAATAAATAGCACCGAAGAAATGAGATAGGAAATCGCGGTTATGTTTGACATTATTGAGGTCTCTATATGGATCTTGTTATAGTTTTATTTAGTGCCAGCCGCATCAGCCTTGGGAGCTTTTTTCTTGAACATTTCAAGCATGCGACGGGTGACCATAAAGCCACCAAAAATATTGATTGAGGCTAAAAACACTGCCACTGCACCAATGATGCTGGTGAGGGTAATTTCATCACCACCAATCACTTCGGTTTGTAGCAATGCGCCCACAATAATGATTCCAGAGATAGCATTAGTAACGGCCATGAGTGGAGTATGTAATGCAGGAGTAACGTTCCAAACTACTTGATAGCCAACAAAAATGGCTAATACAAACACGGTGATGTTTTGGACGGTGACTATGTTTTGAAAAGCAGCGAGATCCATGATGTTTCCTTCAAATAATTTTGTATTAGTTTTTGCGGACAGCTTGACCATCACGACACATGAGGCAGGCGGTAACGATGTCATCATCTGTGGGGATAACTAATTTCGCTTCTGAGTCAACAATGAGCTTCATGAAATCAAGTAAGTTGCGTGAATACAAAGCTGAGGCATCTGCAGCAACCATGCTCGCAAGGTTGGTGTAACCAATAATTTTCACGCCATTCTTCACAACGATCTTGTCAGCTTCGGTCAAAGGACAATTACCCGATCCGTTATCGCCACGTCCAGCTGCCAAGTCAATAACGATTGAACCAGGCTTCATGTTGGCAACCGTGTCGCTATGCAATAAAACTGGTGGCTTACGACCAGGAATCAAAGCGGTGGTGATCACGATATCAGCCTGTTGAGCACGTTCAGCTACGAGCGCAGCTTGACGTTTCATCCAGGCTTCAGGCATTGGGCGGGCATAGCCACCAACACCTTTGGCAATTTCACGTTCTTCATCAGTTTCATAGGGAACGTCAACAAACTTTGCACCCAGGGATTCGATTTGCTCTTTGGCGGCAGGGCGCACATCAGACGCTTCAATAACAGCGCCTAAACGTTTCGCGGTCGCGATTGCCTGGAGACCCGCAACACCAGTACCCAAGATGAGTACACGCGCCGCTTTAACTGTTCCGGCTGCAGTCATGAGCATTGGCATAAAGCGCTGATACTCATTGGCAGCAACCATGACGGCTTTATATCCTGCAATGTTGGCTTGTGATGACAGTACATCCATGCTTTGAGCGCGAGTCGTACGCGGGGCAGCCTCTAATGAGAATGCAGTCACACCTTGAGCGGCCATGGCTGCAATATTGTCGTTATCAAATGGATCAAGCATGCCAAGCAGCACGCTGCCAGATTGAATCTGTTTGAGCTCAGCAGCTTCTGGAGCGCGAACTTTGAGGACAATCTCGGCACCAAATGCATCTGCTGCATTACCAATGGTTGCGCCAACAGCTTCATAGGCGGAATCTGGCTGGCTGGCCATCATGCCTGCATCTTTTTGAATGACAACCGTGTGGCCTTGACCAATGAGCTTCTTAACGGTTTCCGGTGTGGCGGCAACTCGAGTTTCCCCGGGCCTAGTTTCCAGCGGTACTCCTATGCGCATGGCATGTCTCCAAATACAAATTTTTCGAAAAATCTATTTTAGTGAGTTAGGCAAAGGTCCGCCTATCTATTTATCCTTAGTGCCATTTATTGGGTTTTACTCCAAATCTCGTAAATTGGGAGTAAGACTTCTACAATGGGGCTTCAGCTAATCTCTAATTTTCGCATTTTTTGATGATCCACCTCAATTCTTCAACAATCCCCGCCTCAAAACCATCCAAAGTCGTCGTTGGGATGTCTGGAGGCGTAGATTCGTCTGTAGCGGCTTGGATGCTCAAGCAGCAAGGCTATGAGGTAATCGGTTTATTCATGAAAAATTGGGAAGATGATGATAGTGATGAGTACTGCTCTTCTCGCCAAGATTGGCTAGATGTCGTGTCTGTGGCTGACTTAATTGGTATTGATGTCGAAGCCGTTAATTTTGCAGCTGAGTACCGGGAACGCGTTTTTGCAGAATTCTTGCGGGAATACGCCGCAGGGAGAACCCCTAACCCAGATGTTTTGTGTAACGCAGAGATTAAATTCAAAGCCTTCTTAGATCACGCCATGAGCTTGGGTGCTGATGCGATTGCCACTGGCCACTATGCGCGAGTTCGACATCAAGACGGGCGCGTGCAATTACTAAAAGCACTAGATGCGAGCAAAGATCAAAGTTATTTTTTGCACCGCTTAACTCAGAGTCAATTAGCCAACGTACTTTTCCCTTTGGGAGAGATCCCAAAAACCGAGGTTCGTCAGATTGCTGAGCAAATTGGCTTACACAATGCCCGTAAAAAAGACTCTACTGGGATTTGCTTTATTGGCGAACGCCCCTTCCGCGAGTTCTTAAATCGCTACTTGCCGCGTACCCCAGGCCCGATTAATACGCCTGAAGGTAAAACGGTGGGAGAGCATATGGGGCTTGCCTTCTTTACCTTGGGACAGCGCAAAGGTATAGGCTTGGGTGGCAGTCAGGATGGCAATGGTGACGCTTGGTATGTAGCTCGCAAGGATGTAGCCAGCAACACTTTGTATGTCGCTCAAGGCCACGAGCACCCTTGGTTATTGGCTAATCAGCTCTCAGCAATTGATGCTAGTTGGGTTAACGGAGCGGCTCCAGCACCGGGCCAGTACTCTGCTAAAACTCGCTATCGTCAGGCGGACTCTGCCTGTTCACTGACTGCTGGAAATGATGGTCCTTCGAGCTTTCAATTGGCCTTTACGGAAGCCCAGTGGGCAGTAACACCAGGCCAATCTGCCGTTTTATATGATGGTGATATTTGCTTAGGCGGTGGAATTATTTCCGCCTAAGGATTTCTGGGCAGCAAATTCCTGATTTAGGCTGTTGGCGGAGCAGTTTCAGCAAAGGAAGGTCTTTGCATTAGCTTTTGGTAGAGAGTGTCCAGGTTGGGATATTGGGCTTGCCAAGCAATGTTAGGAAAGCGGAATAGCAGATAACCCAATGCGCAACCCACTGCAATATCGGCCAAAGCCATTTGATTGCTATGACACCAGGCGTTTTCGCCTAATTTCTCAGACATTTGGGCTAAAGCAGCATCTATTTTGCCCATTTGGCGCTCAAGCCAGACTGGACTTTGTTGCTCTGGCGGGCGCAAAGTCTGCTCAAGACGAGCCAAAATTCCAGCATCCATCACCCCGTCAGCGAGAGCTTCCCAAGTTTTGACTGTAGCGCGCTCACGACTGCCTGAGGGGATGAGTTTTCCAACCGGGCTTAAGGTGTCTGCATATTCTGCGATTACACGGGAGTCATAGATCGTCTCGCCATCCTCTAGTAAAAGGCAGGGAATCTTGCCTAGAGGGTTGTTATGGGCAATTTTTGTGTCTGGGGCCCAAACATTCTCAAGCTCCAGGTCAACATCTACCTTTTTTTCAAAGAAAACAATGCGCACTTTACGTACGTAGGGGCTAGTGAGGGATCCGATCAGTTTCATATCCTCAAGTATAGCTATGCCAGCCTTAAATGACTCAAATCCAAGAACGATTAAAATTAGCTTTTATTGACATATTCAATGTGAAGGCAATATTTGTGAGTCAGCCGATTTCTACCCTCAACGCTCTTTCTCCCTTAGATGGTCGCTATGCCGGAAAACTGGATGCTTTAAGGCCCTGGTTATCCGAGGCTGCATTTATGCGTCAACGGGTCTTCGTTGAGATTCATTGGCTATTGGCTTTGGCTGCAGCAGGTCTGCCAGATGTACCAAAAATTAGCGCAGCGGATGAGGCCTTTTTATTATCTTTGCCAGACAGCTTCTCAGATGCCGATGCGCAACGCATTAAGGATATTGAGGCCGTTACAAACCACGATGTGAAAGCAGTGGAGTATTTCTTAAAAGAAAAAGTAGCTGGTCGTCCAGACCTCCTTAAAGCCAGCGAGTTTATTCACTTTGCTTGTACCTCTGAAGACATCAACAATACCTCGCATGGTTTGATGTTGCGTGGGGCGCGTGATGAAGTGTTGTTGCCACAGCTTAGAAAAGTCCTTTCTGTACTGACGGATTTGGCACTTGAAAATGCCAAGGTGCCTTTGTTGTCACGCACCCATGGTCAGCCCGCCTCTCCAAGCACATTGGGTAAAGAGTTGGCGAATATCGCTAAACGTTTAGAGCGTGCAATTGCAACTATCGCAGCCGTACCTCTTTTAGGAAAAATGAATGGTGCGGTTGGTAATTACAATGCACACTTATCTGCCTATCCCGATTTTGATTGGGAAAATTTTTCTAAAAACGTTGTTGAGAAACGTTTAGGTCTCACATTTAATCCTTACACGATCCAGATCGAGCCACATGACGGTATGGCTGAATTATTTGATGCAATTGCCCGTGCCAACACGATCCTATTGGATATGGACCGTGATTTTTGGGCCTATATCTCGATTGGATACTTTAAGCAGCGTACTAAAGCGGGTGAGATTGGCTCATCCACGATGCCGCATAAAGTGAACCCAATTGATTTCGAAAATTCTGAAGGCAACTTAGGTGTAGCCAATGCTTTGCTTCGTCATTTGGCTGAGAAGTTACCAATCTCTCGCTGGCAGCGTGACCTCACTGACTCTACAGTCTTGCGCAATCTAGGTCCAGCGTTTGGTCATAGCGTATTGGCCTATGACAGCGCCTTACGTGGTCTTGGTAAGTTAGAGGTAAACCACGCTGCGATTGCTGCTGATTTGGATAACTGCTGGGAAGTATTGGCAGAACCAGTGCAAACCGTGATGCGCCGCTACGGTATTGAGAATCCCTATGAGCAACTCAAAGAGTTGACCCGTGGCAAAGGGATTAATCAGGCCGACTTACAAACCTTCATCCGTGGTTTGAAGATTCCGGATGATGCAAAAACATTGTTGCTCGAGATGACGCCATCCTCTTATTTAGGTAAGGCGGTCGAGTTGACCGAACGTCTAAAAAAGTGAGTTCGACCCCAAGCCTTGGAAGCGCACCGCAAGATTCGCAATACGGTGCCCGCCCCAAGATCTGGTTTGCTGTTTATCAATTGCTATGGCATCTCCTCCTGCCGTTTGCTTTCGTTCGCCTAGCTTGGCGTACACGACATTCGCCTGAGTACTTACATCACTTTGCTGAGCGCCTTGGCTTTGCTAATACAAAGTCGCTTACTCAAGGATCAGTGTGGATTCATGCAGTGTCGGTTGGTGAGACCAGGGCCGCACAACCTCTGATTGATGCCTATCTTGCGCGCGGCGAAACTATTTTGCTAACTCACATGACGCTCAATGGCCGTCGCACTGGCGCTACTTTATTTGCAAGTGCTATTGCTTCTGGCCAATTGCGTCAAGTCTATCTCCCCTATGACCTGTGTTGGTCTGTTGCGCATTTCATTCGCACTTTCAAGCCGAAGTTAGGTTTGTTTATGGAAACTGAAGCTTGGCCCACGGTAGTGTTTTATTGCGCTGAAATTGGCCTGCCTTTATTTTTAGTGAATGCCCGTCTATCTGAGCGTAGTGCTCGTCGGGTCAAGCGGTTTGGTAGAGCGGGTAGATCTTTATTTCAGGCCTTTGCGGGTATTTTGGCGCAAACAGAATTTGATGCCCAGCGCTACCGTAGTTTGGGCGTTAAGAAAATAGAGATTGTTGGTAACCTCAAATTTGATGTGCCACTGGATCCAAATTTAGTTGCGCAAGGCTGCTATTGGCAACAAGAGCTGCATGATCAGCATCGCCTGATGGTCTGCGCTGCCAGTACGCGTGATGGTGAAGAGGCAATCATCCTCAAGGCATGGAAGTGCCTCTTACTCGCTAATGTATTTGAAAATGTTCCCTTACTTTGTATCGTGCCACGCCACCCGGAGCGTTTTTCTGAGGTAGCTAATCAAATTGATGAAGCAGGCTTGCAATTTCAACGACGCACCGAGTGGAGTGGAGTACCTCAAGTTACCGCTGATTTAGATGTCATTCTTGGGGACTCCATGGGTGAGATGCCCCTGTATTACAGCGCCGCTGATTTAGTCGTTATGGGAGGAAGCCTACTTCCCTTTGGTGGCCAGAACCTAATTGAGGCTTGCGCTGCTGGCTGTCCTGTTTTATTGGGTGAGCACACATATAACTTTCAACAGGCGGCTTTAGATGCGATCAAGATAGGCGCAGCTAAACGCACTCAGGATGAGCCTATTGCGCTAGCAGAGGCCTTGAAAGAGTTGCTATTAAATGCTGCCGAGTTGGCACAAATGTCGAGTGCCGCAAAGGCTTACTCGGTTCAGCATCAAGGTGCGACTAAAAAAACGTTAGCCGCCCTTGAGCGTTAGAACTTCAGACTAAATTAAGACTTAAATCTGGGCCCCGAAATTGGGATCATCATTACGGGCAACATCATCCGGCTTTTTATCGCCTTTGATTAAATCTTCGCGGGTGACACCAAGCCACATCGCTATAGCTGCTGCAACGAATACTGAAGAGTAGATACCAAACAAAATACCAATGGTCAGTGCGAGTGCGAAGTAGAAGAGGGTGGGGCCGCCAAAAATCAGCATAGCCAAGACCATCATCTCAGTACTACCATGAGTGATCACGGTACGACTAATCGTGCTGGTAATGGCATTGTCAATAATCTCTTGGGTATTCATCTTGCGATATTTGCGGAAATTCTCGCGTATACGGTCAAAGATCACGACGGATTCGTTAACTGAGTAGCCTAGTACTGCCAGAACTGCAGCCAATACCGATAGGGAAAACTCCCACTGGAAGAAGGCAAAGAAGCCTAGAATAATTACGATGTCATGCAGGTTCGCAATAATGCCGGCGAGTGCAAATTTCCACTCAAAGCGGAAAGAGAGGTAAACCACAATGCCAATGATTACAAATATCAGCGCCAGCAATCCATCAATTGCGAGCTCACGACCAACCTGTGGGCCAACAAACTCGACACGCTGTAATTTCACGCCAGAAGTGGCTGGTTCAAGCGCTTGCATTACGGCAGCACTTTGGTCCGCTGAAGAAATCATTTTTCCGCCAGCGTCTCGCTGAAGTGGCAAACGAATCATCACATCGCGTGAGCTACCGAAATTCTGAATCTGGGTGTCGGCATATCCCAGCTTTTCTACCTTCGATCTAATTGAATCTAAAGGGGCTGTTTGTGGATAAGTTACCTCCATCACCGTGCCGCCAGTGAACTCAATGGAGAGATGCAGACCGTTTTGCCAGAGAAAGAAAACGGCAGCTATAAAGGTAATTAAGGAGATTGCATTCAGTGCCAAAGCATGGCGCATGAAGGGAATATCTTTTTTGATGCGGAAAAATTCCATGACTTATTTCCCCTGTGGGCGCCAAACTTGGCCAATAGCGAGTTTTTGAACTTTCTTACCCCTGCCGTACCAAAGATTGACAAGGCCACGTGAGAAGAAGACTGCTGAGAACATTGAAGTCAAAATACCTAAGCAATGAACTACCGCAAAGCCTTTAATAGGCCCAGAACCAAAAGCAAGTAAGGCTAAACCGGCAATTAAAGTTGTGACGTTCGAATCTAAGATCGTTGCCCAAGCTTTATCAAAGCCAACAGCGATAGCAGTTTGCGGAGCCGCACCATTACGTAGCTCTTCTCGAATACGTTCATTAATCAAGACGTTAGAGTCAATCGCCATACCCAGCGCCAAGGCCATCGCAGCAATACCTGGCAAAGTTAACGTCGCTTGCAACATCGATAGTACTGAAATCAAGAGCAATAAGTTCACTGCAAGTGCTACCACCGAGAAAGTGCCGAACAGTAAGTAGTAAGCGATCATGAAAACAGAAATGGCTGCAAAACCAATAATCAGAGATGTAAAGCCTTTCTCAATATTTTCTGCTCCAAGGCTTGGTCCAATCGTACGCTCTTCGATGATTTCCATTGGGGCTGCCAAAGAACCTGCGCGCAATAGGAGAGCTAAGTCATTTGCACTTGCTGTTGTTGGTTGGCCGGTAATTTGAAACTTGGATCCGAATTCACCTTGAATAGTAGCAATGGTGAGGACTTCGCCCTTACCTTTTTCAAATAGGATCATGCCCATGGGTTTACCAATGTTTTCGCGGGTAACTTCTTGCATCACGCGACCGCCAGCAGCATCTAAAGAAATATTCACTGCAGGTCGTTGGTTCTGATCAAAGCCAGCACTTGCATCGGTAATACGATCGCCGCTAAAGATAACCGATTTTTTGAAGACGCCTTGACGATTTTCACCAAAACGAAACACATCCATGCCTGGAGGCGGAGTCTCACCAATGGCAATCGTCGAAACGATTGGGTCGGCTAGTCTGGATTCCAGAGTTGCAGTGCGACCAATAATATCTTTGGCACGAGCAGTGTCTTGTACACCCGGCAACTGAACCACAATCCGCTCAGCACCTTGTTGTTGAATGACTGGCTCTTTAACGGCCAATTCATTCACACGCTTATTGAGGGTGACGATATTTTGTTTTACTGCGTTGTCTTGAATTTCTTTTAAGGCGGTAGGTTTGAATTCACCTACTAGCTTTGGAGATAAGCCGGTAGGTTTGAGTTGCCAGATCAGATCAGGCTGACTAGTCATCAATACAGAACGGGCTTTTTCAGCATCTTCTATGCTGCCAAAAGTGAGGGTGATGCTATCTTGACCGCGCTCGATACCTTGTTGGCGTATCGATTTGTCGCGCAACTGACTGCGGATATCCGTTGCTAAAGAAGTTACTTTCTTTTGCACGGCACCCTTCATATCTACTTGCAGTAAGAAGTACACGCCACCGCGTAAGTCGAGGCCGAGTGGCATTGGTAATGCATTGAGTGCATTTAACCAGCTCGGTGTGTTGGAGAGCAGATTTAATGCTACCGTGAAATTAGGATCGTTTTGATCTATGTTTAACTTTTGCTGCAATAGATCGCGAGCACGAAGTTGAATATCAGTATTGTTAAAACGAATCTTGATTGAACCTACATTGCCGGTAGATTCAAAGAAAATACCGGTATTGCTAATATTGTCATCAGTCAGAATCTTTTCGACTCGAGACTGCGTCGCCAAATCAACCTTAATGGTTGGTTTGGCGGACGAGACTTGAACTGCTGGAGCCTCTCCGTAGAAATTAGGTAATGAATATAGTCCCCCGATTAGTAAAGCAATCAGGATGACTATGTATTTCCAGAGAGGGTAGCGATTCATATTGAGATACTTTTAAGCAAGCGTATTAATCAGACTTCAAGGAGCCTTTTGGCAACACTGTTGTGATGGCGCCTTTTTGCATCTTCACTTCAGTACCGGCTGAAATTTCAACAGTCACTACCTGATCTTTCAAAGCCGTTACTTTGCCGATGATTCCGCCACTGGTAACTACCTCATCGCCAACTGCCAAGGACTCTAGCATGGCTTTAGTTTCTTTTTGACGCTTCATTTGTGGGCGAATCATGATGAAGTACAGCACTGCAAACATCAACAACAGGGGAAGGAAGCTCATCAAGCCACCGGAATCTGCACCCGCGGCTGGAGCCTGGGCAAAAGCGTTACTAATCCACATATAAAACCTCCATTAATTACCAGTTGAAAACTGCTTTAGGAAACTGCTTCAGTTTTAGGCTTTTAAAGCAAAGCCGTAAACCCGCAATTCTAAACTGTATGGGGCTTGGAGGACTTATTTGCTACCCTTGGGCTATTAATCCTGCCCAGGCTCTACGCCACGCTGACGATTTCGATGAAATTCCTCGCGATAAGCACTAAAACGGCCTTCGGCCAAGGACCCTCTCACCTCTTCCATGAGCTGAAGATAGTAGGAGAGGTTATGGATGGTATTGAGCTGCGATCCAAGGATCTCATTCGCCTTTTGGAGGTGATTTAAGTAGGATCTAGTGAAATTTTGGCAGGTATAACAGGCGCAGGTGGGATCAACAGGGCGGTCATCCTCCTTGTAGCCGGCATTACGCAGTTTGAGGTCACCAAAGCGGGTAAAAAGCCAGCCATTTCGGGCATTCCGTGTCGGCATCACGCAGTCAAACATGTCGATACCGAGGCTGACGCCCAGCATGAGGTCTTCGGGCGTACCAACTCCCATCAAATAATGGGGCATATGCTCAGGCAGCTTAGGGGCAGTGAAATTCAAGATACGCTCAAACTCTGGCTTTGGCTCTCCAACAGAAAGGCCACCAATAGCAATGCCATCAAAACCTTGCTGACTGACTGCATCTAGTGAAAATTCTCTGAGGTGTTCGAACATCCCGCCTTGAACGATGCCAAAGAGACCGTTGCCCGTCTCAAGCTCCCGAAAACGTTTTAAGGAGCGATCACCCCAACGTAGGGACATTTCTAGTGAGGCGCGCGCGGTCTTTTCTGAGGTTGCCTGTCCCTTGACCTCATATGGGGTGCACTCATCAAACTGCATGGCGATATCACTGTTGAGTACTGCCTGAATTTCCATGGACACTTCAGGAGACATAAATAATTTATCTCCATTGATTGGTGAGGCAAAGGTCACACCCTCTTCAGAAATTTTTCTCAGGGCACCCAAGCTAAAAACCTGAAAGCCGCCAGAGTCAGTCAGGATCGGTTTATCCCAACCCATAAAGCGATGTAAGCCACCATGTTTCTTGATGACATCTAAACCAGGACGTAGCCATAAATGAAAGGTATTACCCAAAATGATTTGCGCTTTAGCTTCTTTCAGGTCCCTTGGGGTCATGGCTTTCACGGTGCCATAGGTCCCCACTGGCATAAAGATCGGTGTTTGTACGCTCCCATGAGGAAGATCCATTTGACCAAGGCGGGCTGGGCTTGCAGAGTCGCGAGCGAGAATACTAAAGCGAACAGGTTTTATCATGAGTGTGTATTGTTAAGGCGACTCAAGAACATCGCATCGCCATAGCTGAAAAAGCGATATTCATTTTGAATGGCATGTTGATAGGCATTGCGGATGTTATCCACTCCAGCAAATGCGCTCACCAACATTAATAAGGTGGATTTTGGCAGATGAAAGTTTGTCAACAAGCAGTCGACGGTTTTGAACACGTACCCAGGCGTAATAAATAAGTTCGTTTCGCCACTGTCTTTTTGGGTTTGCGCTCGACTCTCTAGCGCCCTCATGCTGGTGGTACCAACCGCAATGACTCTACCCCCAATTTTTTGAGTATCTTCAATTGCTGCGATAGTTTCTGTGGGCACGGAGAACCACTCGTAATGCATCTGGTGTTTACTGAGATCTTCTTCACGAACTGGAGTGAAGGTGCCCGCACCAACATGGAGGGTGATGCTGGCCTGCTTAACGCCAAGTTCACGAAGCTGACTCAGAATGGCTTGATCAAAGTGCAGGCCTGCCGTAGGCGCCGCAACAGCACCAGGATTCTTGGCAACCACGGTTTGATAGCGATTGGCATCTTCTTGCGTTGGTTGGTGCTCAATATAGGGGGGTAGGGGCAATTCACCAAACCGCTCCAGCAGGGAGAAGACATTTTCCGGAAAGCGCACTTCATAAAATCGGCCGTCATGGCCAATCATTTCAACGGGGAAGGTTTCACCCGCTTGATTGTAAATATGAACAATACTGCCCGTCTTTGGAACTTTGGAGGCTCTAATCTGAACCCAGGCCTGGTTTTCAGCGCTGATGCGTTCGATGAGGAGCTCGACATTGCCACCAGTCTCTTTTTTGCCGTGTAAACGGGCTGGAATGACTTTAGTGTCATTGAAGACGAGTAAATCCCCAGGTTTAATAAGGTTAAGGATGTCTGGAAATTGTCGATCAATCAACTGGGCAACATTGCCCCCTTCGGCCTTAACCTCTAAGAGGCGGCTATCCGTTCTATTGGCCAGGGGGTGCTGGGCAATTAGTTGGGGTGGGAGGTCGTAATTGAAGTCGGAAAGTTGCATAGCATTACCATCAGGTATTGGATTTTAACGATGAAGACTAAACGACCGCCAACTGCACTCGAAAAGATGGGTCTAAACAGCCCTATGGCACTGGCATTGCATCTACCATCTCGCTATGAGGATGAGACTGAGCTGTTCACTATAGACGAGGCTATGGGCCTTGGACGATTCCATGCTATCCAGACTCAAGGTACGGTGACTCGTAATCAAGTCACGTTTCGCCCTAGAAGACAGCTTTTAGTCACGATTGAGGATGATACTGCCTCACTTCAGCTCCGTTTCCTTAATTTTTACCCTAGCCAGCAAAAGCAGATGGCAGTCGGCAGTCATGTGCGCGTACGAGGCGAGGTTAGGGATGGATATCTCGGTGCGGAAATGGTTCATCCCACTGTTAGAGCCATCACCCCTGATGCGCCATTGTCTGCTAGCTTGACCCCGGTATACCCCGCCAGCGCCGGTTTATCCCAGACCATTATTCGGAAGGCAGTCCTAAAGGCTTTACATGATTCCAGCCTGAAAGAAAGCTTGGCAGAATTTTTACCGACCAAACTCATGGCGGAAATTTTGCCCAGCAATGATTGGCCTCCACTTCAAGATGCAATTACATATTTACATCAGCCACCTGCTGATGCCAACACCCAGGCGCTGCTAGAGCGAACGCATGCTGCATGGCGCCGCGTGCAGTTTGAAGAACTGCTAGCCCAGCAAATCTCGTTGAAGCGGGCACATGCTATCCGCAGAGAAAGACGTGCACCTAGTTTTGAGAAGGATCAACAAAAAACCAAGGCTGGCAAAGTAAGTTCAAGCATTGAAGAGGGTTTACTCAAAGCCTTGCCCTTCAAGCTAACTGGCGCCCAAGCGCGGGTTTGGTTGGAGATTGGCCTCGACCTATCCAATGCCTTTCCGATGAATCGCTTGCTACAGGGTGATGTGGGGAGCGGCAAAACGGTCATTGCGGCTTTAGCTGCTGCGCGTGCCATGGATCATGGTTATCAAGCGGCGATCATGGCCCCCACAGAAATTCTGGCAGAGCAGCACTATATCAAGATGAAAGAGTGGTTCGAACCTTTAGGCGTCAAAATTGCCTGGCTCTCTGGCAGTTTGAAGGCTAAGGAAAAAAGACTGGCACAAGAAATGATTGAAAGCGGCGATGCACAACTCATCATTGGTACGCATGCACTGATTCAGGATAAGGTGAGTTTTGCCAAGTTGGGCCTAGCGGTGATTGATGAGC
The DNA here is from genome assembly GCF_013307205.1 of Polynucleobacter arcticus. Taxonomy (NCBI): domain Bacteria; kingdom Pseudomonadati; phylum Pseudomonadota; class Betaproteobacteria; order Burkholderiales; family Burkholderiaceae; genus Polynucleobacter; species Polynucleobacter arcticus. The sequence goes on along the minus strand of NZ_CP028940.1, from coordinate 1,821,507 downwards.
AACATCGTTTTGGTGTGAGACAGCGTTTAGAAATTCAGCAACGCGTCGGTTCGGAATTATTTTATTGCCACCAAATCATGATGTCAGCTACTCCTATCCCGCGTACGCTAGCGATGACTTACTACGCTGATCTCGATGTTTCTGTCATTGATGAATTGCCTCCTGGTCGTAAGCCCATCACTACCAAGGTAGTCAAAGCTGCCCGCAGGGATGAGGTCATTAGCGGTTTACATGATTGGTTGGCTAAGGGTCTGCAAGCTTATTGGGTTTGCCCCTTGATTGAAGAGTCTGAAGTATTGCAATTACAGACTGCCGTTGAGAGTTTTGAGCAGCTCACTCAAGCCCTACCTAATTTCAAAGTAGGCTTAGTACATGGCCGCTTGAAGAGTGAAGAAAAAGCAGCCGTGATGGCTGCATTTAAGGCAAATGAGATTCAGCTCTTAGTTGCAACTACTGTAATTGAGGTGGGCGTTGATGTACCTAATGCAGCGCTCATGGTGATCGAGCATGCCGAGCGCTTTGGTTATGCACAAATTCATCAGCTGCGAGGGCGCGTAGGGCGTGGCTCTGCCGATTCAGTATGTATATTAATGTATGCGGAGCCATTATCTTTAGCAGCAAAAGAGCGACTACAAACTTTGCGAGAGACCTCAGATGGATTTGTGATTGCAGAGCGCGACTTATCACTTCGTGGCCCAGGAGAATTGCTAGGTGCAAAGCAATCCGGTGATGCGATGTTGCGTTTTGTGGATCTGCAGCGTGATGCTTGGTTAATCGAATTAGCCCAAGTGGCAGCAGAGCGATTACTGGCCGAGCATAGCGACTTGGTAGAAAGACACTTAGAGCGTTGGCTAGGATCTCGTACCGAGTTTCTAAAGGCTTGATCATTCCACAATGACCTCAACTGTAAATAAGAAAAGAATATTCATCTAATGCGCAATCGCCTTATTGCTTATGCCTATTTGATTCGTCTCGATAAGCCTATTGGTACTCTCTTATTGCTATGGCCAACCTTATGGGCACTTTGGTTGGTTAGTGGCGGCTTTCCTGAGTGGTATCTACTGATTATTTTCACCCTCGGAACCTTTTTAATGCGCAGTGCTGGTTGTGCAATTAATGATTACGCAGATCAAGACTTTGACCGCCATGTATTACGTACTAAAGATCGGCCGATTACGAGTGGCAAGATTTCTGGAAAAGAGGCGCTAGCAGTGGCAGCCATCTTGGCGCTACTAGCCTTTCTACTTATTCAGCCTTTAAATGGGCTCACTAAGGAACTTTCTTTCTTCGCCCTAGCAGTGGCGATTCTCTATCCTTTCACCAAACGTTTCTTTGCTATTCCACAAGCAGTTCTAGGGATTGCATTTGGCTTCGGAATCCCAATGGCCTATGCTGCAGTGCTGGATTTCATTCCAACAGAGGCATGGATTTTGTTTATCGGCAATATCTTCTGGGCTATAGCCTATGACACTGCGTATGCAATGGTAGATCGAGACGATGATATGCGTTTAGGTTTGCGAACCTCAGCTATTACCTTCGGCCGATTTGATGTGCTCGCAATTGCCATCAGCTATGGCATCTTGTTTCTATGTCAGGCTTGGGTTGCCCACCTGGCAAACCTTGGTAATTCTTATTGGGTTGGGTGGGGTTTAGCACTAGCTTGTGCAACGTACCACCTAAAATTGGTATCGACCCGTACACGTGAGAATTGCTTTCAAGCCTTCCGCCACAATAATTGGCTGGGAGGGTTTCTCTTTCTTGGAATCCTTTTGGGCCTAGCTCGCACTTAACTTGGTGTTAGCTCTTACCTAGTTCATCACCCATCGCTTTGCCACGTTGACTAGCGGCATCAATGGCTCTTTCGAGAGCGCCATGCCAATCAAGTTGCTGAAGCATATCTAGTGCTGCAGCGGTTGTACCGCCTTTTGATGTGACTCGTTCGCGCAAAATACCTACATGCTCATCTGAATTATGGGCAAGCTGTGTAGCGCCTTCTAAAGTTGCATAGGCTAGCTTTCGTGCGGTAGCTGCATCAAGTCCAAGCTTCTCGCCACTCGATTGCATCGCTTCCAAGAAAGCAAAGACGTAGGCAGGCCCGCTCCCAGAAACGGCCGTCACTGCATCCATGAGCTCTTCTTTATTTACCCAGACCGTTTGACCTACAGCGTTACAAATCGTTTCGGCTAGGGCGCGGTCAGATGCATTGACTGCTACATCAGCAAAGAGCCCCGTAATGCCTTTGCCGATCAGGGCTGGGGTATTCGGCATGGCACGAACACAGCGTTCATGATCAAGCCAGCGGCTCATATCTTTCAGGCGAATACCAGCAGCAATACTCAGAATTAATGGGCCTGGCGCCGTCGCATGTTTGAGTTTGGCGCTCAGAGATTTAGCTACGACATTAAAATCCTGGGGTTTGATAGCCATGACCACAATATTGTTCTTGGAAAAGTCAAAAGCGATTTGCTCCAAAGTGCTAATGATCTGCACACCAAAATCTTGGTGTAGTTGTAAGCCAGTACTGGCGTTGGCTTCCACTAAAGACAGTTGATTCGCCTCAAAGCTATTTGCTAGTAATCCGCTAATCAAAGCGCGACCCATGTTTCCGCCACCAATAAAAGTGACGTGGGCATCTTGATTGATTTTTTGTATGCTCATGCTTTTATCTTATCGCGCTTCCCAAAGATTGCGCTGCCTATACGTACCATGGTGCTGCCTTCCGCTATTGCCGCTTCCATATCATCGGACATTCCCATCGAGAGGGTATCGAAAAAATCGTACCCGACATCGCTTGCATGTTTCGCCTTTATCCCAGCGAAGCACTCTCGTACTGCTGCAAATGAGCGACGCTGCTGATTGACATCATCGCTTGGTGCAGGAATGGCCATGAGTCCACGTAGAGAAAGGTTGGGTAACTTAGTGATGGCGTTGCAAAGCGACTCGACTTCTTCGAACGAGATGCCACTCTTACTATTTTCTTCGCTAACGTTGATTTGAATACAAACCTGCAACACACCTAAATCTGGAAACTCACCGCGCTGACTAGATAATCGCTCTGCAATTTTGAGTCGATCAATACTGTGAACCCAATCAAAATGTTCTGCTACCTCTCGAGTTTTGTTGCTTTGCAGCGGGCCAATGAAATGCCATTCTAGCCAGGGGCGTAATTTGGCGAGCTGCTGAATTTTCTCGACACCCTCTTGGACATAGTTTTCGCCAAAGACGGTTTGCCCCGCGTGCATTGCCTCTTCAACCGCTCTAGGTAAAAAAGTTTTGCTGACAGCGAGTAATTGAATATCCTCTGGCTCACGTTTTGCTGCTAGCGCTGCTAACTCAAGCCGTTGTCTTACTTGCATAAGATTGATGGTAATTTGACTCATTATTTGGTTTGGCTTTGTTGGTGAATTAGTTGATCAACGATTTCAATCCAATGGAGTACTGGCGTGTCATCTTGCTGAAGGTGTGTAATGCAGCCAATATTTCCAGAAACAATGACTTGGGCGCCAGATTCTTCGCAAGCAGCTTGAAGGTGCCCCAATTTGTTTTTACGTAATTGTTCGGATAACTCAGGTTGGGTTACCGAGTAGGTGCCTGCAGAGCCGCAGCAGAGGTGACTATCGGCACAGAGGCGAACACCAATGCCAATACTCGCTAAAAGACTCTCCACCTTCCCGCGAATTTGTTGGCCATGTTGAAGTGTGCAGGGCGGATGGTATACAACGCCAGGCTTGGGATCCACCCCCACCAAGGCGACAAGTTCGCTCTGAAGCATTGGCAATATTTCGGAAATATCTTTGGTTAGCTCGGAAATGGTTTTTGCCTTGAGGGCATATAGCGGATCATTTGCTAATAGATGTCCATAGTCCTTGACCATCACCCCACAGCCGGAAGCAGTCATCACGATGGCTTCAATACCTTGCTCAAGCTGTGGCCACCAGGCATCGATATTCTGTTTGGCATTTTCTATGCCACCAGTTTGATCATTTAAGTGGTAGCGCAACGCGCCACAGCAAGTGGCATTGGGAGCACTAATTAACTGAATTTTGAGTGCATCTAAAACACGTGCAGTAGCTGAGTTCACGTTCGGTAGCATGCTAGGTTGAACGCAACCTTCTAGTAATAACATCTTGCGAGCGTGGGTAGCTTGTGGTCTTGCATAAGGATCGGTGTTACTGGTGAGAGCCTTATTTTTAGCCTCGGGGATCTTGCGCTGAATACCAGTTGGCATGAGTGGACGAACGAGGCGGCCAATTGCCATTGCTGAGTTAAATAGCTTAGGACTCGTTAAGCCTTCTTTCAGTGCCCAGCGTGTCAGGCGCTGACCAATAGGGCGCTCGGGAGTATTTTCTTCTGCCCACTTGCGACCAATATCAATCAAATTGCCGTATTGCACACCGCTAGGACAAGTGCTTTCACAATTGCGGCAGGTGAGGCAACGATCTAAATGCAATCGTGTTTTCTCTGTCGGCGCTTGACCCTCCGCCATTTGTTTAATGAGATAGATACGACCACGTGGGCCATCTAATTCATCACCCAGAATTTGGTAAGTGGGGCAGGTAGCAGTACAAAAACCACAGTGCACACATTTACCAAGAATTCTGGCAGCTTCAATACCGTCAGCGGTATTGGCAAATTGGGGGGCGAGTTGTGTTTGCATAGGATTGCTAAAAGAGGTGCTTAAGGAAGGCGTGAAGTTGCAAATACACCAGCTGGATCAAAAGAGGCTTTGAGGCGCGCTTGTACAGCCTCTAGCGCTACTGAATGCGCTTGTTCGCTCAATAGGGTGAAGCGTTGCTGATTGGGATCAACATGGGCGCCTTGCTTAAAGCGTGTGGCATGTCCACCATTCGCATTAGCTAGCGTTTTGACGGTTGCGAACGTTACATCATCACCCGATGCTGTAAACCAACGTTGCTGACCGTGCCATTCCAAAACCAGCTGATCATTCATATTGGGAATCGCAAGTGGACCACATACTGCGGGCAATGCTAAGCGATACAGGGTGTCATTGTTATTGAGGTTCTGAAAAGCCGGCAGCTCATGCTCGCGCAAGTTACTCCAGAATGCATCTGCAACACTTGGATCTAACTCGACTACATTGACGGCGGCACCCATCAGGGGGATCGCTGCCTTAACAGCGGCAGCTGCGCCAGCTAGTCGAATAGTGAGTTCACCGTCACCACCTGTTGAGCTTCCAATCCAGCAGCTGGCTGACAAAGGCAGGGGCTGTCCAGCCCACTCATTGGTGAGTTGCAGGGCACGTGCCTGAGTAATGGGACAACGTAAAGTAGTTGTTGCAGCTGGTCGAGGCAGTACTTTTACGGAAGCTTCGAGTAGGAGTGATAAGGTTCCCATTGAGCCGGGCAGTAAACGTGAGACGTCATAGCCTGCAACGTTTTTCATCACCTTGCCACCAAAGGATAAGTCTTGGCCTTTACCATCCAGAATGCGCGCGCCCAGTACAAAGTCGCGTAAGTTGCCAGCGCTAATGCGACCCGGACCCGCGAGTCCAGCAGCAATTGCGCCTCCAAAAGTTGCACCATCACCAAAATGTGGGGGCTCAAAAGCTAAAACTTGATTCTTTTCGGCGAGCACCGCTTCAATTTCTTTTAAAGGTGTACCGGCACAAGCCGTAATCACCAACTCTTCAGGTTGGTATTCTAAGATTCCGGAGTAGGAGCGTGTCTCTAACTTGGTAAATGTATTGGCATTGCCATACCAAGACTTGGTACCGCCACCCTGAATTGAAAGAGGTGTTTTATTTTTTGAGGCAGCAAGGATTTGCTCACGAAATAAATCGATGGCCGAGCTAGACTGGAGGCTCGACATCAAAAGCGCTCTAATTCTGGGTGCGGTACGCTGCCGCCACTGATACGCATGCGTCCATACTCGGCACAACGATTTAAAGTGGGAATAGCCTTATCCGGGTTGAGCAATTTCTCTGGATCAAAGGCAGCTTTTACGCCCCAGAAGGACTCACGTTCGCCTTCACCAAACTGAACGCACATGGAGTTAATCTTTTCAATCCCAACACCATGCTCACCAGTGATCGTGCCATCAAGCTCAACACAGGCTTCTAGAATTTCAGTGCCAAATTCTTCAGCGCGATGCCACTCTTCTTGGTCGGCGCCATTAAATAAAATCAATGGATGCATATTGCCATCGCCCGCATGAAATACATTCAAGCAAGCGAGACCATATTTCTTTTCCATACCCTGAATACGTCTAAGCAAAGTGCCAATATTTCTGCGTGGAATAGTACCGTCCATACAATAGTAATCAGGCGCCAATCGTCCGGCAGCAGGGAAAGCATTCTTTCGGCCACTCCAAAATTTCAGCCGCTCCGCTTCATTTTGAGAAATCTGAATACCGCTAGCGCCTGCTTGTTCAAGCACTTTAGTCATGCGCTCAATTTCTTCAGCAACCTCTTCAGGCGTGCCGTCGGACTCACAAAGAAGAATGGTCTCAGCATCGAGGTCATATCCTGCATGAACAAATTCTTCTACGGCTCGGGTAGTCGCTTTATCCATCATCTCGAGGCCAGCAGGAATAATTCCAGCGGCAATGATGGCGGCAACTGCATCAGCACCTTTTTCTATATCGTCAAAGCTCGCCATGATGACGCGTGCCAACTTTGGTTTAGCAATTAATTTGACGGTAACTTCAGTCACCACCGCAAGCATGCCTTCACTACCCATTACGACGGCTAATAAATCAAGCCCTGGAGAGTCTGGGGCAAGACTACCAAACTCCACAATCTCACCACTCATCAAAATGCCACGAACCTTTAAGACATTGTGAAGAGTGAGGCCATATTTAAGGCAATGTACGCCACCAGAGTTTTCATTGACATTACCGCCAATAGAGCAGGCAATCTGAGAGGATGGGTCTGGGGCATAGTACAAGCCAAGGTGGGCGACTGCCTCAGATATAGCAAGATTACGTACCCCTGGTTGGACAACTGCAGTGCGGGTAAAAGGGTCAATGCTGATGATTTTCTTCAGCTTGGCTAGCGAAAGTACTAGACCTTGGGACATCGGCATTGCGCCGCCTGAAAGCCCGGTCCCAGATCCTCGTGGGACGATGGGGACTTGCATGTTAAAGCAAATCTTAAGTATTCGAGCAACCTGCTCTTCAGTCTCGGGAAGGGCGACTGCTAATGGCATGCGCCGATAGGCTGCTAGGCCGTCACATTCATAAGGAATCGTGTCCTCAGGCTCCCAAAGCAAGGCATGCTCAGGAAGAATTGGGCGCAAGGCTGAAACCAATTTGGATTGAAGGGCGGTAATGGCCGCAAGCTCGGGGGGTGGGATAACCATATTCATAGGAATCATTTTAGCCATTTACCTATAATTAGTTTCATGGGAAATCGACTTTCAAAAATAGCCACTAGAACTGGTGATGCCGGCATGACCGGGCTCGGCGATGGCAGCCGAGTGGAAAAGGACCATTTGCGCATCTGCGCCATGGGGGATGTCGATGAATTGAACTCCGAGATTGGGGTTTTAATGACTGAATCCATCCCGGAAGGCATTGCTGATGAGTTCAAAGCCCTATTTTTGCAAGTGCAGCACGATTTATTTGATTTAGGCGGGGAACTCTGTATTCCGAATTACACCCTGCTTAAACCAGAGCATGTAGCCCAGCTGGATGTTTGGCTAGAAAAATACAATGCCACCTTGCCACCTTTGACTGAATTTATTCTGCCTGGGGGAACGCGCGCCGCTGCACAAGCTCATGTCTGTCGCACCGTTTGCAGACGCGCCGAGAGGTCAATCGTGCGTTTGGGTTGGGAAGAGCCCTTGTATGACGCTCCGCGTCAGTATGTCAATCGCTTATCTGACCTCTTATTTGTTTTAGCCCGCGTCCTCAATCGTGAGGCAGGTGGTCAGGATATTCTTTGGAAGCATGAAAAAAAAGAGACTAAATAAATTAGTCTCTTTTTCAGAAAATTAAAGCACGTTTAAGGCGAACTTTCTATTTCTTAGATTTTCTGCGATTCTTCACGGCTAATGCCAGACGCTGCAGTACATTGACTGAATCTTCCCAGTTAATACAGGCATCAGTAATACTCTTGCCGTACTCTAGCTTGCTAGGATCATCTTTTCCAGGCGAGAATTTTTGCGCGCCATCATTCAGGTGACTTTCAATCATGACGCCAAATATTTGATGTGAACCTGATTCAATTTGCTCAGCAATATTTTCTGCCACCACAATTTGACGTTCATGTTTTTTGCTGGAGTTCGCATGCGACAGGTCAACCATCAAGCTGGCTGGAAGCTTTGCTGCATCAAGCTCAGCGCAAGCTGCTTGAACGTACTGGGCCTCATAATTTGGCTCTTTGCCGCCGCGCAAAATCACGTGGCAATCTTTGTTACCCTTCGTTTCCACGATAGAAACTTGACCATTCTTATGCACTGACAAGAAGTGATGTGGACGGCTTGCCGCTTGAATCGCATCAGTTGCAATTTTGATATTGCCATCAGTGCCGTTCTTAAAACCAATGGGAGCAGATAGGCCTGACGCGAGTTCACGGTGAACCTGACTCTCTGTAGTACGAGCTCCGATGGCGCCCCAGGAAATGAGGTCAGCAATATATTGCGGAGAAATCACATCCAAGAACTCGCTACCTGCAGGCATGCCCAAACGATTAATTTCCATCAGTACTTGACGGGCGATGCGCAATCCTTCTTCAATGCGATAGCTCTCATCTAAATAGGGGTCATTAATCAAACCCTTCCAGCCCACTGTAGTGCGTGGCTTTTCAAAATAGACACGCATCACAATTTCAAGTTCGCCCGAAAAGCGATCACGCTCGGCGAGTAATCGCTGGCAGTACTCTACGGCTGCACGGGGATCATGAATGGAGCAAGGCCCGATGATGACAAGGAGGCGATCATCTTTTCCATGAATGATGTCGCGAATCTTTTTACGCGTTTTACTGATAAGCGCTTCCGTGGGTGTTCCCGAAATTGGGAAGAAGCGAATCAAATGCTCTGGTGGTGGCAGAACAGTAATGTTATGAATGCGTTGATCATCTGTCTCTGACGTTTTATCGACGGCAGCATACCAGTTGGCGGGAATGGTGTTTTGTTGGCTCATCGGACTATTTTAAGCCGTATTAAGCGGTTCCTCCGACAGTCAAGCTGTCGATACGTAAAGTAGGCTGTCCAACGCCTACCGGAACGCTTTGACCTTCTTTACCGCAAACCCCGATCCCACCATCTAATTTAAGGTCATTTCCGATCATAGAGACCTGTTTTAAGGACTCAGGACCGCTACCAATGATGGTGGCGCCCTTAACGGGATATTGAATTTTGCCGTTTTCAACCCAATAAGCCTCTGAGGCAGAAAACACAAATTTTCCACTGGTAATGTCCACCTGACCGCCGCCAAAATTCACGGCATAAAGTCCGCGTTTAATACTGGCAACGATTTCTTGAGGATCATCTTTGCCGGCCAGCATATAAGTGTTGGTCATGCGGGGCATTGGCAGGGAGGCAAAACTCTCACGCCGACCATTGCCGGTGAGGGGCATATTCATGAGGCGGGCATTGAGACTATCTTGAATATAGCCCTTCAAAATTCCATCCTCAATCAGTGTGGTGCACTGGGTGGGCGTCCCTTCATCATCGATATTGAGCGAGCCACGACGACCAGACAGCGTGCCATCATCCACTACGGTGACGCCCTTTGCGGCGACACGTTGACCAATACAACCAGCAAAAGCAGAGGAGCCTTTGCGATTAAAGTCTCCCTCTAGGCCATGACCAACCGCTTCATGAAGCAATACGCCAGGCCATCCTGGACCCATTACAACTGTCATAGGGCCAGCTGGGGCAGGGCGAGAGTCTAAATTAATGAGTGCCCCATCGACAGCTTCATCAACATATTGGTTGATCAATTCGGTATTGAAAAAGTGATAGTCATGGCGTGCGCCACCACCTGAAGACCCAGATTCGCGACGACCATTTTGCTCGGCAATCACATGTACCGATACCCGCACCAATGGGCGTACATCGGCAGCCAATAAACCATCTGCGCGTACTACGAGGACAACATCAAATTCACCTGCTAGGCTGGCCATTACCTGAATGATGCGTGGATCTCGTGCTTTTGCACGACGCTCAATACTTTCCAGCAATGCAATTTTTTCTTGAGGCGCAAGAGAATCTAAGGGGTTTAAATCGGAATAAAGACCATTAGACACGGGTGTAAAGGTTTTGCTGGCAATAGCCCGTCTACCCCCTTGAGGGCCAATCACTCGTGTTGACTTAGCGGCCTTATTCAAAGCCTCTAAATTAATTTCATCCGAGTAAGCAAAGGCGGTTTTATCGCCATAGATCGCACGAACACCGACACCTTGATCGATGTTGAAGCTTCCGGACTTAACAATACCCTCTTCAAGGCTCCAGCTCTCGCTACGGGTATGTTGAAAATAGAGGTCCGCATCATCGAGTTGGTGCGTAAACATATTGCCAAAGGTGCGATGTAAATCCTGCTCAGATAAACCGGTTGGTTCAAGCAGGATAGATTTTGCTAGCTTGAGAAGGTCAGCCTGTTTTTTGGGCTTAGTCCAATCACTTGGAAATAATGCTTCAGGTACTTTCATCTTGATCTGCTGAACTTTCTTCATTAAAGCTTGCGGTGTTTTAGTGCGGGTAGCTTAGAGCGTACCTCTTTTAATTTATCTTTGCTTAGGGTGCCCGCAATCAATCCCTCACCCTGCGGGAGATTGGCTAATATCTGTCCCCAAGGGTCAATCAGCATACTTTCACCCCAAGTCCGCCGTTGATTGATGTGAGCTCCACCTTGCGCCGAAGATAAAACGTAGCATTGATTTTCAATAGCCCGGGCGCGCAGCAGGATTTCCCAATGGTCCTTGCCGGTCGTGTAAGTAAATGCGGCAGGAATGATATGGCAATCTACTTCGCCAAGTGAGCGATAGAACTCTGGAAAGCGCAGGTCGTAGCAAATACTTAAACCAAAGCGCCAATCTAATCCGTTGACAGTAATCTGGAATTCGCCTGGTTGATTGCCGGGCGCTATAGTTTCAGATTCTTCGTAACGCTCAGTTTCAGTTTGGAAGCCAAATAAATGAACCTTATCGTATCGAGCAATCTGCTTGCCTTGGGGATTAAACACGAGGGAGGTATTGAGAACTTTGTTGGCTTCTAAAGCCTCTAGAGGAATGGAGCCGGCGACTAAATAGATGTTATTTTCTTGTGCGATTGCAGCAAGGCGCTCTTGTATAGGGCCTGATCCAGGAGCCTCACGCATGTGCACTTTGTCAGTATCTTTCAGTCCCATGAGGCAAAAATATTCTGGCAGCACTGCGAGCTGAGACCCGCTGTCAGTGGCCGTCTTAATCAAGCGTTCGGCAGCCGCAAGATTCTCCTCAAGATCGGGAGTCGATACCATTTGTATCGACGCAATGTGGAGTTGTGAAGAATTTACCAAATCATTCATGATGGCTTTAGCCGGAATTTAGGGGGATGTATTCGAATTGGGGGATGGAGCCATAGGCCCAGAATTTGGCAAGTTCGGCTTGATTTGCTCTTTCAGTAGATTTTTTGTGCGGATCGTATTCAAGGTTTTAGCATCAAGCGGTTGGCCTTTTTGATCAAGCGGTATTACTTCTGGATTCTCCCAAGAGCCCTGTATCAAATAGTCTGTTTGCATTGTGCGATTAATTTGGTTGGTGATGAGGTACTGCCCCACTAGTGCCCCAAGACCAATAATGGGATTAATTGCAAAAGCAGCTAGCGAGCCTGCAGTTGCATCAATAGTAGGGAAGATGGTGACCCGTAAATCTTGCGTTTCTTTTGGAACATTAATTTGACCAGTCATTGCTACCCTGGCTTGATCGAGAATCATCGTAAATTCCTGAGTTTGTGCGGTACCTTGTGTGATCTCGAAGTTACTATTAATAGTATTGAATGGTGTTCCCTTGGTGGCTAAATTGCCGAGGCTGCCCTTCAGATCCAGCGTTGCGAATCTAAGCAAACTCTGCAAACTCAGAACGTCCAATAATTTTGCGCCATCTGTATTGACTTCGAGCAATCGCCCTTTGGCAAGGTTGATGCTGACATTGCCTGCAAGTGAGTCATAGTCAGGAGAAAAGAGCGGTCCAGACCACGACAATGCAGCCTTCAGCTTTCCTTCCCCGCCTTCTACAGACTTCGCATTACTCCAATGGGAAATGATTTGTCCTGCATCCTTGATATTCATATCCGCTGTGAAAGAACTTTTATCTGTACTACTCTGAGTGCGAGCGATCCATTGCCCCTGAATTGTGGAATTTCCTTGGGGATTGCTGATTTGAACAGACTCCACTTTTAAAAGATCGCGAGTAGTTTTGGACTTGATCTTCGTTGCGCCCAGTTGCGCCTTAGTCCAATTTAAATCATCAATTACTAAGTCTAAACTGGGAATGTCATTCGGGCTAACGGGGGTCTTAAGGGCACTTGGTTTTGGTGTAGCAAGCTCCTTGGATGATGAATCTGTAGAAGTAAGTTGATCGGGTACTTTCAGACGTGCAAGTCTTCCGGCAATGAGGCCACTTGGCTGATCGTTGCTGCTCGGGTGCCATTGCACTTGACCTGCAATTTGGGGTGAATTCAAACGAATTTGCCAGACAGCATTTTTTTGCTGGGAATTGAGCGTGACATCAGTCCACTCACGATCAAGGGCAATCAGCCTCTTGAGTTGAGCGGAGACTTGAATCTCAGCTTCGGGGGTGCCGGTTTTTTTAGGTTCGCCAACTTTGCTTGTGGGTTTTCCAGTGCCTAAAAAGGCTATCCATTGATCTAGGTTGAGTTCGTTGCCTACCAGGTTCAGTGCAAGACCTTGCTGAGGTAGTGGGCCTGAGGATCCAACGCCTAAGCTGTTTCTAATGTCATTGGCAGCATCCAGATTTCCTTGGATGAAGTATTGATCTCCCAACTTACCAGACCAATCTGCACGGATGGAATTGGATTTACTGACGGGATAAGTCTTGACATTCAGTTCACCGAGCATAGCGCTACCGGCCAATTTCTTAGCTGGCGCGGGCGCAGAACTTGCCCAATTACGTAAATCAAACTTCAGATTTGTTTGGCTGCCGAATTTATTAAAACTGATGAGCCCCTCATATTTTGCTGATCCACTCATGGCGGATAGCAAAGCAGGATTTACCCGAGAATTCTGATTGCCTGCAATGTAATCTTTAATGAAACTAGCGTTCATGTTCCCGTCGATACGAAAGCTCGAGCTTCCCGATGTGGACTGCGCACTGGATATCTTGAGTGCTCCCCCCAAAAAATTTGCAGTAATGTTTTGAAATTCAGGGTTGATTTCCGTAATGCGTATATTGCCTTTTAGATTTTCCAGTGGAGGGACTTCTCCCCATTGAGCCTTGTTACCTGGCAGTGTTAATTTGGCATCTACATTGACGTCATCATTTCCAGAGAGCGGAATTTTTAATCCAAGGTCTATGCTGACTGGACCAGTCAGAGAAAGATTTTTGGCTAAATTCGATTGTTGCAATCCCACTGGGGAGGCAACGAGATATTCCAGAATCTCAGCTGCCTCACCGTCTACCGCACCATTAATTAGTAAGGTCGGCTGTTTAGCGCTGAGATTAGGGACTTGCGACTTGATATTGGTCAGCATGACTTTCTTAAAGCTTGCCTTATCAATATCAACAGTTAAAGCGGATTGCTTCATATCGATAATGCCACTGACATTACTAAATGCCTGCCAAACACCTTGGTTGCTTGGCAGTAATGGCGCTGGCTTAAAAGTAGCCTTAGAGAATGGCAGGTGCAAGCTGAGCTCCCCAATGGTTCCAGCAGGATATGGAGCTTGATTCGGATCGCCCTTAATATGCAAAACGCCATTTTGAATATCCCCGGAATTAAAGGCTTTACTCAAATAGAGGCGACTATCTTTATCCATCCCGACTGGTAGGTAGCGATGGGCAGTGGCTAATTTAGCTCTAACAATCTCCATATCGAGTGTCATCTGATCGGGTTGCTTGGATGGGCTAATGAGATAGCTCAGATCAAAATTGGTAGTGATTTCGGGGTTGCTAAGCTGCATTTTCTTGGCATTGATCAGCCACCCGCCTTTTTGCTTAGACCAATTGATATCACCTTTTGCGCGATCCAATGGAATTTGAGAGGCGGACAAAAAATCACTCATCTCTAATTCAAGATTGCTTGAATCTAGCGTGAAATTCCCTTGCTTTTGATTGCTAGTAAGGTTTCCAGATAAATTGGACACCGAGGGCATAGATTGATCGATTCTAGTGAAGCTAATCCCCTTGAGATTCGCGCTGATTGTGAAATCCAATTTATTGGCAGAAAACCAATTTCCCGCTATTGGGAGGGCAGCTAAAGCAGATGAACTTTCAGACCAATTGATTTCCATATTCTGTAGCTCTCCATCTGGATCAGCGATCTTGATCCATTGGTGAATTTTTTTCGGCAGAGGGAGGTTGAGTGCGAAGAGCGCAATATCTTCTACCTGTATTTTTGGCGATGAGAAGCCGAACTCCTTGAGCTCACCACCATCTTTTGGTGTGCGCCAGCGGAAGGTAATTGGACTTAAATTTTCAAGTGGTGCGCTAGCGGGGCTGTCGATACTGCGCCATGCCAATGTTTTGGTAGTAATGGAGTTGAGTCCACCATCGGTATCCTGTACGAGATTAGTTTCCAGCCTGCCAAACTCAATGGGATCCTCATCTTTGTTGAGCTGAATCACTAGGCGATCGGCTGTTAAAGACATCTGACCACCATCAGCCTTGCCACCATCCAGCTTTAAATTTCCTTTTGAGCTGAGCTTGCCGGCCAAGTCATTTAGCGGAATGGAAATATCTTTCGCTATTTGACTTAGGTTGAAATCAGTGATGTCCCACGAGAAGGTGCCGATCCAATCGCGCCAATTGCCTGCTTGTCCAGCGAGATGATGCACAAAGTTAGCTTGGACTTTTATTGGACCTGGGCTCCAAGGAGTTTGTGCAAGCAATTTTGCTTTATGGTTGCGAATGCCATTGCTTAAATGTAGCTCTTGAATATCAATGGAAGTTTTTAACTTTCGACTTTTCTGATCCTCCCAAAATATTTTGGCGTTGTTAATGTGTATGTCGTTTTGAGCGAGTAACCAATTCTCGGTAGAAAAATCATTACCAGAGCTATGAATGGGAATTCCTGCTATCGAGATCCCGCCTTTTACATCACGTTGCGCGTATAGCTGCATCTGATCTAAAGTAATCTCGTGAAAATAGGGAGTCAAATAATAGAAGGAAAGCCAACTGAGTTGCCCGCTAATATTTTGAATAAGCAATGGGCTAGGGGAGGTATTGGAGTTACTGAATCTTAAGCCCTCGATGACGAAGCTTGGGCGAATGCCTGTCCAGGAAACTTGGACCTCATCCATCGTGACATTGGTTCCTAGGCGAGCACTCATTAAGCGCTCTAAGGTGGGTTTTGATTTCTCAATCTGTGGCCATAAAATAAAACGTACCCCAAGATGACCGAATATAAAAACAGCTACAGTAATGCCGGCCAAAATCAAGGCACGCTTACGCCAAAGACCACCAGACCCTGAAGGACGTTTTTGAAGCACGCTTTGCAGGCGGGTCCGGATAATGTTTCTCAGCATGGCTTCTATTATCCGTCAGCCTTTGGGCGATAGCCAAGGTTCTGGGGTTTTAGCCTGGAGTCAGATTAAGATAATGAGATGACAGATTTTGCCGGCCAAATTGAATTTCTACAGCAGCATTCTAGTTATGCGCAACGCTGGCTGAATTCTCGCCCCGAGTGGCTTGACTGGCTCAGCCTCCAGGGCACTCAAAAAGTAGATGTGGATGGAATTCGGGGTTTATTGAGCCCTTGTCGGCAGGCTTTGACTTTCTCAGAGCAGGACGAGGCTCAATTTATGGCGGATCTGCGCTTGGCTAGGCAACGCCTCATGCTCTGGATTGCCTTCCGAGACCTCAATGGCATGGCTGACTTAAAAGAAGTGACGTACGCCCTCAGTCATTTTGCAGAGGAGGCAGTTGCCTTGTCGATTGCCTACATCCGGGAGGATCTACAGAGGCGTTTTGGGCTCCCTTGGAGCACAGTCACTGACTCAGAGATGCCCTTGATGGTAGTTGGCATGGGTAAGCTGGGGGGTCTAGAGCTCAATCTTTCGTCTGATATTGACCTCATCTTTCTATATGAGCATGAGGGGGAGACTCAGGGTGCGCCCAAGAGCTTGTCGCATCACGAGTGGTTTACACGTATGGGCAAACGTTTGATCAAGTTTATGGCCGAGCATGATGCCAATGGCTTTGTTTTCCGAGTGGATATGCGCTTGCGGCCCAATGGAGATTCCGGTCCTCTAGTGTGTAGTCTCGACATGCTCGAAGAATACCTATTGGTCCAAGGCAGAGAGTGGGAGCGCTACGCTTGGATTAAGGGCCGATTAATTTCTCCTTTACCTAGTTCGCCGGCGTTTACCTATTGCGAACGGGAGCTAGATCAACTCATTCGCCCCTTTGTGTATCGCCGTCATTTAGATTACGGGGTTATTGCCTCGATTCGAGATTTACACGCACAAATACAACATGAGGCAGACAAGCGCTCATCGCATCATCAGGGTCGATCAAGAGATATTAAGTTAGGTCGTGGCGGTATTCGCGAGATTGAATTTTTGGCGCAGATGTTTCAATTAATGCGCGGGGGAACCGATCCACGGTTTCGGATTCGCCCCACTTTAGAAGTGTTGGAGCTACTAAAACAACAAGGTATCTTGCCTGCGCAAGAGGTTGACGCCTTAAAGGGGGCCTATATTTTCTTGCGACGCTTAGAGCATCGCATTCAAGTGTGGGAGGATCAGCAGACACATTATCTACCCGAGGATGAGCTTGCCCGCGCCCGCTTAGCTTCCAGCATGGTTGGCCCTGATGAGCTAGAGGGGCAGAAAGACTTTCTCAGTAAGCTCGATCAACACCAAACGGCAGTAGCTCAGTATTTTGAAAAAGCTTTTGTACTAGATGATGGTGCGCGCTTAGATAACACCTCATTACCTGCGGAATGGAAGCCTGATGACACAATCTTCACAGAGTCGTCGGCTCGCTGGCTAACCTGGGCTGATAGCCCGAAACAAAAACAGTTGCCTGAGAAAAGTAGATGTATTTTCAACAACCTGATTCGTAAGGCAGCAGATAGCTTGCAAGCAGATCAGTCGATGATTGCTGGCGCCGACATTACCTTACTTCGTTTCTTTGATTTACTGGAGGCGATAGCGCGGAGAAGCGCCTATTTATCCATTCTGTCTGAATACCCACAGGCGCTATCAAACGTATTGGCTTTGCTGAGAACATCTCAATGGGGGGCGGAATATTTAACTCGACATCCGCATTTATTAGACTACTTGCTCAACTCGGGAACAGAGAGGGCTTTAATTGAACATCCAAAAGAGTATTGGATGGAAGTAAAAAATACCCTCAATATGCGTCTTGACGATGTGATGGCTGATGGAGATGGTACTGAGCAGGCAATGGATATTTTGCGCATCACCCATCACACAGAAACTTTCATCACTTTATTGGCAGACCTAGGTATTGGCGTTGATCACGAACTTTCCGTAGAGAAGGTGAGCGATCATTTGTCTGCTTTAGCAGATTTGATACTACAGACCACCCTGGAGCGCGTTTGGCCTAGTGTCGCCCAGAAGTTTGACTTACCCTCAGATATGACTGCGCCATTTGCCGTGATCTCTTATGGCAAGTTAGGCGGCAAAGAGCTGGGTTATGCCTCTGACTTGGATTTAGTTTTCTTATACCAAGCTCAAGAAGCTGATTTTGCAGCCCAAGAAATTTATGCCCTGCTCGCAAAGCGGATGATTAATTGGTTAACTGCCTATACCTCGACTGGCAGCTTATTTGAAATCGATACACGCCTTCGCCCCAATGGTTCGGCTGGATTCTTAGTCACGAATGCTGAAGCATTTAAAAAATATCAATTGCGTGAAGGTGATAACGCCGCCTGGGTATGGGAGCATCAAGCTCTCACGCGAGCCAGATTCTCCGCTGGGTGTAGAGTCGTTGGCACATTCTTTGATGATGTACGCTTTGAGGTCTTGAGTCAAAAGCGGGATATTGATCAGCTACGTCTCGAGATTTTAGAAATGCGCCGCAAGGTGCACGCCGGACATCCCAATCCTAGCCCTGATTTTGACTTAAAACACGATGCTGGAGGCATGGTTGATATTGAATTTATTGTTCAATTTTTAGTCTTAGCATTTTCAAGTACCCACCCGCAACTGATTGGCAATCTGGGTAATATTGCCCTCCTTCGAATAGCTGGGGACTTGGGCTTAATACAGATGCAGATGGCTCAAGAAGTAGGGGATGCTTACCGTCTTCAACGAGCACGACAGCACCGCTTACGATTAGATGGCGCAGAAAAGACGCGTGTGGATTTGGAGCTTGAGCCGCCGTTGGTGCATTCCAGAGCGGCAGTATTAGATTTGTGGCAAGAAATTTTTCGTGCCCCTTCCGATATTAGGGAAGCTTAGTTTTGCTCTAAGAGTTCTCGCGCATGACGACGTGTAGTGTCGGTAATCGTGGCTCCACCGAGCATCCGAGCCACCTCTTCTACTCGTTCTGCTCTTCCTAGTGGACTGACTTGCGATAGTGTCTTATCGCCCGCTTGGGATTTGCTCACCTTCAAGTGGTGATTGCCTTGTGCTGCTACTTGCGGTAAATGGGTCACACAAAGAATTTGATGAGACTTCCCTAGTTGACGCAATAACTTACCAACCGTCTCAGCAACGGCGCCACCAATACCGGCATCTACTTCATCGAATATCAACGTTGGTGTAAATGAAGCCTTACTAGTGATGACGCTAATAGCTAAGCTGATGCGCGCAAGCTCACCACCCGATGCTACCTTGGCTAATGAACGTGGGGTACTACCAGCATGACCCGCAACCAAAAATTCAATTTGTTCAAGACCGTGAGCGCTGCCATCAGCTAAGGGTAGTAAGGCAATTTCAAGCTGACCGCCCGCCATTGAGAGATCTTGCATGGCGGCTGTCACTTGCTTGCCCAAGTCAAGGGCAGCCTTGCTACGCTTTTGTGAGAGCTGTTTAGCTAGCTGGAGATAAGCCCCTTCTTCTTGCTTTACTTTATTTCGTAAGGCTTCGATATTTTGGGAGGCGGTAAGCGCTTCTAGACGCTCTTGGGTTTCATTCAGTAGTGCAGGCAACTCATTTGCCTCGGTGCGATATTTTCTAGCTGCACCATGTAGTGCTTGCATTCGCTCCTCAACTTCAGTGAGGCGACCTGGATCTAGATCCACTTTCTGTAAATAGCGATTCAAACTATGCACCGCTTCATCAATCTGTATTTGTGCCGACTCTAGCGCTTGACTGATTTCGCTCAGCGCGGAGTCATGCTCGGCCAAGGCACTCATATTGGTGCCGGCTTTGGATAGGACGGATTCAACCGAGTTGTCAGAATCACTCAGGGCATCAATCGCTTCTTGGCAGCCGCTAATAATTTTTGCGCCATTAGCCAGACGAGCATGCTCACTTTGAATGGCTGTCCATTCGTCTACCTGGGGGAAGAGTTCGGTGAGTTCCTCGAATTGCCATTCCAAGCGTTCCCGCTCCCGCTCAATATCTTGCCCAGCATTTTCTGCCTGTTCTAGTCTGCGACGAGAATCACTCAGCATTTTGAATAATTGCGTTACTTCGCCTACCAACTCCATATGATTGGCATGACGATCAAGCAGCTCGCGTTGCGCGCCGCCTTTAAGTAGTAGTTGATGAGCATGTTGTCCATGAATATCTACTAACTGATCACCAGCATCTCGCAACTGTGCCAAGGTTGCCACGCTGCCATTAATGAAGGCGCGACTACGTCCATTGGCTTCCACAGTTCTTTTGAGTAATAGACTTTGTCCCTCATCTTCAAGTGGAAAGCCAAGCTCATCCAGCCACTGATTGAAGTGTCCAATTTGTTGGGGGTCTATCCGAAAAAGGGCGTTAATCTCGGCGCGGTTACAGCCCTCTCGAATCTGACTACTATCAGCACGTTCCCCTAAAACCAGACTGAGCGCATCTAATAGGATGGACTTACCAGCACCAGTTTCGCCGGTGAGCACAGTAAAGCCGGAAGCAAAATCTAGCTCTAGTTGGTCAACAATGACAAAGTCACGGAGTGCGAGGGTCTGAAGCATACGTTAGCCTACCGAATAATCCGACATCAGAATGTCGATGGATACTCATTCCAATGTAACTTCTCTCGCAAGGTTTTGTAGTCACTATGACCGCGAGGATGGAGTAGAGTGATTGTCTTTTCTGATTGGCGCACTTCAATGATGTCGCCTGATTGCAGATTGGTTTGGGATTGCATATCAAAGTTCACAATCACTTCTCTACCATCAACCACTTCAATGCTCACCACAATATCTTGTGGCAACACAATCGGACGATTGGATAAAGAGTGGGGTGCAATCGGTGCTAATAAGATTCCAGCTACCCGAGGATGAAGAATAGGTCCGCCAGCAGACAAGGCATAGGCTGTTGAGCCAGTGGGCGTAGACACAATTAAGCCATCGGATCGCTGGTTGTACATAAAAGAGTTATTGACGCGCACAGCGAGTTCAACCATTCCGGAAATTCCAGAGCGATTTACGACGACATCATTTAGGGCCAGGGCGTGGTTAATCGCTTTGCCATTGCGCAGTACGACAGCATCCAATAGCGTTCTGGCATCGGCCTCATATTCACCGGCAATAATTTGGGGAAGAATAGCTTGGACGTTTTGGATGGGTATATCAGTCATATAGCCCAGACGCCCCATATTGATGCCAACCAATGGAACCTCGCTTCCCGCCAGCTGACGGCCAATTCCCAGCATGGTGCCGTCGCCACCCAAGACAACCGCCAGATTAATTGCCCCAGCGAATTCTTCTACCGTTCTGGTGGGGTAGGCGGTCAGATTTAAATGTGATGCCGTAAAAGCCTCTATAAAGACCTCGCAGCCCTGTTCAGCTAGGAGTCCAGCCAGGTCCTTCAGGCGCTCTTGCATACCATCGGCTTGATATTTGCCAACGAGTGCAACCCGGCTAAACGCCTTTTTGATGGAATTTTGGGATGGGCTTAACATATAACGATTAAACCATACGCATAAAATCCCTTCCACTATGGATGATCGTTCCCGCGCCTTACTTAAAACCCTCATCGAGCGCTATATCGAAGAGGGGCAGCCTATTGGCTCACGAACCCTCTCTCGGTTCTCCGGGCTGGATCTATCTGCCGCCACAATTCGCAATGTGATGGCAGATTTGGAGGAAATGGGCTTGGTGACTAGCCCTCACACTTCTGCTGGGCGTATCCCTACCCCGAGAGGCTATCGCCTCTTTGTGGACACAATGGTGACTGTGCGCCCTCTGGAAGAAATTGCTGCCCGCGAGATGGAAAAAGGACTTTTGCCGGATTCCCCGCAAAGAGTGTTGAATTCGGCTGCACAAATTTTGTCTAATTTGACTCATTTTGCTGGCGTAGTCATGACCCCGAAGCGTGCACAGGTGTTTAAGCATATTGAGTTTTTGAGATTGGGCGAAGGTAAGATCCTGCTCATCATGGTGACGCCAGAGGGGGACGTTCAAAACCGCATCCTCCCCACCACGCAGGACTACACGCCGAGTCAGTTGGTTGAGGCAGGCAATTACATTAATACGCAGTTTGCAGGCAAGAGTTTTGCTCAAGTTCGAGCGCATCTCGCTGCAGATCTTGATAATTTGCGTAGTGACATCTCTGGATTAATGGCCTTGGCATTGCATAGTGGCGTGAGTGATTACGACATGGGGCAAGGGGATATGGTGCTCTCTGGGGAGCGCCGCCTACTCAATGTAGGCGACTTGAGCACCAATCTTGACAAGTTGCGCAAAATGTTTGACATGCTTGAGCAAAAATCCGTGCTCATGCAGTTGCTCGATGTGTCGAGTCATGCGGATGGGATTCAAATCTTTATTGGTGGTGAAAGTGATTTGCTGCCGTATGAAGATTTAGCAGTGATAAGCGCTCCTTATAGTGTTGATGGGCAAATCGTAGGAACGCTCGGAGTGATCGGGCCCACTCGTATGGCATATGATCGTGTCATCCCGATTGTCGACATTACCTCTAAGTTGTTATCAGGCGCATTGAGTTCGCCAATCAACTCTTAATAACAGCTCTATTTTCCTCTCACTCTTATTCATTCAGACGGATCTCCCTTGAACCAAAATCCCCACTTACGCCCTTCGAAGACAGCAGTTCTATTGCTGAACTTAGGCACGCCTTCTGCGCCAACCGCCAAAGCGGTGAGGTCATACCTCAAAGAATTCTTATCTGATCCTCGTGTAGTGGAAATCCCAAGAATTATTTGGTGGTGCATATTGAATGGCATCATTTTGCCGATACGTAGTGGCGCCTCTGCAAAAAAATACGCCTCGATTTGGCTGCCAAAGTTGGGCTCACCGTTAATGCACTTTTCCCGCTTGCAAGCTAAGGAACTGGGTGAAAAATTCGCTGATCACGGTGAGGTAGTGTTGGTTGATCTAGCAATGCGTTATGGTCAGCCTTCTACCCAGAAAGCCCTTGAAGCCCTTCAGGCACAAGGCATGGAGCGTTTATTACTACTCCCCCTCTATCCACAGTATTCAGCGACAACTTCTGCCTCGAGCTTTGATGAAGTGTTTCGTGTTCTAGGCACATGGCGTAACCAACCAGAGCTGCGGATGATCAAACACTATCATGACCATCCTGCTTACATCACTGCTTTGCGTGATCAAGTGCTCGGGGCATGGGACAAAGACGGACGCCCTGATTTTGCGAGTGGCGATCACTTGGTACTGTCTTTTCATGGTTTACCTAAGCGTAATTTAATGAAGGGCGACCCCTATCATTGTGAGTGCTTAAAAACTGGTCGCTTACTTGGTGAGTCTTTAGGTTTGGAGCCCGGCCAATATTTGGTGACCTTTCAATCTCGCTTTGGTAAGGCTGAGTGGCTCAAGCCCTATACCGCGCCAACCATTGAACAACTTGGAAAAGAAGGCTGTCCGCGAGTCGATATATTTTGTCCAGGATTTCCGGCGGATTGCTTAGAGACGCTAGAAGAGATTGCTATGGAGGCACGTGAGATCTTTTTGGAACATGGTGGAAAAGACTACCGTTACATCCCTTGCCTGAACAGCAATCCAAAATGGATTGATGCGATGTATGAGATCGCCCAAGCGCATTTGTCTGGTTGGAGTTTAGGTGTGGAGTCTGATGCCGTTCTAGTCGAGCGTGATCGTTTAGCCGAGTTGGCTAAAGCCAGAATTTCTTAAACTCAGCCATACTTGAAATTGCTTAGATCGACCCCACATTATTGAGAAGTAGCTATTTTGATAGAAAAGTGAATTTGCACCTATGACCCAAGAAAATCCAAACTCAAGCTCTGGGCAAGAAAATATCGCCCCCGATACTCAGGCTGAAGGTAGTGCTGAGACAATGCCCGATGCTACTGAAGCAAAGACCCCAGAACAAGAAATTGCTGAGTTAAATCAAAAGCTCACAGAGATGCAAGACAACTTTCTGCGCGCTAAAGCTGAGGGTGAGAATATTCGTCGCCGTGCTGTCGAGGATATTTCTAAGGCGCATAAGTTTGCGATTGAGAGTTTTGCTGAGCATCTCGTGCCCGTAACAGACAGTTTGTACGCCGCCCTGAATGCGGAAGCAGTTGATGCCAAAGCCTTCAAAGAGGGTCTGGAGATCACCTTGAAGCAGCTCTTATCTGCCTTTGAAAAGGGTCGGCTGACAGAAATTAACCCCGCCGTGGGTGATAAGTTTGACCCTCACCATCATCAGGCAATTGCCTCCGTGCCCTCTGACCAGGAGGCCAATACCGTGGTTTCAGTGCTCCAGAGGGGTTATTCCATTGCTGACCGTATTTTGCGCCCAGCATTGGTCACCGTGAGTGCGCCCAAATAATTGAAAAATCCCTAAATAAAGCAGTTTTTTTGGGTTTTTGGTCGCTTGGGTAGGAAAGTGGAATGAAAAAGGCAGATTTCTGCCTTTTTTGCTTTTCGAGCCCTTGAATTTGCTCTTTTTGACCCCATTTATTGAATATCGATTTATTCGCAGTTTGATGAAATTACACATAACTTAATTTTTGGAGCCATTATGGGAAAGATTATCGGAATTGATTTGGGAACCACGAACTCGTGCGTTTCGGTTGTTGAAAACAATGCACCTAAAGTTGTCGAGAACGCCGAAGGCGGTCGCACAACCCCATCCATCATTGCTTACGTTGAAGATGGCGAAGTTTTGGTTGGCGCCCCCGCTAAGCGTCAATCAGTGACCAATCCAAAAAATACGATTTACGCGGTAAAGCGTTTGATGGGTCGTAAATTTACTGATGCTGAAGTACAAAAAGATATCGGTTTAATGCCTTACAAAATTGTTCAGGCAGATAACGGTGACGCATGGGTTGAAGCGCGCGATAAAAAAATGGCGCCACAACAAGTGTCCGCAGAAATTTTGCGCAAAATGAAAAAGACTGCTGAAGATTATCTCGGCGAAGAAGTGACTGAGGCAGTGATTACTGTTCCCGCTTACTTCAATGACAGTCAACGTCAAGCAACTAAAGATGCTGGTCGTATCGCTGGCCTGGACGTGAAGCGCATTATCAATGAGCCAACTGCAGCGGCTTTAGCATTTGGCTTGGATAAGCAAGACAAGGTTGATCGCAAGATCGCCGTGTATGACTTGGGCGGTGGAACGTTCGACGTTTCCATTATTGAAATTGCTAACGTAGATGGTGAGAAGCAGTTTGAAGTGCTCTCTACCAACGGTGACACCTTCTTGGGTGGCGAAGACTTTGACCAGCGCATCATTGATTGGATTATTACTGAGTTCAAAAAAGAGCAAGGCGTTGATTTGAGCAAAGACGTATTGGCCTTGCAGCGTTTAAAAGATGCTGCCGAGAAAGCTAAGATCGAATTGTCATCTGCTCAGCAAACTGAAATCAATTTGCCTTATGTAACTGCTGATGCAGGCGGCCCTAAGCATTTGAACTTGAAGCTTACACGCGCTAAGTTGGAGTCTTTGGTAGAAGAGTTGATCAACCGTACGGCTGGCCCTTGCTTGACTGCGATTAAAGATGCTGGCGTGAATCCTGCTGACATTGATGACGTTATCTTGGTTGGCGGTCAGACTCGTATGCCTGCTGTTCAAGACAAAGTAAAAGAAATTTTCGGCAAAGAGCCACGTAAGGACGTCAATCCAGACGAAGCGGTTGCCGTTGGTGCTGCGATTCAGGGATCAGTATTGTCAGGTGATCGTAAAGACGTATTGCTCTTGGACGTGACCCCATTATCTTTGGGTATCGAAACCTTGGGTGGTGTCATGACTAAGATGATCCCGAAGAACACGACGATTCCTACCAAGCATTCACAGGTGTACTCCACAGCGGAAGACAGTCAGCCTGCAGTAACGATCAAGTGTTTCCAGGGTGAGCGTGAAATGGCAGCGGCCAATAAATTACTCGGTGAGTTTAATTTGGAAGGTATTGCCCCAGCACAACGCGGTATGCCACAAATTGAAGTGACCTTTGATATTGATGCCAATGGTATTTTGCATGTCACCGCAAAAGATAAAACGACCGGCAAAGAAAATAAGATCACCATCAAGGCAAACTCGGGCCTGACCGAAGAAGAAATTCTGCGTATGGTGAAAGATGCTGAAGCCAATGCTGATGAAGATAAAAAAGCCTTGGAATTGGTAACGGCGCGTAATACTGCTGACGCACTGGCCCACTCTACTAAGAAGGCTTTGGAGGAGCATGGCGCTACTTTGGAAGCGGCTGAGAAAGAAGCGGTTGAAGCGGCTTTAAAAGAATTAGATGAAGCCATCAAAGGTAGCGATAAAGCTGCCATTGAAGCGAAGACCGAAGCTTTGGGTAAGGCAAGTCAGAAGCTGGGTGAAAAAGCGATGGCTGCTGAACAAGCTAAGTCTGGTGGCGGCGCTCCCGGCGCAGCTCCTGGTGGCACACCAGGTGCGGCTCCTGATGCAGATGTTGTTGATGCCGATTTTAAAGAAGTGGATGACAAGAAGTAATCCCAGATCTTGAAAGCCATGTAACGTAGTTTAGAAGTACTTTAATAACAAGTCGGCCTCGTGCCGACTTGTGTCATTCAGGTTGTTGAGAGGAATTTTGTGTCTAAAAGTAAACGCGATTATTACGAGGTCCTTGGGGTTGCGAAAAGTGCCAGCGATGAGGAGTTAAAAAAGGCTTATCGAAAAATGGCGATGAAGCATCACCCCGATCGCAATCCGGATAGTAAGACAGCAGAAGCCCAATTCAAAGAAGTGAAGGAAGCTTACGAAACACTAACCGATCCCAATAAACGCGCTGCATACGATCAATATGGTCATGCGGGTCTTGATCAGTCTAGCGGTTTTGGTGGCGGTGGCTTTGGTGGCGGTGGCTTTTCAGATGCATTTGGTGACATCTTTGGCGATATCTTCGGGCAAAGCGGCGGACGCCAGGCGGGGCCGCAGGTCTACAAGGGCGCGGATTTGCGTTACAACATGGAGATTACTCTCGAGCAAGCAGCTGAGGGTTACACCACGCAAATTCGGGTGCCGAGCTGGAGTGATTGCAAGCCATGTCATGGCTCCGGTGCTGAACCTGGTAGTAAAGCCGAGAGATGTACTACTTGTGATGGTCATGGTCAAGTTCGCGTACAGCAAGGTTTCTTCTCAATGCAACAAACCTGCCCTAAATGTCGCGGTACAGGGGAGTACCTTCCTAAGCCATGCAAAACTTGCCACGGTAGCGGTAAGCATAAAGAGCAAAAAACACTCGAAATCAAGATCCCTGCGGGAATCGATGATGGTATGCGCGTTCGTTCAGTTGGTAACGGCGAGCCAGGTATTAATGGCGGCCCATCTGGCGACCTTTATGTAGAGGTTCGAGTCAAGCCGCATAAAGTATTTGAGCGCGATGGCAGCGACTTGCATGTCCAGATGCCAATTTCTTTTGCAACCGCCACTATTGGCGGTGATATTGAAGTGCCTACTCTTTCCGGGCGCGTGGAGTTCCCGATTCCTGAGGGTACGCAGACTGGTAAAACTTTCCGCCTGCGTAATAAAGGGATTAAAGGGCTACGCTCAACGGCGATAGGTGACCTGTTTGTTCATATTGCCGTTGAAACGCCAGTCAAACTGACTGATGGGCAGAAAGAATTGCTGCAAAAGTTTGATGACAGCCTCAAATCGGGCGGTGATAAACACAATCCCCACCAAAAGGGTTGGTTTGATGGCGTTAAAAGCTTCTTTAGTTAATCTCTAGCTCAGAAGCTTAACCAGCAAAGCCGTGTTCAAGTCCGGGGAACTTCCCGGACTTCACTTCTCGAACATAGGCTTTGACTGCCGCCTCAATAGAAGCATGACCATCTAGAAAGTTCTTCACAAACTTCGGCGGCTTGCCAGGGCTGATTCCCAGCATATCCTGCAGAACTAACACTTGGCCAGAGCAATCTGCACCTGCACCAATTCCGATCGTTGGGATCGAAAGTGAGTCAGTGATGATTTTGCCGAGCGAGGAAGGAATTGCTTCGAGCACAATCATTTGCGCACCAGCTTGCTCACAAGCAATTGCTTGTTCTAGCATCAGACTGGCCGCATCCTTAGATTTGCCTTGAACCTTGTAGCCACCCAAAATGTGAACAGACTGGGGTAGCAAGCCCAAATGCGCACAAACAGGCACACTACGTTCTACTAGATATTGAATGATGTCGACTTGCCAATCACCACCTTCAAGTTTGACCATATCCGCACCAGCACGCATCAGCTCTGCTGCGGAATCTAATGCCTGAGCTGGATCACCATAGCTGGCGAAAGGAAGATCTGCGATCACAAAAGCATGTGTATTAGCGCGGGCAACGCATTCTGTGTGATACGCCACTTGTTCAACGGTGACGGGAGTGGTACTACTATGACCTTGAATCACATTGCCCAGCGAATCTCCAATCAGAATGGTTTCCACTCCACAGCGATTGAGCAAAGCGGACATCGTTGAGTCGTATGCCGTCAGCATAGCTATTTTCTCGCCCTCAGCACGCATTGAGAGGAGTTTAGAAATCGTCAATGGCTTATCGCCCTGTAAGTAACCCATGACGTGAGTTTAATGAATTAATGCGCTGATTGGCTATAGACGTCTTTTTCGACGCAATGACAGTTGCGGCAAGCGAGTTTTTCAATGCGCTGATCGGCAACTTGAGGCAAATAGGCCTTGAGTTCACCCCAGTTCGGCAAAAAGAAATCGGGAGCAATTTCCAGTAAAGGCAACAATACAAATGAGCGCTCAATGATTCTGGGGTGGGGAAGTGTTAAATCGGAATCTGTTTGAGATACGCCTTCAAAGGCCAAAATATCCAAGTCTAAGGTACGGGGAGCATTGGTATAAGGGCGCTCACGTCCAAACTCTTGTTCAACAGTTTGGCAGACATAAAGTAGGCCATAAGGACTCAATTGGGTCTCGATCTCAATTACTGCATTGATGTAGTCGCCGCCAGTTGCTTGAAAGGGCGCACTTTGGTAGAAGCAACTTTTTTTCAGAATCTGCAGTTCACAGCGTTGCGCAAGGCAAACGATCGCATCAGTAATGAGCTGACGTGTGTCACCGATATTGCCGCCAAATCCAATAAAAGCTCGAGCCATATGCATCCTAAACGAGAAATAAAGCTATTTCTTATATAACGAATCTACTTTACTGAATTTTTCTCAAGTCTGCTTAGCTTGCTTCACCTTCGACGGGAGTAGTGACCTTGGCTTTTCTACGGCGACGGCGTTTTGCGGGGGAGGGGCTATTACCAGTCTCACCCTTGACGCTGGCCATCAAAGCCTCTTGTCCTTCTGTATCCGTTGCGATGAAACTAGTCCACCATTCACCTAATGCGGGGCTTTTCTCGCCAGTCGCGCAACGCAGCAGCATAAAGTCATACCCCGCCCTAAAACGTGGGGATTCAATGAGGCGATAGGGGTAGCGACCCACACGCTTTTCAAAGCGGGGCTGCATGGACCAGATTTCACGCATGTCACTTTCAAAGCGACGCTGGATGACCATGCCATTACTTTGGCTAGCAATAGTTTCATCCATCGCATCATGCAGTGCAGGGATATTGGAGACCCCTTTGGCGATATTCTGTTTCCAATTGTTTAGAAGATCCGGCCAGAGTAAGGTCGCAAATAAGAATCCAGCTGAAACACTTTTGCCAGATTGAATGCGCTCGTCGGTATTTGCTAAAGCAATACGAACAAAATCATTGGCTTCTTTAGAGTCTGGTTTGTCATCAAGAATATGGTCAAGCAAAGGCAGGAGGCCGTGATGCAGTCCAGCATCTTTTAAACCCTGAATTGCTGCCCATGAATATCCAGACATTAGGAGCTTGAGAATTTCATCGAAGAGGCGAGCAGAGGGAACATCATGGATGAGCTTGCCAAGCTTGGCAATAGGCGCGCGCGTTGCGGCATCTAATGTGAAGCCCGTCTTGGCGGCGAACCGAATGGCACGCAGCATCCGAATCGGATCTTCGCGATAGCGTTTGGCCGGGTCACCAATCATGCGCAAGGTTTTCTTCTGCATATCTGCCATGCCACCGTGGTAATCGAGCACGGTTTCGGTGGCAGGGTCATAGTACATTGCATTAATGCTGAAATCTCGGCGCGCAGCATCTTCATGCTGACTGCCCCAAACGTTATCTCGTAAAATACGGCCATTTTCGGCTACGTGCTCACCAGCGTTCTCCAGTAAGGCTCTAAAAGTCGATACCTCAATGATCTCAGGCTGGCCCTTGCCAAAAAAAGTGACGTGCACAATCTGAAAGCGACGACCAATTAGGCGCGCTTTGCGAAATAGTTTTTGTACTTGCTCGGGCGTTGCATTGGTTGCGACGTCAAAATCTTTAGGGCCAATACCCAATGCTAAATCTCGTACTGCACCACCAACGATGAAGGCTTCATAGCCCGCTTGTTGCAATGTGTCCGTGACCTTCACTGCGTTCTTAGAAAGCAAATCAGGATCAATTCGATGGGACTTTTTAGGAACCCGTTTAGGTGCGCCAGATGTATGGGCGACAGTATGTCGGACCATAGGGTCGCGACGCAAAATACGTTTAATAAATTTGGTAATCATGCAAACAGTTCAAGTATGGGCCAATGACGTTTTACAGCTTCATCACGTAGGCGAGCGTCCGGATTGGTAGCAATGGGATTGCTGACTTTTTCCAGGAGGGGTAAATCATTCATCGAGTCTGAGTAAAAATAGCTTTGCGGCAATCGATCGAACTCTAAATTTTGGCTGGCTAGCCAATCATGCACTCGTTGGATTTTGCCTTCTCTAAAACTAGGGATCCCCTTGACTTCACCAGTGAAATTAGCAGAAGGATCATTCCCTACAGTAGCGGGTTCAGTGGCAACGAGATGCTCGATACCAAAGCTTTCTACGATGGGTCGTGTGACAAAACTATTGGTAGCGGTGACAACACAACAGAGATCGCCAGCATCTTGATGACGTTTCACTAGATCAACAGCTTGTTGGCGTAGCTGACCGGTAATGACTTCCTTCATGAAGGCGTCATGCCACTCTTTCAGCTGTTCGCGAGAATGCTCTGATAGTGGCTTCAATGCAAAGCGAAGAAATTGCTGGATGTCGAGCTTGCCATCTTTATAGTCTTGATAGAAGCGCTCATTTTGCTCTGCGTAGTATTTGCTATCCACTACTCCAATACGAGCCAAAAATTGACCCCACTCGTAATCGCTATCGCAGGGGAGGAGAGTGTGATCTAAATCGAACAGTGCTATTTGAGTCATCAATATTTATTTAGGCTGCAAGAGCTCTCGTACAAGAGGCAGGGTTACGGCACGTTTTGTTTCTAGTGAATACGCATCCAAAGCATCCATCAAGGCCATCAGGTTTGGCATATCCCGATAAAAGCGATTGAGGAGCCATGGCAACACATCTGGCGATAAAACCAAGCCGCGCGCCTGAGCAGCTTGTTGTAATGCTTGTATTTTCTCATCATCGCCCAAAAGGTGGGTTTGAAAGATCAAACCCCAACCCAGACGGGTCCGAAGGTCCTCTCTCAGCGTTAATGTGCCAGGGGCAGCATTGCCAGCCATAAAAATATGGATTGCTTCACTTCCCTGAATTGCATTCAGAATCCGAAATAAGCAGGCTACGAGGCGTTCGTCTAGGCGATCTACATCATCTACGGTAATTACAGAAGGCTGATGGTGGGCGCACAGGGTGGAGAGTTGCTCCTCTAAGCGCACCCAGGAGATTGGCTCATTAGGAGTTAAAGGGAAATATTTGAGGCCGAGTTCTTGCGCTGCGCTGCCAATCGCGCTCAGTAGGTGTGAACGGCCGGAGCCTTCTGGTCCCCACCAATAGATCCAGCGTTGATTTAAGGGGTTCTCATTGACCGGTCTTGGGGCATTGGTTTCCCAGGATT
Source organism: Polynucleobacter arcticus (assembly GCF_013307205.1). Lineage (NCBI taxonomy): Bacteria > Pseudomonadati > Pseudomonadota > Betaproteobacteria > Burkholderiales > Burkholderiaceae > Polynucleobacter > Polynucleobacter arcticus. Next base: position 1,789,987 of record NZ_CP028940.1, on the reverse strand, counting down.
TCACAAGTTCTTGCAAGGTGGAATGCAGTGCCAGGTTCTCTCCAGCCAAGAAATTATTTAAGCTGGGAGTAGGTGTACGGCCAATATCGAGAGCAAATTGCCGTGGTAACGGAGAGTTATTCATTGCTACTGAAATTTATTTTTGATACCACGGACTTTGGGTATAGCGCGACCATCCATATTGAAGAAGTACCAAGCCTACTGCGCTCGTTGGTAAAGCTAAGAGCACTCCAAAAAATCCGAATAATTTCCCAAACAAAAGCAGGGCAAAGAGCACTGCGACGGGATGCAACCCGATCCGCTCGCCAACTAAGCGGGGTGTTAAGAAAAAACCTTCAATGAATTGACCAAGCCCATATATAACCAGGACGCCAATGATTGCACCACCAGGACCAAATTGTAAAAGGGCCGCAAGGATTGCCAGGGTGAATCCCAGAGCAATGCCGATGTAAGGAATCACAATCATGAGTGCGGTGAATACGCCTAATGCTGCCGCACCTTGAATGCCAATCATGCTTAAGCTAACGCTATAAAAAATAGACATGATGGAAATCACAATCAGCATGCCTCTGAGGTATTGGGATAACAAACCATCAGCATGCATTGCTAAGTGGTGCACGGTTTCTTGTGCGCGCACTGGTACGATTGTTTTGACAAGCTTAAAGAAGCGATCCCAGTCAATGAGGAGATAAAACATCACGAACAGGATGAGAACGGCATTCACGAAACCGGCGATGACAGAGCTGCCTGATGTCAATACGGTCTCTAGAGTGGAGGACATGAGGGCGTCAGAATTGTCGTTTAGATGCTCAGTGATTTTCTGGGTTGCAGTAGTTTTCAGCGTGCTCCAGTCAAAATGAATATTCAGTTCATTTAACTTAGGCCCAAGCCAGGATTGGGTGTTTTGAATCCATTCTGGAAACTGAGCCCGAATTAGGGGAATTTCAGTTTTGAGTAGCGTAATAAAGAGGGTCAAAATCGAAAATAGGACTGCTAAACCAATAATCATGGCAATTCCAGCTGCTGCCGCGCGGGGCAAGCGATGCCTCTCAAGCCACAAGCAAACTGGGCGTAGGGCATAAGCCAGAATAAATGCAGTTAGAAAAGGGGTAAAAATTTCAGCCATCTTGCTCGAATCCTCTAGAATTCAATGATTCTAACGACCAAGTAGTGTTTTTTACTAATCTTCTATCTCTGCCATGACCTCATCTACTAATTCTTCCTCAAAAGGCCTTTCCTACCGCGATGCTGGTGTCGATATCGACGCTGGGGACGATTTGGTGGATCGCATTAAGCCCTTGGCTAAGAAAACCATGCGCGAGGGCGTGTTGGCCGGTATTGGTGGCTTTGGCGCCCTATTTGAGGTCCCAAAGCGCTACAAAGAGCCGGTTTTGGTATCGGGCACTGATGGTGTTGGCACAAAGCTGAGGCTGGCTTTCGAATGGAATCGTCACGATACGATCGGTCAGGATTTAGTGGCCATGAGCGTGAACGATATTTTGGTTCAAGGTGCCGAACCCCTGTTTTTCTTAGATTATTTCGCTTGCGGCAAGCTCACGGTGGATACTGCTGCCACTGTGGTGGGCGGCATTGCAATGGGTTGCGAACTCTCTGGTTGCGCACTCATTGGTGGTGAAACTGCTGAGATGCCTGGTATGTATCCTCCAGGTGAATATGACTTAGCTGGTTTTGCTGTTGGTGCAGTTGAAAAATCCAAAATTATTACTGGTGCAACGATTGCCCCGGGTGATGTGGTGTTGGCAATTGGCTCTAGTGGCGCGCATTCCAATGGTTATTCATTGGTTCGTAAAATTATTGAGCGTGCGGGCGCCAAGCCGACGGATGATCTAGGTGGTCGCTCTTTAGGCGATGTCGTGATGGCTCCTACACAGATTTATGTGAAGCCACTTCTCAAGCTGATTACGGAGATTAATGTGAAGGGCATGGCTCACATTACTGGCGGTGGTCTCGTTGATAATGTGCCTCGTGTACTCCCAGAAAATACGCAAGCAGTGTTGCATCGCGACAGCTGGCAAATGCCAGAGCTGTTTCGCTGGTTGCAGATGAAGGGTGGCGTGGCTGATGCGGAGATGGTGCGCGTATTTAACTGCGGTATTGGTATGGTGGTAATTGTGTCAAGCGATCAAGCGGATGCGGCTATTCAATCTCTCAAGGCTGAAGGCTTAAATGCATGGACTGTTGGTGAGGTTGTAGAACGTCCAACTGGTGCTCCACAAACCATCGTAATTTAATTCGCCGCAACAGCCTATTGACTCAGGTTTTGCTTGCAGTAATTGAGTGCTGCTTTCAACTCATTAGGGTTGAATGGATCGAAAGTGTTTCTTTCGGCAATGGCCCTCAACCAGGTAAGTTGCCTTTTGCCGAGCTGCCTTGTAGCTGCTAAAGCCTTGTAACGCATTTCGGCTTGATCAACCTCACCATCTAGATATTCCCAGACTTGTCGATACCCCACTGAACGAATAGCGGGTAAGTCAGCATGTAGGTCTAGATTTTTTCTCAGTGCTTCCACCTCTTCTATTAGGCCCCCGGCTAGCATTTCATCAAACCGTTTTTCTAAATTCTGGTGCAAGCGAGATCGATCGCTTGGTTCAAGTGATAGCAGACTAATCCACGCTGGAATAGCTGATCCTTCCCTGCCATCCTCACTTGGCGAATCAGCCAAGAGTTCAGACATAGGTTTTCCAGTAATCTCAAATACCTCTAGAGCACGTTGCACGCGTTGAGAGTCATTGGGCTGCAAACGTTCAGCAGTCACCGGATCGATTTTGGCTAATTTAGTATGCATCGCAGGCCAACCAATCATCCCCCCTTGTTCGTCTAGGCGGGTGCGGATTTCTGGATCGGCTGGTGGAAGTGAGGAAAGGCCATGTGCCCATGCCCGCCAGTACAACATCGTGCCACCCACAATCACTGGAATATGTCCACGCCCTTGAATTTCTTCACACAATCGTTTGGCATCATTTGCAAAGCGAGCTGCTGAATACGATTCGGTAGGTTCTAAGATATCAATGAGGTGGTGCTTAACTGCAGCCTGCTCAGCTCTAGTAGGTTTGGCGCTACCAATATCTAATCCGCGATATACCAAGGCGGAGTCCATGCTGATTAATTCAATGGTTTGGTTAATCGATTGGGCATGTTCTGCTAGAGCCATCGCGAGATGGGTTTTGCCTGAGCCTGTTGGGCCAACAATACAGAGTATCGGCGGCTGATCAGGTGAATGCGTAGGCTGAATATGAGGCTCAGATTGCATAAGCCATTATAAGAATGAAATGGAGCAAGCTGATGGCTTAATGCAATTTAGTTTGGCTCTCAAGTGTCGTGATGTGCTCACGAATATCTGCCGCATCTTCTGCGCCGGGCATCTCACTTAAGTAGCGCTGTAAGTCAGCAATAGCAGGCCGTACGTATTCTAGTTGCGCAAAGATCAAACCACGGTCGCGAATTTCTTCGGCAGAGTCTGATAACAAAATGACTAGGCGCTCCTGAATTCCGAGAAGACGCTCCCAGCGCTCATCCTCGGAATAAATCATTTTGAGGTTTCTCATAAAGCGTGACAGGATTTCTCGGGGGCTAGAGGCGCGCAAGAAAATATTGAGCGGCAAACTGAGTTCACCGCGATAGCCTTTGGCATCCAGGTACGGGTCGAGCATTTCCTGTAACTGATTTTTAGACAGGGAATCACCGGTCAATGGATCCATGATGATTTCACCTTGTTGCAAGGAGATGCGCATCATGAAGTGATTGGGAAATGAGACGCCACGAATATTCAGACCAATTTGCTGGCCAAGCTCCATCATCAATATCGCTAAAGAGATAGGAATACCACGACGATTTTCAATAATCTGGTGAAGATAAGAATTCTCGGGCGCGTAGAAGTCATTTGGATTCGGACCAAAGCCTAGCTCGTTGTAAAAAAAATGCTTCAACAGTTGTAGGCGCTGTACCGGTGGCGTATCCGGAGTAATTTGTTTCTTAAGCTTATTGCCCCATTGATCGATCTTATCGAGCACGCCTTGAACATCGAGGTCGGGATAGGCATGTTGTGCAACCGCTACCGCTGCCTCGGTTAATGGAAAGTGTTCGTCCTCAGCAACCAGTGAGGTGAAATAGTCGAGTTGTTGTGTTGGCATATAGGCTATTTTGCATGACGCAGGAATTTTTGCCAGCGGACGCCAACCAGACCCAAAGCTGCGAAATATATTATTGCGGCTGCGGCTAACCATCCGGCCACTAATCCCACGCGGATCCAAGGGCTAGATTGCAGTGCAATCCAATCATGTGCAGTCGCTGCGTAATACAAGAGCGATGCAAATGGAATTAAGGCAAGGAGCAGTTGTCCCAAATATTTAAACCAGGCAGCGCCTGGAAGAGCGCCGCGTCGATGCAGGCCAACCCATAGTAGTACTGCGTTAAGGCAGGCGCCAGCGCCAACGGAGAGGGCTAGGCCGGCATGACCGAGCCAAGGCACAAAAATCAAATTAGCCAATTGCGTCGCTACTAAAACGAGCAAGCCAATTTTTACCGGAGTGCGGATATCTTGTCGTGAGTAAAACCCGGGGGCTAGGATCTTGATCAAAATCAGGCCAATCAAGCCAACACCATAAGCAGCCAAGGCGCGCTGAGTCATCAATACGTCTAGAGCGGTAAATTTTCCGTAGTGATACAAGACTGCAGCAAGAGGTTCGCCAAAAATAAAGAGTGCAATTGCACAGGGAGCCGCTAGCAAGAAGGTAAGTTGCAAGCCCCAAATTAACAATTCGCCCGCATGCACTAAATCATTCTTTGCATTGGCTTTGCTCAGGCTGGGTAAAAGCACGGTGCCTAATGCAACGCCTAAAAGTGCCGTTGGAAACTCCATTAAGCGATCGGCATAAGATAGCCAAGAAACGCTGCCCGTCTGTAATCGTGACGCGATATTGGTGTTGATGATGAGGGAAATTTGGGCGACGGACACCGCAAATACGGCTGGCCCCATTAATTTCATGACCCGGCGGGCATCTGGATTTTTGAGGGCTGATTTGATCGCCCCAGGTAAAAGACCTACTTTTGGCAGTAAACCCAGCCGGGAAAGCGCTGGAACTTGAATCGCGAGTTGTAAGAACCCACCCAAAAGAACGCCGATACTCAGGGCATAGATGGGCTGTTCTAAATGTGGCGCCAAAAAGATCGCGCTACCGATCAGGGCTAAATTGAGTAAAACTGGGGTAAATGCTGGAATGGCAAAGCGCCCGAAAGTATTGAGAATCCCTGCAGACAGAGAAACCATGGAAATTAGGCCGATATACGGAAACATAATGCGGGTCATAACTACACTAGCTTCGTAGGCTGGACCGCCCTCAAAGCCAGTAGCGATGACCAGAATCAGCAAGGGCGCACCGATCACCCCCAGTAGTACCGTCAGCAGCAAAGCCCAAAACAAGAGCGTGGCGACGGCATTAACGAGGATTTGAGACTGTTTGACATCCCCTTGGCTGGAAATTTCGCCCAAAATAGGCACAAATGCCTGTGAAAAGGCCCCTTCGGCAAAGAGCCGACGGAGCAAATTAGGCAGTCTGAAGGCTACGTTAAAGGCGTCAGTCCACTCAGAAGCCCCAAAACTACGGGCAATCAGGGTTTCCCGGAGAAGTCCGGTAATTCTGGAAAGCATTGTGAGGGAGCTTACCTTGGCGGCGGCAGAAAGCAGATTCATGAGCCAATTTTCCCCTATTTATCAAGCGGCTGGGCTTTTTTGGTCCTTTAATGTAAAATCTTGGGTTTTGGTGAGTCAGCTTACAAATTTGGCGAACCCACACAGAATTTTAGTTAACCGTATTTTGTAATTTTTATATAGCAAGGTTTAAAGATGGCCAATACCGCACAAGCGCGTAAACGCGCACGGCAGGCAGTAAAACAGAACGAACACAACTCTAGCTTGCGTTCAAAGCTCCGCACTTCCATTAAGGCAGTTCGTAAAGCAATTGAAACTGGCGACAAGGATGCAGCAGCTAAAGTATTTGCAGCAACTCAGTCCACAATCGACAAGATTGCTGACAAAAAGATTGCTCACAAAAATACTGCATCACGTCAGAAGTCACGTTTGTCAGCCGCTATTAAGGCAATGGCAGCATAAAACTGTTCATGTTTTAGGCAGGCTCCAGATTTTTCTGGGCCTCAGCCCGCTCCTTATCAGAGCGGGTTTTTGTTTTTAGGATTGAGAGTATGCGAATTCGAATCCGGCTCGAATTCGCAGGCTTCTTCGATTGGCAGGCTGTTGTCTTTGGCGAAGTTCATGACAAAGTCGAGCGCTCGCGGATCAAGATCTCGTAGTCTGGTATCAATAACAACGCATTTCACTGTGGCAATGATCACCGGCCTCACATAAGGTGAGTAAGTGAAGCGGGGGTCGCCGGCATCACCTGGCGGGCGAAAAGTAGCCATTACTCCGCAAAGACGTTCGGCCCAATCGCTGGGACGAAAAGGTTTGCCAGAAGTTGTAATGCCTTGAATGAAAAGCTTTTTGTGGTCCAAGTTGGCGTGTAAATCGTTGTAAGGAATAAGTATTGCTGAGCCCTCTAGCTTAACAGTCTGAGAAGGCCTTAAGATGACTTTAGGAACTATTTTCGTGCAGCTCGATACCCAAAACAATGCAAGCTAAAACTCTAGTAGAAAGCTCAACAATGATATCTTTGGCAAAGCCTCAAGCGCCTGGCCAGGTTAAGCATTACTTGCAGTTTGCTGACCTGACTCGCGAAGAATATGACTATCTGCTCAAGCGTTCCGCTTGGCTCAAGACCAAGTTCAAAAGTTATGAGACTTGGCACCCCCTTCACGACCGCACTTTAGCGATGATCTTTGAGAAGCACTCTACTCGTACTCGCCTCTCCTTTGAAGCCGGCATACACCAGCTTGGTGGTCATGCCGTTTACCTGAACACCCGAGATACCCAGTTGGGCCGTGGCGAGCCTGTAGAGGACGCGGCGCAGGTGATTTCACGGATGACAGACATCATCATGATTCGCACCTTTGGCCAGGAGATTATTGAGCGCTTTGCAGCAAATTCTCGCGTTCCGGTAATCAATGGCTTAACGAATGAATTCCATCCCTGTCAGGTATTAGCCGATATCTTTACTTTTGTAGAGGCGCGCGGTCCCATTCAAGGAAAGACAGTTGCCTGGGTAGGCGATGCCAACAATATGGCTTACACCTGGATACAGGCTGCTGAATGTTTGGACTTTCAGATCCGCTTTTCCGCGCCAGAGGGTTATCAGCTCGATGGCTCAAGACTGACAGCTAAGGCGCTGAAACACCTGACGATTTGCACAGACCCTAAAGATGCTTGTAAAGATGCTGACTTGGTAACTACCGATGTGTGGACCAGCATGGGCTATGAGGATGAAAATACTTCCCGCATGACTGCCTTCAAAGACTGGATGGTCGATGAGGAGTTGATGTCTGTGGCAAAGCCAGATGCTTTATTTATGCATTGCTTGCCCGCCCATCGTGGTGAAGAAGTTTCTGCGGAAGTGATTGATGGTCCTCAAAGCATTGTGTGGGAAGAGGCTGAAAATCGTTTGCATGTTCAAAAGGCTCTGATGGAGTACTTACTCTGTGGTCGTTTGGATTAATTTGTAAATCAATGTGTCTTTTTGGTAATTAGTTAATTTTTTGATTGAATAGAACTTATGTCTGATATTAAAAAAGTAGTACTAGCGTATTCCGGTGGTCTTGACACTAGTGTGATCTTGAAATGGCTTCAAGATACCTATCAATGCGAGATCGTCACTTTCACAGCCGACTTGGGTCAAGGTGAAGAGTTAGAACCAGCGCGCGCTAAAGCCTTGCAATTTGGGATCAAGCCAGAAAATATTTTTATTGATGACTTGCGTGAAGAATTCGTGCGTGATTTCGTATTCCCGATGTTCCGTGCCAATACGATTTATGAGGGTGAGTACTTATTGGGAACGTCTATCGCACGTCCATTAATTGCTAAGCGTCAAATCGAAATTGCTCGTGCGACTGGTGCTGACTCTGTATCGCATGGCGCTACTGGTAAGGGTAACGACCAAGTGCGTTTTGAGCTGGGCTACTACGCACTCGAGCCAGGAATTAAAGTCATTGCTCCGTGGCGCGAGTGGGATCTACTCTCCCGTGAAAAACTCATGGCCTATGCAGAAAAGCATGGCATTCCTGTTGAGATGAAGCACAAGCAGGGTGGCTCACCATACTCAATGGATGCTAACTTACTGCATATCAGCTACGAAGGTCGCCATCTTGAGAACCCAAATGCCGAGGCCGAAGAGTCGATGTGGCGCTGGACCGTATCTCCTGAAAAAGCTCCTGATGCAGCAGAAATTATTGAAATTGAATTCCGCGCGGGTGATCCTGTGGCGATTAATGGCAAAGCCTACAAGCCACATGAGTTGTTGGCTGAACTCAATCGTATTGGCGGCATGCATGGGATTGGTCGCCTCGACTTGGTGGAGAACCGTTTTGTAGGTATGAAGAGTCGTGGTTGCTACGAAACTCCTGGTGGCACCATCCTCTTAAAAGCACATCGCGGTATTGAGAGTATTACGCTAGATCGCGAAGTGGCTCACCTCAAGGATGACTTGATGCCACGTTATGCCAGCTTGATCTATAACGGTTTATGGTGGGCGCCAGAGCGTCTTGCCTTACAAACTTTAATCGATCATACGCAGCAAATGGTCAATGGTGTTGTGCGCTTGAAGCTCTACAAAGGTTCTGTATCCGTGATCTCGCGTGACTCAGCAAATACCTTATTTGATCAGACGATCGCGACCTTTGATGATGATGGCGGCGCTTATAACCAGGCAGATGCTGGTGGCTTTATTAAGCTCAACGCATTGCGTATGCGCATCGCAGAAACAGCAAGACGTAAGCGTGCTAAATAATTAATCAAATAACACACTCATAATTTAGATTGGAAAGAATAAAGATGCAATTTGATCAAGTTTCTGTAGGAAAAAAAGCCAACGTATTTTTTGATGGTAAGTGTGTATCCCACACGGTGACTTTACCTAATGGTGTTCGTAAGTCAGTTGGCGTCGTATTGCCAAGCACCCTACGCTTTGATCTGAGCACCAAAGAAATCATGGAAGTGGTCGATGGTAATGCTTTTGTCAGTATTAATGGCGCTCCCGAAGTTGAGTTCAAGGCTGGTCAAAGCTGGGAAGTGGAGCAGGGTGGCTACTTCATCATTCGTGCTGAATCACCAGTGCACTATGTGTGTCACTTTGAATAAGTAAGTCAGAGGGAGCCATCTCTCTTGTACTAAAAAGAAAACGCAGACCTCGGTCTGCGTTTTTTATTTCCATAATTCTTGTCCCCAGTTTTTATCTCTTGGGTAGCCCCTGAATGACTGTGCCCGGAACAATGACTCTCTCAGAGAACCATTGCTTATTCATTTCTAGGGCATAGCGCACTGCTGCTTTAGGGCAGTGGTTATTCGTAGTCTCTGCCTGCATTTCTTCGATATTGATGATCTTGCCATCATCAGCGATAAAGGCAATCGATAATGGAATCCTCGTATTATTCATCCAGAAGCAATGCCCTGCTTTTTGTTCGAAGATAAACAGCATGCCTGAATTGGTTGGCATGCTGGTGCGATTCATGAGTCCAACCTCACGGGCTTTGGGTGTGTCTGCTAACTCTGCTTGAATCCGGTAGATACCTGCTTTGAGCTCGATCGTTGGCAGTCCAACATTCTGCTGTGCGAACGTAGTGGCAGAAAAGGTGGCAGTCATTGCCGCCACTAAAAAAATAATTTTTTTGATTTTGAGTAAATACATGGTGTGCTGATCAGTGGGTATGAGTGAGGGTAATTCTAAGACAGGGTTGGTAAGGTAAGAAAATGTGGGCGAAAAAAAACCCAGGAACAAGTCCTGGGTTTTTAATAATGATCTGAAGCAGATTAAGCTGCTTGGATATTAGTAGCTTGCTTGCCTTTAGGGCCTTGGGTAATGTCAAACGTTACCTTTTGGTTTTCCTTAAGGGTTTTAAACCCAGGCATTGTGATTGCGCTGAAATGCGCAAACAACTCTTCTTCACCATCATCAGGTTTGATAAAGCCAAAACCTTTTGCATCATTGAACCACTTAACAATTCCGGTCGCCATGCGAACTCCATTACATAAACTTAAAACAACCGTGATGAGGGTGAATACTTTTTAATCAGTCTCGCTCTACAACACGCCTAAATAGGACTTTAAATAAAGCCTACCCCCTGATTGTTTGCCCTTTATGGTGGGGTGTCAAGGGGTTAGGCAAAGATAGTTACTAATAAAGCCCCCTTTTTTTATGGAAAAATGCCCCAATATGGGTTTAAGAGCCCTTTCTTGATGGTTTTTTGCAACAAAGCCCCCAAATCCCAATTTATCTATCTGTGTTTAGAATGTTTCTCATGAGTCGCGCTACAAAAAATCCCACGGTTGGTAATCCAAACACTCCCTATATTGAAGACACTATTCTTCTCGAAAAGCAGGCCGAGAAATTAAAAGCACCTTCGATGTATAAAGTTTTACTATTGAATGACGATTACACACCAATGGAATTTGTAGTGATGGTGATTCAGGAGTATTTTAATAAGGACCATGAGACAGCTACACGGATCATGTTGCAGGTTCATTTGGTTGGCAAAGGCATCTGCGGTGTATTTACGCGAGATGTTGCGGCAACAAAAGTGCATCAAGTTATCGAACTCTCCCGCGAAGCGGGACACCCACTGCAGTGCACTATGGAGGAAGCATGATTGCCCAAGAATTAGAAGTGAGTTTGCATATGGCGTTTGTTGATGCGAGAGCATCGCGACACGAGTTCATTACAGTTGAGCATTTGCTTGCCGCTTTGCTAGATAACGCGACAGCAGTTGAGGTCTTAAAGGCCTGCGCTGTCAACATTGCTGAGCTTCGTGCGCATTTGAAAAATTTTATTAATGACAATACGCCGGTTGTCCCAGGTAATGATGAAGTTGACACGCAGCCCACCTTGGGTTTTCAGCGTGTGATTCAGCGCGCGATCATGCACGTTCAGTCCACTTCCAGTGGTAAGAAAGAAGTGACTGGCGCGAATGTACTGGTTGCCATCTTTGGTGAAAAAGATTCTCATGCGGTCTACTTCCTGCAGCAGCAGGGTGTAACTCGCTTAGATGTGGTGAACTTCATTAGTCATGGCGTTCGCAAAGATCAGGCCGAGCAGGTTAAGCCTGCTGAATCAACGCAGGAGAATGAAGAGGCGGCTTCAGGTGGAAAAGAAAGTCCCCTCGAGCAATACACCCAGAACCTGAACGTCTTAGCCAAACAGGGCAAGATAGATCCCCTGATTGGGCGCGATAGCGAAGTAGAGCGTGTGATTCAGGTGCTGTGTCGTCGCCGTAAAAATAATCCCCTCTTGGTGGGTGAGGCAGGCGTGGGTAAGACTGCTATTGCTGAAGGCCTCGCCTGGCGTATTGTCAAAGGAGATGTCCCTGAGATTTTGGCGGATGCCACGGTCTATTCATTAGACATGGGCGCTTTATTAGCAGGCACTAAGTATCGCGGTGATTTTGAGCAACGCCTGAAGGGTGTGTTGAAGTCTTTAAAAGACAGCCCTCACGGTGTTCTGTTTATTGATGAGATTCATACTTTGATTGGTGCGGGCGCTGCGTCAGGTGGCACGTTGGATGCAAGCAACTTATTGAAGCCCGCACTCTCGAATGGTCAGCTCAAATGTATCGGTGCAACTACCTTTACTGAATACCGCGGCATTTTCGAAAAAGATGCGGCGCTATCCCGTCGCTTCCAAAAAGTCGATGTGGTTGAGCCAACCGTTGACCAAACCGTACAAATCTTGCGTGGCCTTAAATCTCGCTTTGAGGAACATCACGGTGTGAAATATGCTTCCGCAGCTTTAGTGGCTGCCGCAGAACTTTCTTCACGCTATATCAACGACCGCCATTTGCCAGATAAGGCAATTGACGTGATTGATGAGGCTGGTGCTGCTCAACGTATTTTGCCAAAATCGAAGCAGAAGAAAACCATTGGTCGTCCGGAGATTGAGGAGATCGTTGCCAAAATTGCCCGTATACCGCCACAGTCAGTGACTGTAGATGACCGTAGCAAGCTCCAAACCTTGGACCGCGATATTAAGAGTGTGGTGTTTGGCCAGGATCCAGCTATTGAAGCTTTGGCCAGTGCCATTAAGATGACGCGCGCAGGGCTTGGCAAGACTGATCGACCAATCGGTTCTTTCTTATTCTCTGGCCCAACAGGCGTTGGTAAGACTGAGGTTGCAAAGCAACTTGCTTATATTTTAGGTATCGAGCTCCTGCGCTTTGATATGTCGGAGTATATGGAGCGGCATGCAGTTAGTCGCCTCATTGGCGCTCCTCCAGGATATGTTGGTTTTGATCAAGGTGGCTTGCTGACTGAGGCTATTAATAAGAAACCCCATTGCGTTCTCCTGCTCGATGAGGTTGAAAAGGCTCACCCAGACATTTTCAATATCCTATTGCAGGTGATGGATCATGGCACCTTAACGGACAGCAATGGCCGTAAAACGGATTTCCGTAACGTGATCATCATCATGACCACGAATGCGGGTGCCGAGGCAATGCAGAAGTCTACTATTGGATTTACGAATGCACGTGAGTCTGGTGATGAGATGGCGGATATCAAGAAGTTCTTTACGCCAGAGTTCCGCAACCGTTTAGACGCGATTGTTTCCTTCAAAGCGCTTGATGAGACCATCATCATGCGTGTGGTGGATAAGTTCTTAATGCAACTGGAAGAGCAATTACATGAGAAGAAGGTGGATGCAACATTTAGTCCAGCGTTAAGGGCTCATTTGGCAAAACACGGCTTTGACCCACTCATGGGTGCAAGACCAATGCAACGGATTATTCAGGACACGGTCCGCAAAGCCTTGGCTGATGAGCTACTTTTCGGTAAGTTGGCGCAAGGTGGTCACGTTGACGTAGATGTTGATATGGATGGCAAAGTACTACTTCAGTTTGAGGCACCAGTCATTCCGGGTAAAAGGCCAAAGGCTGATTTAGCACCAGTTGAGGAAATTTAAACTCCACTAACTGTCATGAATTGAGTAGTATGCAAAGGCCACCTTCGGGTGGTTTTTGCTTCGGATAATGACCTTGCATAGTTATCGGCACACTCTAAATTAGTCATTTACCCATCATTCAGGCATCTAGATTGCCTTTGCCAATGAGTTGTATCTATTGTGGTGCTTATAAGGTATCTTGAGGTCAATCCAAGGTTGATAACTGTTGCGGCACTGGGCTTTTCAACCTCGAGCAATAGTCGTCCACTCTAGCGAATTAGAGTCGATTCAATCCCCATAGAAAATTTCAATATGTTTAAAAAACTTGCGCTGACAAGTTTGATCGCACTCGTGTTTAGTAAGCCTTATGCGCAAATTACAGTCGACACAACCGGTGGCACCACCGGTGGCGCTGTTACTAGTAGCCCTCTAAGTAACTCTGTTTCAAGCGTAGGAAGCCTATCTACAGGAGCCTCTACCTCAGCTGGTGGTGCTGGCGGCTCAGTTGGCAGCCTTACAACGGGAGCATCAACATCGGCTGGTGGCTCTGTTGGCAATACCACTTCTGGTGCCTCAAGTTCCCAAGGCAATACGTCGGGAAATACAACTATTACATCAACCTATGTTGCACCTAAGATCCCTGTTGCTACAGCATTTTCCCCGGCCAATCACCCTACCGCTCCGTGCATGGGATCTACATCGATTGGGGGCTCTGCCGTGCTCTTTGGTTTTAGTGCCGGCTCATCCTGGGAGGCAACTGAATGTATGACATTTGAGGCAGCTAGATCATTTGATCAGGCTGGGATGTTTGAAGATGCATTGGCTATTAAATGCACCAGTAAGTACTCCGCGGCAGCGCCTAGTTGTATCAAGTTGCGCCAACAGCAGGAAAGGGAGTTGCAGAAACCTCAATCCGCTCAATATGAGAAGCCGCAGCAGAATCTACCAGCAGCTAGCCTATTGGGAACTTATACAGAGACCGTTGATCCGATCACTGGATATAAAACAATCATAGATACTCGGGGCTCTCTTGTGCGACCAGCAATCAATAGATAATTAAGCTCTACCAGTGCTTCCAAACCCGCCAGCCCCGCGACTACTCTGGGTGAACTCTTCAACAACCTTGAGCTCGACTTGTTGAATGGGCATCACCACCAGTTGAGCCAAGCGCTCCATTGGCTCAAGCTTGAAAGACGTAGAGCCGCGGTTCCATGTGCTGACCATGAGTTGACCCTGGTAGTCAGAATCGATCAATCCCACTAAGTTTCCAAGAACAATGCCATGCTTATGACCCAGTCCAGAGCGAGGCAGAATAAAGGCTGCATAGCGAGGATCTTCTACGTAGATCGCTAAACCAGTTGGCACTAAAACCGTTTGTCCTGGGGCAATTTCAATAGCTTGGTCAATGCAAGCACGAAGATCTAGGCCTGCGCTACCGGGTGTGCCATACGCGGGCAGTTGATCACGCATACGTTCATCGAGAATCTTGACTTGAAGTTGTTGCATGGAATTTCCTAAATCGAGAAAGAGATTAGATTTTTTTAGCGACTAGCTGGATGAGTTGGCGAGCGAGTTGAAGCTTTTCTGCCTTAGCAATTTTCTTGCTACCATTTTCATCAACAATGAGGAGTTCGTTGAGATCACTACCAAAGGTATCTGGGCCAATGTTACCCACGATCATCGGAATGCCTTTGCGCTTGCGTTTCTCTTCAGCATGTTTTGCTAACTCAGTCGATTCAGCCGCAAAGCCAATGCAGTAGGGATGTGGCCTACCGCCTTTCATCCTTACTGTTTTGGCAACGTCCCCCAAGATATCGGGATTGGCAACGAACTCCAGGCTTGGCGCCTGCTTGCCTTGACGCTTCATCTTTTCTTTTGCGGGTTTAGCGATACCCCAGTCTGCTACTGCGGCAACCGCAAAAAAGATATCGCAATCTCTAGACTGCATAGTGGCTGCATGCATTTCTTTAGCGCTGACGACATTAGTGCGGGTAATTTTTCCGGTTGCTGCTAACGGGGTGGTAAGTTCGCATGGGCCTGCTACCAAGTGCACCTCTGCACCAGCCTCAATAGCTGCACGTGCGATGGCAAAGCCCATCTTGCCCGAGCTACGATTAGTAATGCCTCGAACAGGATCCATGGCTTCAAAAGTGGGACCTGCAGTAATCAGTATGCGCTTACCAATGAGTAACTTCTTCTGAAAGAAAGCAATGCACTGCTCGGCAATTTCTACTGGCTCAAGCATGCGTCCAAAGCCTACTTCACCACAAGCTTGAAAGCCACTGGCAGGGCCAAGTAAAGCAACCTGGTCTTCAATCAGGCGCTGAGCACTTCTTTGCGTTGCCGCATGTTCCCACATCTGTTTATTCATGGCGGGCGCTAGAAGGAGAGGGCAATCTCTTGCTAGGCACAAGGTGCTGAGCAGGTCATCTGCTAAGCCCAAAGAAAGCTTTGCCATCAGATCCGCACTGGCTGGTGCAATCAAAATGGCATCCGCCGCTCTGGAGAGCTCAATGTGCGCCATATTATTGGCAATGCTGCTGTCCCATTGACTGGTATAAACCGGATTACCTGTCAGCGCCTGCATGGTCACTGGGGTCACAAACTGCTGAGCAGCCTCCGTCATCACTACTTGAACACTCGCCCCCTCTTGTATCAGCAAGCGTGCCAACTCAGCAGATTTGTAGGCTGCTATTCCGCCGGAGATGCCGAGAACGATTTTCTTATTTAAAAGTGATTGCATAGCGCCAGCTTAAAGGGATTGGGGGTTTTTGCCAAACGACTTCCGTAGCTCGCCCCAAATAATGAGGGCTGCGCCAATACAAATGGCACTATCAGCAATATTGAAAGCTGGCCAATGCCAGTTAGCGTAATGCAGGTCAATAAAGTCCACTACAGCGCCGTACATGATGCGATCGAGGACATTGCCTAAGGCGCCACCAAGAATCAGGCTAAGCGCCCAGCACAGCATCCTATCCCCCTGGCTCTGGCGCAGCAACCAAAGGATATAGGCTGAAGCGGCTAAGCCGATAGCTGTAAAGAACCAACGTTGCCAGCCTGAGCCCTGGGCTAAGAATGAAAAAGCTGCTCCTGGGTTAAATAGCAAAAGCCAATTTAAGAAAGGCAATACCGGTTCGGGCACCCCCAGTTGCAGATTGCTCAGTGCCGACCATTTACTTAATTGATCTAGCAATAGCGTAGTAACAGCAATGGCTAGACAACGCAGAAATGAGAGGTTCATGGGGTGTCGTTTCCTATGGGTTTATCTGAGGCTAGTTGACTTAGGCAAACAAGCGACTTTCACCGCTTCCGAAAAGATTACCAATACAGCGACCGCACAATTCTGGATGTTCCGTATTGGCGCCCACATCTGGAGTGTGATGCCAGCAGCGACCACACTTCTTGTATTGGCTGCCACGCACTAGCACCTCGAGACCCACATCGCTGAGTTCGATATTCGCGCTGGAAGTAATGGTTACAAAGCGCAAGTCATCTTCCAATGAATGCAGAATTGCAAAATCGACATCACCGACTTTAATGGTCAGCTCAGCTTGCAGGGACGATCCAACATTGCCAGCTTCACGTTCAATCTCAATCGCTTTAGTCACTTCGGAGCGAATTTCTCGAACACGGTTCCATTTGGCTAGGAGTTCAGTGGCCTGGGTGATTTCTGGGAAGACGCCAAACTCTTCCATAAAGATCGATTCACTAAGTTTTTCATTTACACCATGCGGGACTGACAGCCAAGCTTCCTCGGCTGTAAAGGAGAGGAATGGGGCAAGCCACTTCAGCAGGTTGCGGGTGATATGAAAGAGGGCATTCTGAGCTGCACGACGCTCTTTCGAGTCTGGGGCGCTGGTGTAGAGGCGATCCTTCAGAATATCTAAGTAGAAGCCACCTAAATCTTCTGAGCAGAAAGTGAGCATGCGAGCAACAGCAGGCTGAAATTCATAAGCCTTGTAGTGTGCCTGTACGTCTTGTTGTAATTGATTGGCGAGCGCAACAGCATAGCGATCAATTTCTAACCATTCGCTGGCGGGCATCGTATGCAAACTTGGATCAAAGTCGGATAGGTTAGCCAATAAGAAACGCAATGTATTGCGAATACGACGATAGCTTTCCACTACGCGTTTCAGAATCTCATCAGAGATGGTCATCTCACCCGAGTAATCGGTAGAAGCAACCCAAAGGCGAATGATTTCTGCACCCAGCTTATCGGCAACTTGTTGAGGAGCAATCACGTTACCAACAGACTTACTCATCTTGCGACCTTGACCATCCACGGTAAAGCCATGTGTCAGGAGTGCTTTATAAGGGGGCTTGCCATCGAGCATAGCGCCAGTGAGCAATGAGGAGTGAAACCAGCCACGATGTTGGTCTGAGCCCTCAAGGTACAAATCTACCAAACGACCATCTGCATTTTCAGCTTCGGGACGATAAAGTTCATCACGGTGTGAACCCCGAATGACGTGCCAGTGGGTGGTGCCAGAGTCAAACCAGACGTCTAAGGTGTCACGATTCTTTTCATAGTGCGCCGCTTCATCACCCAGTAGTTCCGCAACTTCGAGTTTTTGCCAGGCTTCAATACCTTCTTTTTCAACACGCTTCGCAATTTCTTCCAACAACTCTGCTGTGCGTGGATGCGGCTCGCCACTTTCCTTGTGCACAAAGAAAGCCATCGGTACACCCCATTGGCGTTGACGTGACAAAGTCCAATCTGGACGGTTGGCAATCATGCTGTTTAAGCGCTGCTTGCCCCAGGCAGGGAAAAACTCAGTGTTCTCGATGCCTGCTAATGCTGCCTCACGTAAGCTGGCTTTACCATCGGATGGTTTCTTATCCATGCTTGCAAACCACTGTGAGGTCGCGCGATAAATAATCGGCGACTTATGACGCCAGCAGTGCATGTAAGAGTGAGTATAGGTTTTGTCTCGCAAGAGGCTGCCCGCTTCACGCATCGCTTCCACAATCTTGGGATTGGCTTTCCAAATATATTCATTGGCAAAGAGTGGCAACCAAGATGCATAGACACCATTGCCCATGACTGGATTAAGAATGTCTTTATCAGCCAATTGATTTGCTTTACAAGACTTAAAGTCTTCTTCGCCATAAGCTGGTGCGGAGTGAACTACGCCGGTACCAGTATCTAAGGTGACGTACTCAGCAGGGTAGATCGGTGAAAGACGCTTGTAGCCCTCATGCAATGGTGCAAGCGGATGCCAAAAAGAAATATGAGCCAACTGACTACCCAAACAAGTAGCAATAACTTTTCCTTCAAGTCCAAAATCTTCTAGGCAAGTTTCTACACGGTCTTCTGCCAAGATAAGCAACTTATCGCCAGTATCGACGAGGGCATAACTCAGCTCAGGATGAACATTCAAGGCTTGATTGGATGGAATAGTCCAAGGTGTTGTTGTCCAAATAACAATCATTCCTGGCTTGGCTGGAATCTCAGTTAAACCAAATGCTTTTGCGAGTTGTGGACGTTGTGCATCATCAAATGCAAACCCGACATCCACTGTTGGATCTGTTTTATCTTGATATTCCACTTCAGCTTCAGCAAGTGCAGAGCCGCAATCAAAACACCAGTTCACTGGCTTTAAGCCGCGGAAGACATAACCTTTCTCCCAAATCTTGCCAAGCGCACGAATTTCATCGGCTTCATTGCGAAAGTTCATGGTGAGGTAAGGATTGTTCCAGTCACCCAAAACACCCAGGCGCTCAAAGTCGATCTTTTGCTTATCTACTTGCACTTGCGCATAGGCACGTGCTTTGGCCTGCACTTCAGCCGTTGGCAAATTTTTACCAAACTGCTTTTCAATCTGAATCTCAATTGGCATGCCGTGACAATCCCAACCTGGGACATATGCAGAGTCAAATCCCATTAACCAGCGGGACTTCACAATCATGTCTTTAAGAATTTTATTTACTGCATGACCAATGTGAATGTCACCGTTGGCATAAGGAGGGCCATCATGCAAAATAAATTTCGGTTGATTGGCATGGGCCGCACGAATCTTTTCATAGAGTTTATTCTTCTGCCATTGTGCAACCCATTGAGGTTCACGTTTAGGTAGATCCCCCCGCATTGGAAATGGGGTCTCTAAAAGATTGACGGGATAGGAGTTTTCTTTTTCAGACATAAGTTTTTTTCTGGAAATAATTTCTGGCATGCGCTGCATCAGATGCAATCGCTTTAGTAAGGGCATCGAGGTCAGAGTACTTCGCCTCATCACGAATTTTTTCTAAGAGTTCTACAGTAATAATTTTTCCGTAGACGTCAGCGTTGTAATCAAAAATATGGGTCTCTAGCAATACGCGACCTTCATCTTCAACTGTTGGTCTCACGCCGAGACTGGCTACCGCTGGCAGAGGTTTATCCCCCAGGCCAATCACTTGGGCCGTAAAGATACCCGAGCATGCTGGCTTGCGGTGATGCAGGTGATTGGCCACAGCGAGATTGAGTGTAGGGAAGCCTAAAGTGCGCCCGAGTTTTTGACCATGAATAACATGACCAGAAATTCCGTAAGGGCGACCAAGTAGTTTTCTGGCCTGCTCCATTTTTCCATTGGCTAATGCATTGCGTAACGCTGAGCTAGAAATTCGTTCGCCATCTTCCACTACGGTATCAATGCTAGATACCTCAAAACCATATTTTTCACCAGCTGCTTTTAGGCTTGCAAAATCACCAGCGCGTTTTGCGCCATAACAAAAATCATCCCCAATTAAAATCCATTTAGCGTTCAGTTGGTTGACGATGATTTCAGAAACAAATTGTTCTGGCGTAAGGCGGGCAAATGCATTGTTGAAATGCTCGACAACGACGCGGTCGATTCCGATGTCGGAAAACGCAGCAAGCTTGTCACGCAAATTCAGAATACGTGGCGGCGCTTGTTCTGGAGCAAAGAATTCCTTTGGGTGCGGCTCGAAGGTCATGACGCAGCTCACTAAGTTGCGTTCTTGAGCTCCATCCTTAAGCTGCTTGAGCAGGGCGCGGTGACCCCTGTGCACGCCATCGAAATTACCGATGGTTAAGGCACAAGCTGGTCCTGCAGAAAACTGAGTGGGGCCACGGAATACGTTCACTAAATCACTTTCAGGGTCGCTTTCGGGGTAACCATCAATTATATTGTGGGCATGCCATCAATCGTCACCTTAATCTCAGGCCGCGGATCTAATTTCGAGGCTATCGTCAAAACTGCCCAAAAAGAGGGCTGGCCCGTCACTTTTGCGGGGGTTATTGCCAACCATTCTGCGGCCAAGGGCCTGGATTTTGCTCGCTCCCAGGGTATTCCTGCCTTTGCTATTGAGCATCGGGAGCATGCCACGCGCGACTCTTTTGATGCTGCTTTGATACAGAAAATCGATGAATTAGGGGCTGATTTGGTGGTTTTGGCAGGTTTCATGAGAATTCTGACTCCTGCCTTCATTCGCCATTTTGAGGGTCGCCTCATCAATATTCACCCAGCTTTGCTGCCTGCTTTCCCGGGTTTGCACACCCATGAGCGTGCTTTAGAGGCTGGCGTTGTTGAGCACGGGGCCAGCGTGCACTTTGTGACTGAGGGCGTGGATGAAGGCCCCATCATTTGCCAGGCCTCCGTTCCGGTACTTCCAGGTGATGATGCAGATAGCTTGGCTGCTCGAGTTTTGGTTGCCGAGCATCAGATTTACCCGCGGGCCGTAAAATGGTTCCTTGATGGACGATTGCGAATAGTAAGTAATCAAGTTCAGGTACAACCACCGGAGTCGCAATTAATAAAATTATGAGTAAAGAACGTTCATCCCGCGGAGCAAGCAAGGACAGTAAATCCGGATCCAGATCAGGATCTAGACTAGGCCCACAAAAAAGTTACGCTGCCAAATCCAAAGATCCTTTACGTCGTCCAGAGCGCCGTAATGCGAGCGGCAACATCATTGCACCCGAAGGTCAAAAAAACTTTTCTAATGCCAAGGCTTTGCCTCAGCATGCGATTCATTTAGAGCGATTACTTCCAGAATTATTGAATTTCGAGCAACCTGCTGATCGGGTTGTGAGTCGGTATTTCCGCTCCGAACCACAGCTAGGCAACCGTGATCGTGCCTTGATTGCAGAGAGTGCATTTGCGATCTTGCGTCGTAAAAATGAGTTCTCTCAATTCGCTTCTAGCGGTGAGGGCTCGCAAGCTAGACGTTTAGCCCTATTGGGTTTGATGTCCGCCCTAACTGAAGGTGGCCTAGGTTCTGCGAACCGTGCAGAAAGTGCAATCGCTGATTTGGCTCACGTACTGAAGCCTGGTGAGTATGAGTGGTTGCAACGATTCGCAACCGTTGATCCAACCGCGCTCAATCCATTGGTCCGCAACAATTTGCCGGAATGGTTATGGGATGCATTTGGAAAATATCCTGGCGAAGAAACGCGTGAAGCCTTAGCGAAATCACTGATGCAGCCTGCTTTGTTGGACCTGCGCGCTAACACCATGAAAACCACTCGAGAGCAATTGCTGGTCGAGATGAATGCATTGGGTGGTCGCTATCAAGCAATCCCTACGCCTTATGCACCTGATGGGGTGCGCATTATGGGTAAGCCTGCTTTACAAAATACGGTTGGATTTAAAGCGGGGATGTTTGAGGTGCAAGACGAAGGAAGCCAGCTGTTAGCTTATTTGCTAGCGCCCAAGCGTGGTGAGATGGTTGTGGATTTTTGTGCAGGTGCCGGCGGCAAGACCTTGGCACTCGGTGCGCTTATGCGCTCTACAGGGCGCTTGTACGCTCTGGATACATCCGAGCGCCGCTTAGCCAATTTAAAGCCAAGACAAGCCCGTAGCGGCCTTTCTAACGTCCATCCTGTGTGGATAGATAGCGAGAATGATGCCAAGATCAAGCGCTTGGCGGGCAAGATCGATCGTGTTTTGGTAGATGCGCCTTGTAGCGGTATGGGAACACTGCGACGCAATCCTGACCTGAAGTGGCGTCAGACCCCAGAGGGTGTTCTAGAGCTCAATCAGAAGCAGATGAATATTTTGACTTCAGCGAGTCGCTTATTAAAACCGGGCGGCCGCTTGGTTTATGCCACGTGCAGTCTGTTGCCTCAAGAAAACCAACTGATTGCAGAAGCATTTTTGGAAAAGCACCCTAATTTTGAGGCAGTCCCTGCTGCCGAGGTCCTTAAGCCGCTGTTTCCAAAGGAAATGATGCCTATGGGTTGCAGTCCAGATAATCCTTGGTGGCAACTATGGCCGCATATCCATGGGACTGACGGATTCTTTGGCGCAGTATTCCAAAAGAAAGCGGCTGCACCTGTTGCGAAGCTCGATCATGATGCTGACAATGCTGAGGAAAAAGAGATTCAGGTCAAACCCAAGAAAGCCGGGAAAGAACTAAAATAAGCGTTTGACCTCTTGAGGATTCCCTTTTGAACGCAGCTTCAGGTTTTGATTTATTCCTTAACTGGCTCTCCCATGGCTATTTAAATTGGGCTTGGTGGCAAATCCTCGTTTTCACGCTGGTTGCCACCCATATCACTATTGCCGGTGTAACGATTTTTTTGCACCGCTGCCAAGCGCACCGGGCTTTGGACTTGCATCCCATCATGTCTCACTTTTTCCGTTTCTGGCTCTGGTTAACAACGGGGATGATTACCAAGGAGTGGGCAGCTATTCATCGCAAGCATCACGCTAAGTGCGAAACGATTGATGATCCGCATAGCCCGCAAGTGTTGGGCATCGGCACCGTGCTGGCTCGCGGTGCTGAGCTGTATAAAAAAGAATCACGCAATCAAGAGACTGTAGATAAGTTTGGTCACGGCACACCCGATGATTGGCTCGAGCGCAATATCTATTCGAAATGCTCTTGGCAGGGCGTGGCTTTAATGCTGATTGTTGATGTGTTCCTGTTTGGCGCAATCGGTTTAACGGTATGGGCTGTACAAATGCTGTGGATTCCAATTACAGCCGCTGGAATCATTAATGGCATTGGCCACTTTTGGGGTTATCGTAATTACGACTGTGAAGATGCTGCAACCAATGTTTTTCCTTGGGGAATTTTGATTGGTGGAGAGGAGCTACATAACAATCACCACACCTTTGCTACCAGTGCCAAGCTTTCTAGCAAGTGGTATGAGTTTGATATTGGCTGGATGTACATTCAGATTTTGAGTGCTGTTGGTTTAGCTAAAGTAAAGAAGACTTCTCCTAAGCCGGTGCTCAGCGACTTGCGTCCCGCTGATCAGGGAACGCTTGAAGCCATCATCGCTAATCGTTATGAAATCATGGCTCGCTATAGCAAAACTTTGCGTAGCTTCTTCAGTAACGAGGTTCAGCATATGCAGGAGTTAGCATCGCACCTTAAAGACGCACGCACCTGGTTGGGTAAGGATGAATCCCGCTTGACGGTTGAAGAGCAAGCCAAGCTTGAAGAGCTCATGGCTAGCAATATCCAGCTACGTAAGATGATTGAGATGCGCCGTGATCTACAAGCAATCTGGAGTCGCTCTAATGCTACCGGCGATCAATTGCTTTCTCAGTTGCATGCCTGGTGTCAGAGTGCTGAAGATAGTGGCTTATCGAGCCTTCGCGACTTCTCCTTGAGACTGCGTCGCTACGCCTAAGTCGCGGCTGTAGCAAAAGTAAGGCAATAAAAAACCCGCTGATGTAGCGGGTTTTTTATTTGCTAAAAATTAATCTTGAATCGATAGATTATTTCAGCTTTGTTTCTTTATAAGCAACGTGCTTGCGAATGGTTGGATCAAACTTCATGATCTCCATTTTCTCAGGCTTTGTACGCTTGTTTTTTGAAGTTGTATAGAAGTGACCAGTACCAGCTGATGACTCTAACTTGATTTTTTCTCTGCCGCCTTTAGCCATTTTTGTGCTCCTTAAATTTCGCCGCGTGCACGAAGATCAGTCAAAACAGCATCGATGCCATTTTTGTCGATAACGCGCAAACCAGCGTTGGTTAAGCGCAAGCTAATCCAACGGTTTTCAGATTCAACCCAGAAACGACGATTTTGCAAATTCGGCAAAAAGCGACGCTTCGTTTTATTGTTTGCATGGGATACATTGTTGCCAACCATCGGCTTCTTCCCAGTGACTTGGCAAACTTTTGCCATGACATAACTCCATTAATTGCGAAAAAAGAAGATTGTATCAGTCTCCACCCACTTTGATCTACCTCTAATTGGCTTTAGTTTTTAGGATTGGGCGATCTAAGCATCAATAATGGTCAAAAATGCTCTTTAAGTTAGTAATTACTTCTATTTTTACTCATTATTCATAAGGCCTGCATCAGAAAATGAGAAAAATCCACTATTGCTGACAATGCAGTGATCTAAAAGCGGAATATCGACTAATTGCAGGGCTTTGGTGAGCGCCAGGGTTAATTCTTGATCAGCAATACTGGGTAACGGATTTCCGCTAGGATGGTTGTGAGCCACGATTAGGGCGCTGGCATTCCTAGAGAGGGCTTCCTTGAGGATTTCTCTGGGGTAGACGGCAGTATGGGTTAGGGAGCCCCTAAAGAGCTCCTGGCACTCCATCAAGTGAAGTCTGGAGTCGAGGTAAAGGCATAAGAAGACTTCATGAGGAAGGCGCCCAAATTTAGCCTGCAAGAACTCTTTGACGTAGCTGGGGGAAGAAAAAACGGAGTCTTGAGAGAGTGTTTCTTCAAGACTGCGCTTAACTAGCTCGTAAGCGGCTTGAATT